>JAKSMQ010000015.1 GCA_024400565.1 Bacteroidales bacterium
CTTGTTTAGCCGCTTCGCACCTAATTTCAGTCTGCAAAGTTACAAAAAATATTTCTATATCAATATTATTTTCTACATTTTTCTTATTGTGTTTCTATGAGAGGGGTGATTATCAGTATGTTACACATAAATGCTATTCCAAGAACTTGGTCGTTAGTTGATTCCCAAGCGTGTTATCTGTTCTAACCAGAAGAAATTATAGATCATATTTTTGAGAAAGATTGCGGACTTCGCTCTCACAAATCCGATAGTCCTTGTCGTGAGCCTAGGTATTCTCCGTTTTGCTGCGCTCCGCTTGCAATCCCTACGGGACCACTATCGACAGCCACTGGCTATCTTCACATTCCTCAAAGCCAAACACATGTTCCACTCGGCTACGGATGGATGACTTCTTTCGGTTTGATTCTTTCTGTTCTTCTGTCAACGGGTGGTTCCTGTATCCCTTTTCGCAGATTTCATCTATCATATCCCATTTCGCCAATATGTTGCATTGTCCGACATAGGCCGAATCCGCATAAATCGATTGACCCTGATCCGACTCGTCCAGCAGATAGTCTAATGCCTGAGAATCATGCAGCGAAGCTGCGGAGGCCAGGCATTTCTTGATGAATTTGCCTACTTTGTCCATCTTTATGTGGTTTTTATATCCAAAGTAGTTCTGCCCGCCTTTCTGAGTCCATCTGGCATCTATATCCTTCTGTTTCTTCTTGTTGGAATTGTCGTTCCACAAATCGCCTCCGTTGCCATTTGGATTCTCCGCTTCGCTATCGAAGATTCACTGAATCTTCTTCATATCCTTATTCTCGTCTCTGGAATTATGCTGCTTGGGAGCCAGCACAAAGCTGGCATCAATAATCTGACCTTCATTGAATATCAGCCCCTTCGAGTTGAGTTCGTCCACAAGCTGCTGAAATAGTTTCTCTGACAGTCCCGACTTCGCCATCTTTTCCGAGAACGCCCAGATCGTCTTCTCGTCGGGCACCTTATCTCCAGAAGCGAGTCCGAGGAAATCTTTGAAACTCTGGCGGTCTGTAATCTGGTATTGGACCTGATGGTCGCTCAAATTATAGTAATGCTTGATAACCATCACCTTGAACGATTCGTAGTGGAGTGTCCGAATGCTTGCTTTCGAGACCGGAACGGAGAATCGAGCATGCACACTGCATGAACATCATCACTACGTCGTATGGCTTGGCGCCTGCATTGTTCTTTTTCTTTTTGTTCTCGAACACGTCTTCTAATGCATTGCGGAACATTTCAAAGTCAATCACTTGTGATAATCTTTCAAGCGGATTACCCAGTGCGGAGAGATTTTCCTTCGTATTTTGCGTGTCAAACAAGGTGACTGACCCGAGTCTCTTGTATTTTGCCATAGGTTTCGTGATTAAGTACATAATAATAACGGAAAATCTATATATTTATTTCATTGTCAGTAAATTAATTTTTAGAGGTTACCTATATTTTTGCACTCGTATTCTTAAAGAAAAATTGTTATGAAAAAGATGCGTTTTATATGTTCCCTCAATAAAGACTGGTTCTATAGTGCCTGTACACTGCCTGTACACTGCCTGTACCCCCGGGGGTACGGAAAGCATATAGACATAGGTCCGCCACAACGAAATCAGTACTGATCTAGAATGAGCAAACTGTTCGCTGAATCTTTTTTACACAAAGGAGCTCTTGACCATAGTTCGCACCAACCTTCAAGGCCAAAGTTGCCATCGAGGCAATCAAGGAAATCGAGACAACGGCAGAACTCGCCGAACGATTCAAAGTCATCACTTTTGTATGCCTAACACAAATTAAACCATTGTATAAATTGTTTAAAAACGGGGAGTACTATAAAATATTTTCCCCATTTGCTTCATTATTCGTATCTTTGCATTCAGGTAGTGGACGATAATAAATTTTGTATCTGATTGATTCTTATCACCAAGAGCACAAAATTCCACTAACTCTCTCAACTTATACTGAAGGAAATTCAACATAAATAAATTATTTAAACAGGTTATTTTGATAACAACAGCTATAGGAGAATACAGACCATAATGAAACAACTCAGGAAATCGCTACTTCTTTTTGTAGCAACTCTTATTCTCGGAGTTGCTGAGGGATGGCATTGGGTTTCCGACAGCACGGATCTCTCCTATAATGTTTCCAGCTGCGAATTTGAGGACGACGAGAATTTCGATATCCTGATACATTCGCCATTTATCAATATGCTGGTGGCCGAGACCGACTTCAGTCCCGACCTGCCTGTTCATCATATAGACTGGCTGATAGAAGATGAGGCATCCGAGGGTGTTGTCTGTCCCATCAGCCTTCCCCTTCGCGCTCCTCCCGTTGTAGGCTGATAAGACTACTCCTTTTCTATTATTTCCCTGCCGCTTCGCAGAAGACCGGGCATTTCACTAGTATGCCCCTCTCCGTCGAAGTGAGACTGGCATGTAGTATCATTTTATCAACCTTTCAACTTATTCAGAAATGAAGCAATATATCATCACAATACTTCTCGTTTCTCTGGCCGCTAGCCTATGGGGCCAGAACCGCACAATAGGAGGGAAAGTCATCGACGGACAGACCCTCGAACCCCTCCCCTTTGCCAATGTAGCTCTTTATACAAAAGGCGACACCCTGTTCTATCGGGGCAAATCAACCGACCTTAACGGATTTTTCACAATCGGCGATGTTGCCTCGGGATCCTATCTCCTTCGCGTCACTATGGTCGGCTACCAGACATACAATAATACCATTGACCTGACTGACGACCCCGAACCGTTCACCATCAGGCTATCGGGTGGCAGTCAGCTTAGCGAAGTACAGATAACAGCCGCCCGACCTGTTTTTACCATGGATGGCGAGAAAAATATCTACAACACCTCGGACGATCCTTCCATCCAGAACGGGACAGCCATCGATGCCTTGCAAAACGCGCCCGGAATCGAAGTCGACGCCGAAGGTAACATCCGTTTGCGCGGCACGCAAGAGGTTAGCATCTGGATTAACGGGCGTGAGAGCCGTATGAACCAGGAATCGCTCAAACAATATTTCAAGACCATGCCGGCCAATGCCATAAAGCAGATAGAGGTAATAACCAACCCTTCGGCCCGCTATGGGGGAGGACGGCCGGTAGTGAATATTGTTACCCTCGAGACCGGACGGCACGACCAGTTTCTGACCTTCGGAATCAACAGCAGCACCAAGCCTGAGCTCACGCCTTGGATTTCCTATATCTTCAGCAATCCGAAATGGGAAATCGACCTCTATGCCAACACGGCCTTTATGAGGGAGACATCCTTGCTGACAGGCTCCGACGCCCTACTGGACATCAACGGCGATACCGCACGTACGGATAACTATAGACGCCACTCGACCGAAAGAAGTCTCGGAACTCTTTTCTCGGCCGATATTGCGTTCCACCCCGACAGCAGAACCGCCTGCTACCTTTGGGCTTCGGTAATGCCTTCCTGGACCCGATGGGATGCCACCCTATCGACTAACCGCATCGAATACCGATATCAGCCCGGCGACCACTCCTTTACGGAGCGTTCGTCAAAACCCTATGGCAACAGACCCGGCGGGGGATTTCTGGATGGCATCTGGTTCGAGAAATCGTTCGACGACAGCACGGGACATATGCTTATGCTCGGCTATTATGGGAGTCTCTGGAACCGCGATAGCGCCATCTACTGCATGCGACAGTATCAGAACCTTACGGCAAACTCCGTCGCCTACAACCAGTTGCATAGCGAAAAAGAATGGTTTCATGCCTTGGAGGCCACCTATCTGAAGCCCTTTGGAGTCCGCGACTCGGTCACGACGCTCTTCTCCAACGAGTTCGAGGCCGGACTCGAAGCCAGCCTAAGCCACGCCAATACCCTCGTTACGACCGATACGATCTCCGATAACCTTCGGGCCCATTGCGGATGGCTCAGTAGCGAAACGCTCTCCTCCTCTTCTTCGGTATCGGTCTACGCCAGTCTGCTCCACAGATGGGGAAGGCTGACGATAAAAGGAGGTCTGCGCGGCAATCTCGAAACGGGTAGCTACAACTATCCCGATGCTCCCGAACACAATTTCAGCCATTCAAACCGCTATTTAACCCCCTCCCTCCACCTCACCTGGTCGTCGCCCAGACATCAGACATTTGCTCTAGGTTATTCCCGACGGGTTTCCGCTCCCGAAGTGAGGAGCTATAGCTCCAGAAGGGTCTATAATCTTGACGGATTTTCGGTAGGGAACCCTCTATTGAAGAACGGATCCCACCACCACTTTGAACTCAAGTGGGACAAGTATAAAGACGGACTTGGGTCTGTCGGAATCAACGCATTCTATCTGGCCCAGACCAACCATCAGGGATTGCTCACCGACGTAGTGTTCGACAACCAGATGTTCCATCGTGTTGTAGCCTTCAGCCAGCCTGTCAACATCGGCAACGCATGGAACGGAGGAGCCGACATCCATCTCGTCTACCGTCCCAACGCCTACCTCAATGTCCGCCTGAACGGCAGCCTCTTCTACGACTATCTGCAGCTTAATTACAGAGAGGGCCCAGCCTACAGCAACGGCATGTTCTGCTATTCGTTCCGTCTCAACGTGTGGATGAAGGTGAGGAATACCGTCCAGATTTTCGGCAACGCCTATTACAGCAGTCCCACCCAAAACATGCTTACCGCCTCCTTGTCCAGGAAGGGTGTCGACCTGGGACTGAATGCCGACCTCTTCCATAGGTTGCTAAGTGTCAATCTCAGCATCAACGACATTTTCGACTGGAACAACTGGATGACAGCCAATTCGAACCCCTATCTGATCAGCAGCACCTGTCTCAAACAGCAAAGCCGATACGTCAGCCTTGGACTGACTTTCCGTTTCGGACAGATGGATCTTGAAAGAGAGGTCGTAAAACCACGACCACGCCCGTCAAGATAATACGTTATCAAATCTGCTCTCGTTCCTCAAACCTGTAGCAGACTTTTAAATCTCAGGCGGGGTACCTCAAGTGCCCCGCCTGAGTCATCATTGGCATTTTTGGGGGGTCGCCTTTGATTTGGGGTGTCTTCGGATGATTTTTTGCCTATCGGCAACGTCTTCGTCCTCTCCTTTTTGCAACCGAAACCATCGTCCAAAGTGTTTCTTCGCAAATGAAAACAGGCAAATTCTTTTTCGACCCGCGAGAAATCTATATGTGCCGTCACACTCTAAAGGCTTTATACCCGTAATCTTATAACCCAAGCCAACAGGCTGGATAATATATCATTATGAATTTCATACAGAAATCCCCCTAAAAAATACGAAGAAAGTACCGGAGGAACAAATTGTTTTTAGTATTTTTGCATTCCGAAAACCGCCTGATGAATTGTCGCTATGAACAGAATCGCTCAGTTTCTTTTAGAGAACGGATGCCCTTATCATGAAGAGGGCGGTCTGGAGACTTATGTATTGGACCTTGAGCAGTCGCTTCGCTTTGTTGATCTAGCGGAAGAAGAACTGGTTTCAATTATCGGCGGAGACGTGTATTGCAAATGCAAATCGGGGTTCTCTATCGGCGAATATTTCTATCTGGCATGGTCGTGCGACAGCAATAAGGAGGCGGAAAGAGGGACTAGAGGGTACTTTGAATATAGCTTGGAGCTGGCCCGGAACAATATACAGCGGATTAAAAAAACCTCGGAACGGCAGAAAGCCGATCTGTATATCGGTTTTGTCTACGAGCATAATCTCCCTCAGTCGTAGCCGACCGAAGGATGTGGTTTTTGGCCTAAAGAAAGAAAAACGATTCAGACTTATACTACATTTATACGAATGATGAAAAACAAACTCCTTCTGCTGCTGTTGCTTTCAGCCTTTGTTCCGATGAAGGTTTCGGCTCAAATCTCCCTGACCGTCGACAGCCTCATCGTGGAAAAGGTTTTATGGATAAGCCGGAACGATATCTGGATTGAAGATTTTGCCTACGGGCCACATCTGCGTTTTGTGTGCTCTGTAACGAACAATACTGAGGATACAATCGTGATAAACTTGAATGAGGCTCTTTCTCTGGAATCTGACACACGGAAAAAGCTCAACAGAAGGATCTACGTGGACTATGCCGACAACGATTCGACGCTATCCATACCCTCCCGTTGCCGGGCTCAAATAGAGGGCGAGATCGACGCATGGTTCATTCTGGACAACAAGAGAACCGTCAGGGACAATTATCTGATTGTTGATTTCATGCCAGGAATCTCCAAACTGGTCAGGAAATCGCATGTTGTCATCAGGCCAGAAAATCAGTCCCCTCTGAAAGCAACCATGAGGAATTGCTTTGTGGGAAGGGACTTTTTCAAAGACGGTACATTCAACGAACCGATTATCGATATCAAAGAGAAATAGCACCCGAAGAACGTACGGCTTTCCCTGTTCCTAGAACGATATTCCTATGCCAAACTCACGGTAACGATTGGCATTGGGCACATTGACATAGGTAGGCAACAGGTTGACAAAGAAATGCAGACCATGGAATATACCCAGCACATTGCTCTCTACACCCACGCGAAGCTCTAGTCTGAAAGGATTGGAGAAACTGTCGTTATGACCTATAGATTCCGTGTCGGTATACAACGTGTAGTCGCTGAGACTGATTATGCTTGGAAGAAGTTCGAAATTAATACCGAGGGCCTCTGGTTTGTGATAGGAAGGATGGTAGGTCACACTCATAGGCACACCAAATGCAAATTGCATGTTGATCCTTTTTCTGACATAAGAATAAGATTCTGTCTCTCCGAAGTACTCGGAATTCATAGAATAAAAGGGGGTATAGTATGCGTCGAACTGCAATCCGGTTTTAATATCCCAGCAACGGTTGAATTTCCACTTGCCATAAACCGAAGCACTCAAATTAAAACGTCTATTGAAATAGGCTGTGTTTGTGATATTGAAGACCTCGTTGTTTGCCAGATTGTACAGTACCCTCGCGCCAGCCCCTATATGGAGAGAGAAACGGTCGTCGAACCTTACGTTGGGGGCCTCGGTCCATACGGGCAAAATTCTTGACATCGGACCATGATAGGATTTTACTACGCTACGGTCGATACCTTCTCGTTTGATGGGCAACTGTCCGTAGCACGTTCCCTGATTCAAGTCGGTAAGCAGCTGGTCGACTTCTATCTGCTTGCAGTCAAGGTAGCAACTATCACCCAGAAATCCCAAAAACAGCGATGACGAAGCCAGCGTGTCGACCACCAGTCGACTCTGCTCTCTTTGAGCTATCATAAGTTCGCCATAGCCTTCAAGACGGCTTGAGGTGAGCTTAGCACGGGGACGGAGTTCTATGCGGCTGATACGCTGTGCTGTGAAGATATCAACCCTGGTACCTTGCGGTAACGAGGCGTTCTTCTTCAAGCGGAGTACTCCGTTTTTAAGTATGAAGACATCGGAAGATTTCACCCCGCCGGGGATGCACACTTCAATCCGGTTCAGGCTTTTAAGTACGCATTGATTGACTTCCGGATCATATTCCTCCGAACGGCGGAGCAACAGGTTGTTGTATTCTGCCGTCTGAATCAGGTGGGCATCCCAGCCCTCATCGACTACAATCTGGTCGTAGTCCTTATCCAAGAAGAATGTTGTACGTTGCTGCGCCCATGAGGTACAGCTTATCAACAGAAACAGAAAGAGAACATATCGTCTCATAATTTATTCGTTTTATGGTTATTTGACTCTAATTGAAAAATTACCACCTTCGGTATTGGGGTCGGCAACAGAACCGAAATGAAGCCTCAAGCCGCCACTACGTTTGCTGGCCTGAAAGACACAAACTGCAGTCTCATCACTCTCGGGTTCGGAAGGCTCATCAGACTCGACGACTGCTGCATACAACTGAGGTTCCTCAACCAGGGGAAGAGCCTGCACTTCTTCCACTTCAACGGATTGTTGAATCTGTTCTTCGGCTATTATCTGAGGTTCTTCTTCGGCCTCTGATGTCAACTCTAAAGTATGGATATCGGAATGAGAGGTTTGCTCCAAATTAACGATTCTGTCTTTTCGAGAAACAATCTTCGTATTGGCTGACATACGATCCACATGCACATTTTCTTGCTGAGCTACTATCACAGGTTGGGGTTCCGTCAAGTAGTTGCTTCCCGAAGGCCATAACCATACGGATGCGACTACCGCCACAAGGGACACTCCGCCTACCCATCCTCGGCGACGACGCACTAATGCAGCATGGAGCGTATCTATTCTTTCCAGAATCTCCGCCTGCATCTGTTGGTCTTCTCGTTCTATATCTTTCATAATACGAAAATAGTAATATTGGTAAAACAATCCATTTTAAAATCTGTAGTTTATACCCAGTCTACCCGTAAAAAACCCCTGAAGGCCACCACTTAAAATCGAACCAACCTGGGATTCAGAAATCAAGACCGTACAAGTAGTCATTGAAAGTTCACCCACAGCAGACCAATGATTCGAGAATCGATATTGTAATCCTGCATTCAGGCGCTGAGTGAATCCAACAAACGGAGTAATCTCGTATCTTTTGATGCAGCCCTCGCGATCGCTGATCAGATAATAATCCGTGAAAGTATGGAACACACCTCCAAAGCTTAATCCCAAATAGGGATCTAGCTTGCTGATGTTCGGCTTTTTGAGCAAATGAAATCTTAAGCCACCAAGAAAATACAGATTAGCTGCTGTTTCATAATCCAGGCCTGGTCCGGAGTATAGCACCTGACCGTCTGGAGAATAGTGTATTTCCCAACTACTAGCAGGGTCTGCCGGTACTGTATAGAGGCATTGGTTAGCCTCTACAGAGGCAGTCAGTTCCCAACGATTGCCGAGTTTGAACCCATAGTCTATTCCATACACGGGCGAAGTATGGTATATATAGAAACATGGGCTATACATCAAACTTATTGAATGTCGCAAAGAGTCTTTCTGTTTCCCGACCTCCCATACCCGGGGTTCCTGAGCCTTAAGGCTGACAACTGTCAGCATACTGAGAATAAAAATCATCAAAGTCTTTTTCATATTGGTATTATTTTTTGGGGTTTCAGAAGAGAACCCGTCTCTCAGCTTGCTGATAACACGGTTGAGACGTACACGCACATTACCCTCGCTGATATCAAGCCGACGGCTCATTTCTCTTCCCGAAGTATGTTCCCAATAGCGCATCTTCAATAGCTGGCGTTCTTCCTCGGGCAGGTCGGATATCCTCCGTTGGAGCTCTTCAAACAGATATTCCCTTCCTTCTGTGTCGCTGTCAGAATCATCTGCAATCTCGCTCAGTCCCTGCAAAGCAGGTCGACTCTTGAGCAAGTCAATACTCTTGAACTGAACCATTCTGACGCAATAACCTTCTAAGTTCGCCACCTTGCTTAGCCTATGGCGCTGTTGCCACAGTTCTATCATAAGATCCTGTACCAAGTCCTTGGCGTCTGCCTTGGAGTCGAGCATACGCTCCGCCATACGTTGCATGGGAGGCTGAAGGACGGGGACCAGTCGTTTGAATTCTTCGGTATTCACTTTAGGTGGTTAGAATCGGGTTATTACAGGTAATTAACGTGTACTTACTGTTTTTATGTCTGCAAAATGATAAAAATGTTACAAAAAAAGAAGAAAAAAATGTCATTACTGTACGTTTTTATCTGGATTCAGTTTGGATTTGACTTGAATTCGGCCTAGATTCAGCCTAGGCTCGACTTAGGTTCGACCTAGGTTCGACTTAGGTTCGACCTAGGTTCGGCCGGGTTCGACTACCATTGATCTACGGTCGACCTTTTATCGGCCGCCTTTCTATCCACTTCTATAGGTAGCGAGAAAGAGTTTCGGTTATACTTCAGTTATAGCGTTCTCGTTTTTTACTCCTCCTATGTCGTAGCCACATCCTTTAGGAGTGCTTCTCTGATGCTCTTCTTTACGGCTATGTACGGAGGAACGGTATACGTTGTATTTGAAATCAAAATACATATGGGGTGTCTCAGCAAGGCTTTTTTTATTTGCTCTCCCATAGCCGCCCTCTGGGCGTGCGCCTACGGCTATCGAACCCTCCACTGGAGGCTTCTCATGCTTCGCTATCGAAAAGTCCACTGGACTTTTCTTCATACTTCACAGTTTGACATTGAAAGAATAATATTTATTAAAAATAAGAAATTCATTTGTCTATAAGATTGTTTTTTTGTACCTTTGCAGTCGCCTTGTCCGTACGGGCAGGTTTGTATTTTTGTATTGATTCTGACGATAATATAACGAAATATTTGTAATAATAATGGCTAAAGGCGTACAAGAATTTAACTTCTTCTATTGGTTTTTCCGACCTCTGGTGCAATTTGGAGCTATGTGCCACTATCGGACCTTTACCGTCAAAGGGAAAGAGAATCTTCCCAAAGAGGGGGGCTATATACTGGCACCCTGTCACCAGCAGGCTCTGATGGAACCGCTTGCCGTACTCAATATTACAAAGAAGAGTCCCGTCTTTCTGGCTCGAGCCGACATCTTCAAGAAGGATTTTATCCGCAAATGTCTGCTTTTCCTCAAAATAATGCCCGTCTACCGCATCCGCGACGGCAAGGAGAGCCTCTCGAAGAACGCCGAGATATTCGAAAAGAGCCGTGCCGTTGTGCTGGACGGATTCCCCTTCTGCATGATGGCTGAAGGCCGCCACAACGACAAGCATCAGCTGCTGCCTCTGGTTAAAGGCATGTTCCGCATAGCCGGAGAGACCCAGCTGCGCATGGGCGACAAGCCTCTGTATATCGTGCCTACCGGCATCGACTTTGACGAATACGAACGTCCCTTCGCCAATCTCTGTGTGAACATCGGAAAACCCATCAACGTTCAGCAGTTCATGGAGACCTACAAGGAGAACGAACCTGTTGCCCTCAACCAGATGCGCGACACCGTGGCTGAAGCCCTGAGCGGTCAGATGTTCGATATCAAATCGAAGGAGAACTACAAGATTATCCACACGCTTACCATTATCCTCAATCGCGAACAGTTGCGCCGCGACGGCAAGATAGCAACTCCATTCAACCGCTTTGAAGCCCGCCAGAAGATTGCTGCCCGATTCGACCAAATGGAGCAGGAGAATCCTCCCGCATTCAATATGGTTCGCGACGACGTTATGCTCTACATGAAGCTACTGCATCGTCTTCACCTCTCGCCCAAGCAGGAGAGCGGTCATTGGAAATGGCATCAATATGCTATAGAACTGGCTCTTGCTGTAGCCGTTGTTACGGCTGCAATAGTCTACAAGCCTCTGCTCTGGTCTGTACTCTTCTGTCTGGCCTGCTATCCTATCATCCTGTTGCCCACCCACCTCATCTTCAAGAGAGTCATCAAAGACACTCAGTTCCGCAGTTCTATCAACTTCGGGGCTCGATTCTTCTTCTCGGTCATCTACACTCTGGTATTCTCCATCATTATGGGATGTACCGCAGGAGGATGGTGGGGAACCCTGTTGCCTGGCATCAACGGATTCTGGTGGTTCCTGGCAGCCTTCAACATTCCTTTCGCTATGGCCTATTGTTCGGGCTATCTGGTCAAGTGGTTCCGCCATGTGCTGCTCAACACCCACTATTGGCGCAAACGTATCTGGAATAGCGCCGCCACCCTCGAGTTGCGCAACATCCGCAAGGACCTGGAGGCAAGACTCTAATCGCCCATCAAGAGAATAATTTTTCTTCATAATAATACAACCAAAGGCGAGTCCCGACAGACTCGCCTTTTCCTTCACAGCCATCGTTACCAAATGAAACTGAAAAGGGGTTCTATGCACGACGGTACATCATTAAGAAAGAGCGGCATCAGGAATAGCCCGATGCCGCCTATGACGTATAGGAAATTGAGTATTATCTAGGCTTCTGACTCAGGCTCTTCGGGAAGCTGAAGACTCTTGTATTTCTTCTGGCGGCGTTCCCACCGCTCGCGGGCCAGCTGCTGCATGTCGCTCACGGTATCGCTCTCGTCAATAATCTCAAGCCCGAAGATTGTCTCGATAATATCCTCGAGGGTAAGAATACCCTGGAATGAGCCATATTCGTCGACAATAATAGCAATCTGATCCTTGTTCTTGAGCATCTGCTCCCAAATGTCGCTTATAGACTGTTCTTCGTTGAAGAGATGTATATCGCGGCGGATAGAGCCCAGTTTCTCGTTGAACTTATCCTCGGCCAAATCCTCGAGGGCTTCGCTACGGAGGATGAATCCTGTAATGTTCTCAGGTGTCTGGGAGTAGATAGGAATGCGCGAGAAATGGCTGTATTCCTCTTTTCTGTAGAACTCGCGTAAGGTCATAGACTCGGGAGCGGTGGCGCAGACAATACGAGGAGTCATAACGTCATAGGCCTTAACTCCATCGAGCTTAATCACGTTCTGGATAATCTTGTTTTCATCCTCGTCAATCACACCTTCGTCCTCGCTGAGATTAGCCATAGCCGACACTTCTTCGCGGCTGACGCTGGCTTCCTGCTCTTTGGGTGCTACAAGATAGGTCAGTCCCTGGACCAACAGCACAAAGGGATACATTATAACAACCAGAATTCTGATAGTCTTGACGGTAAAACCCATGAGACTCTTCCAGTAGTTTGTACCGATGGTTTTGGGAATAATCTCTGAACAGACGAGAATCAGAAGGGTCATGATGGCCGAACAGAGGCCGAACCACTCGTTGCCGAAGGCATAGTTGACCTGCATACCTACTCCTGCCGAGCCTATGGTATTGGCTATGGTGTTGAGAGAAAGGATGGCGGCAATGGGACGGGAAGTGTCCTGTTTGTATTCCTTAAAACGGGTTGCAGGGGTAAAGCCCTCCTCTTCGCGCATGGTGATATACGACAGAGGGGTACTCATCAGAACGGACTCCAGTATGGAGCAGAGAAAGGAGATGAGGATTGCGCTAAGCAGAAAGACAAGGAGAAGTGTGAGATGCATATTTATAAGGTTCAAAAAGGTTTGGACGCAACGGATAGTAATACGGAACAAGGAGCCGGACTTTCAAAATAACCGGATTGATCTACGATGAGTTTTTACTATATAGCAATTTACTTTACAACAATTTACATCAGTATCATTCCTATTAATATCGCCACGTTTATGATTGCAAAAATACACAATTATTATTGAATAACATAATAAATATTATTATTGGAAGGAATTGATGAGACGATGAAGGCAAGTCTTTGCCCGAAGGAAGATACTTTGGAGAGCTGGGAGAAAGAACGGGGGAAACGGCTGTTTATCGATAAAAAAGTATCGTAATATTTTCTATTTCGTTGAGAAAAAGCAAAAAAAATTCAATCAACTGCTTGTATTTTCATTTTTTTTTGTATTTTTGCACTCTCATTTTTGAAAAATAATATCATTAATATCAAAATTATCAAGTTATGACCAAAGCTGAAATCGTTTCCGAAATTGCTAGCAAGACTGGCATCGAAAAGATTGCTATCCAGACCATTATTGAGGAATTCATGAATGTAGTAAAAGAGAACATGTCCGCTGGTGAGAACGTTTATCTCCGTGGATTTGGTAGCTTTATCGTAAAGAAAAGAGCCGAGAAAATTGGCCGCAACATCTCCAAAAACACCTCCGTTGTGGTTCCCGCTCACTACATTCCCGCTTTCAAACCCGCTAAACCTTTTGTAGAGGAAGTTAAGAATAGCGTAAAATAATTCTATTCCCCGTCAGGTTTCATACTAAGGCGTTCTCATATTACTGAGGACGCCTTGATTTTTCCGCCCAGAATAAGCCAAAAACGTCCTATGAAACGTAACTTCCTGTTTCTTGTAGCCATGTTATGCGTCCTCTGCTCGTTTGCCCAGGAGAGGAAAGAGTATACGGTCATCGGTAAGACTTCGAACCTGGTCAACACACACACTATCTGGTTTGACAAGCCAGCACGTGTGGCCTGGGACGACCTGCACAGGCAATTGCCCAACCTTCCCTACTCTGACCCATGGATGGAATATGCCATTCCGATAGGCAACGGCCGTATGGGCGCCTGCCTCTATGGGGGCATTAGGGTGGATGAGATTCAATTCAACGAAAAGACCCTCTGGAGCGGCACGCCCCACGACAACGGACGTCAATATGGCAGCTATCTCAACTTCGGAGTTCTTACGGCGGAGATGACTGATACGCCATCAAAAGGCGATACAGCCTACGAATATACAAGAGGTCTCAACTTTGAGAATAACTCGGCATGGGTGGAATTCAAGACAAGAGACAGCAGAACGGGGCTCGCGACCCAGCACTACCGCAATTACAGAGCAATCTACAGCGGACAGACACCTTGTATCGTCGTACGTTATTTCAGTTCCGGCAAGGCTCTCAATCTCCGATTCAGACTTACTCCAGGAGAATGCCTTGACGCCAAGACTACCTATGAGAACGGAGAAGCCCACTTTGAGGGTCAGCTACCTGCTATATTCTATGCAGCCAGATGCAAGGTTGTATGCGATGAGGGTGTCGTTTCAACCGATGCTGACGGCATATCGGTCAGCGGAGGAGAATCGGTTACCGTCTATCTCTACGGAACGACCAGCTATAACCTCGAGGCAGAGAACTTCTCCAAGGGAGACCTCAAGGATGTAGAGAAAAAGGTTAAGAGATGCATAGAGAAACGGTATAAATATGAGCAGAAGAATCCCTATGACTTAAATTCTACAGACGACTGGAAGCGCTTGTATGGTATTGCTACGGAGAGTTTCAGTTTGGGCGACAGCATCCAATACGACATACCAACCGACAGCCTGATACGTGCCTATGCCCATTGCGTCTGTGGAACAGAGCCTCAGGCTTTGGCTCTGGAGATGCTCTATTACCACTACGGACGATACCTGGCCTGTGCATCCAACCATCCTTCCGACCCTCTGCCATCCAATCTTCAAGGCATATGGAACCATTCCTGTACTCCGCCCTGGAATAGCGACTACCATGCCAACATCAACCTCCAGATGAACTACTGGCCCGTCACAAACAGCTTTGCAAACGAAGAGCTGAACCTTCCTTTGATTCGCTATATACGCAGAATGGCAAGATCGGAACAATGGAAACAATATGCCCGAGATGCCGGCCAAAGCGTAGGATGGACCACCTATACAGAGAACAATCCCTATGGCGGCGTGGGGAGTTTTGCCCACAATTACGTAGTTGCCAACGCCTGGTTATGCACTCATCTGTGGCAGCATTATCTGAGCCATCCCACATCTTCCAGCCTCAAAAAATCTCTCCCAGCCATGGCGGATGCCTGCCGGTTCTGGATGCAGAGACTGGTATTCAATCCCGCAGACTCCACTTATGAATGTCCTTTGGAATATTCTCCCGAACAGGGTCCTCAGGAGAATGGCGTAGCCCACGCCCAACAATTGATTGCCGAACTGTTTGCCAACACCCTCGAGGCCCACCGTCAACTGCCACGCTTTAGAAAGGGGCTTTCAAAAGATGAACTCAAAGCATTAGAATCTATCTATGACCGTCTGGACAAGGGACTTGAGATTGAGCAATACGACGGCAAATGGGGCGATACCGTCAATGGCATAACAACAGGCACACCCATTATGAGGGAATGGAAATACAGTCCCTATTACACGGGCGAAAACGGACACAGACATCTCTCTCATCTGATGGCGCTCTATCCATTCAACCAGATTACGCCTTCTTCGCCTTATTTCGAGTCTGCAATCAATTCCTTAAAACTACGTGGAGATGCCTCTACGGGTTGGTCGATGGGATGGAAGATTAACCTCTGGGCTAGAGCCCACGACGGAGATCATGCCCACGAGATTCTAAAGCTTGCCCTTCGGCATCACTCTATCGGCGGAGGCGGGGTCTACTACAACCTGTGGGATTCTCATGCTCCATTCCAGATTGACGGCAACTTCGGGGCTACGGCCGGCATAGCCGAGATGATGGTTCAGGGCTATCACGATACCATCTATCTTCTTCCGGCAATTCCTACATCGTGGAAAGAAGCAGGAGGTAAGAGCGGAGTAATCAGAACCCGTGACGGAATTCTTGTGGAGATTGAATGGGGAAAAGGCGGAAGCATAACTCGCTTCAACATTTCCATTCCCTCCAAAACAGACAGACCCACTACGATTATCTGCGACAACATCGGACGACAGATATTGGATCAAAAGAAGACTAAACAGACCCCAAATATAGAGATTATAGACGAAAATACCCTACGGATAGACGGCAAATCGAAGCATGTGACATGGTCTGTTCAAAAGGAATAGGATATCCATAATTCTTTAGTCCTTCTCAGAGGAACTATTAATCCTATCTCACATTACAGTTGTCACAATAATAGTCCCTATCTAATACAGACAAGAAATCTTTCTTTCCCCAGAATTGTACGAGTCAAAAAAGGTACATCCCCCATGTGTTGAGGGATGTATCTTTTTATTATCGGTTCTCCTTCCCTAAGGGGAAGCAATCGTTTAGCGAACCACTACCTTGGCGGTACGAGTGTTTGCGCCATCTACGCGAACGACATAGGTACCAGCCTGGAGAGAGGTGAGGTCGATAGTAACATCGCTATTCTCCATACGCTGCATCTTTACACAACGGCCTCCGAGGTCAAAGAGACGAACAATACGATCGCCCTGTTCGCCGGCAACAACGAGACGGTCGGTAGCGGGATTGGGATAAACGCTGAGGTTAGCAACAGAAGCATTCTCTATGCTGCTGAAATCGCCATACTCGTAGAAATAATCGCAAATGTACTGGAGAACATAGTTGTCGTCAACACCATA
Organism: Bacteroidales bacterium; assembly: GCA_024400565.1. Classification (GTDB taxonomy): domain Bacteria; phylum Bacteroidota; class Bacteroidia; order Bacteroidales; family P3; genus Colimorpha. Next base: position 16,734 of record JAKSMQ010000015.1, read on the forward strand.
GAAATGCTCGGTATGGTAGGTATTCTTGTTGTTGTAGATCTTGGGGTCCTCGTGTTCGGGGGTGTGAGGAACATAGGTGTCGGCAAGGAGTCGGCTCTCGAACTCATATTCTCTACGCTGACGCTCGCGCAAGCTAGCATCCTTTTCAGAGAAGATAGTTACGTTACCGTCGGCATCGTAGGTGTAATCCTGGCGACCGTTGAACTCCCAGAAATAGAGGTCGTCGGAAACAGAGTCTACAGCCTGGGTCAAGTGTCCCTGGTTGTCGTAATAATAATGAGTTACCTGACCAGAGGGGAAGCTGGGGTTGAAGATAAAGGTATAGCAACGGCGGGTAAGTTTGCCATCGGTATATTCGTAACGGGTAGAGTCAAACCAGCCACCAGCAAAATCGAGTTTGGAGAGGGTTATCTGGCCTGCTGCATTATAGTAATAGTAGTAGGTACCACCCAGTTCATAGTTGCCACCAAAGAAGTTGTAGTTCTTGCGTGTTGCAACGAGATCCTGGTCGTTGTAGGTGTATTCGATATAATAAACATTCTTCCACTGGTTCTCGTGCCATTGCCATCCGTCGATGCGAACAAGATGGCCCTGAGCATCGTATTTGATAGAGTCGTAAAGCATGGTGCGGTCAAAGTCGTAGCCCTGCTCGGTGTAGATGCATCCTACCTGACCCTGAGCGTTGTAGGTGTAGGTATAGGACTCGTAATCGTCGTCGGAAGCATAACGGGTAAGGCGGTCGTGATGTTTGGCCTGAGACTTTAACTGCTGGCCGAAGATGAGGGACTCAGCGGGAGACTTTACGGATGCGGCTTGAGGCAAAACCTTTGCTCCGTGATGGTTCTGTGCAAATGCGACACTCATGGTAAGAGCAGCAATTGCCAAAAGGGTAAGAGTTTTCTTCATTGTAGAATGATTTTATTAATAATTTGATTTATTTTCGTTTACAAAAGTTCTTCCAAAGTCCAGAGCTTATTGCTGTTGCTGCCCTTGACAAGGATAGTGGCTCCGCATACAGGATTCTGCTGGAGAGACTCTTTCAGCATGGCGCTATCGCCAAACCAGCTGATCTCCCCTACCCCTTCGACCAATTGGGCAAACTCGGGACCTACCAGCATGATACGGCTGTAGCCTGAGTTCTTGAGTCGCTCGACAATATGACGATGTTCCTTTTCAGAATCGACTCCCAGTTCTTTCATCGAGCCGAGTATGACCATCTTATTGTCGGCCTTGAGCTGGTCGAAATTATCGAGGGCAGCCTTCATCGAGGACGGATTGGCATTATAGCAGTCGAGAATGAGGGAGTTGCGCTCGGTCTTCTTGAATTGGGAACGGTTGTTGGAGGGTACATATTCCTCCAGAGCCTCCTTGATATCGAACAGGTCAACTCCAAAATGCTGACCGACAGCCACAGCAGCCATGGCGTTGTCGAAATTGTAGCTTCCAAGCAATTGGGTCTGAACGGTGTATACGTTATCGCCATCCTCGAAATAGAATCGCATGTAGGGATTGCTTCCGGCGCAGGAACCCTTGACTGCGGCATTCTCGGCCTTGCCGTACGACTTGGATGTCAACTCAGCCGCACGCTCCATAAGGATGGGATTGTCGGCATTTACAAAGACGACAGAGCCCTCTGTAGCAGCCAGATGGCGATAGAGCTCAGTCTTGGTGTTGACAACACCCTCAAATGAGCCGAACCCTTCAATATGAGCGGTTCCCACATTGGTAATGAGTCCGCAGGTAGGACGGGCTATATTGCAGAGGAACGCAATCTCGCCGGGATGATTAGCGCCCATCTCTATGATGGCAATCTCGGTATTGGCGGGCATGGACAGAAGGGTAAGAGGCACGCCCAGATGGTTGTTGAAATTGCCCTGGGTGGCATGGACCCGATAGCGACGCGACAGAACGGCGTTTACCAGTTCCTTTGTGGTCGTCTTGCCGTTGGTTCCGGTAATGCCCACAACGGGTATGGAGAGGCTGTCTCTATGGCGACGGGCAAGATTCTGCAGAACTACGAGCACATCTTCGACAACCATACAACCCTCAACACCCTCAAGCTGGGGATCGCTGACCACACAAAGGGAAGCTCCATCCTGAAGAGCCTGACGGGCAAAGAGATTGCCGTCGAAGGTCTCACCCTTGAGAGCAAAGAAGACGCAGCCTGGGGTAATACGACGGCTATCGGTTGTGACACAACGGGTGCGAAGATATATCTCGTATAACTGTTCAATCTGGTTCATAAGACAATTCTTGTTTTCTTATCGTATTATTTTATGAAAAGGGCGCAAACAAATCAAACGCAGAACACATTCGTTTTCAAAACCATATAAGTCCCAATTACATTCCACAACGCCCTATTACGCCTTGCAAAGATACGTTTTTTTTCAATGTTTCTAAAAAATAATACTAATATAAGACGTATTTAATAACACTTTTGTTGCATGTTACCGAAAAAAATTCTTCTGTTCTTCAAGATTTAAACACTTTATATAGCACACAGTCTCCACCTAGACAGCACACTACGTCCATCAGGCATATTTCTGATGCTCCTTATATGCCTTTTATATGCCGGCTATGTGCTGTCAATATTCTTGCCATACCTAAAGAGAAGGCCGTCCAGAATACGAATCTTTGCTGATTTCCCGGATCAACAGACGTTCTGAACAAGGACAACAGAGACAAAACAGGCAACGGAACCTTTTTGCCAGCCCCGTTGCCATAAGACAGATCAAAGGATATTAGAACTCGCCTTTGTAGTAGAATTTGAGTTCTCTGCCATCGTTGGTCCAAGCGGTACCTTCAAACACATAGTCGCCAGATTCGGTAGCTGTAACATTAACAGTACCATCAACTATGGCTATTGCATAAGTGCTTAATTCCTCGATATAAAGAGTCATGAAGCAGGTATTGCTTGAATGGATTCCCAAGATGTCGGTAGTAATAGGGTATTGACCAGGAATGATAGTTGTGCCGTGGAACCACATATTGGCGCTAACGGTTGAATTCTGGTTCATGAGTTTTACACACAGAGTAGTAGTCTCGCCCGAACCGGCCCAATTTACATAATTGTCAACGAGTTCGTAGTCGGTTCCATCAAAGGTCAACTGATTGGGAAGAGTAACCTCTCCAGGATTGTCAGGATTTTCGGGCACATTGGGATTGTTCTCCTCTTTGCCACAACTGGTAATCATAGAGGAAACTGCAACAGCAAGCAAGAGAGCAAATGCTCCGGCGATAATACTTTTTACTTTCATAAGAAATATTGATTTATAGGATTAATTTATTTTCGGTTACTCAGCTAAAGAACCCATTCGGGCAAAAGCCAAATTAATGGTATCGGTGGTATTGACAACAGAATAGACACCTTTGAGAATGAGATCGTTATTATTGACCATAATTATCTCCATGCGTTCGGTCGATCCATACTCGCTATCATTGTAGAACCAGATTGTATCGTAATCGGTCTTGTAGAATCCTTTTGCAGAAATCTCTCCGTTCCAGCTCCATACAAAGTTATCGTCCTCATCCATAGTCAGAACGCCATTACCCTCAACAGCCTTGTCGTTGAACGAAACAAGCTTCCAGTCAGCCGCATAGATGCTATGATATTTCTTGCACGAAAACATTGATAACGAAGCCAATACAACCAGCATCAGGGAAAACACAACGGTAATTTTCTTCATAATACGACTCTATAACTTATTTAATAACGCAACAGGACCTTATTTATTGTATCGAGAAAGCTATTTCGATAAAAATCGTCCGAGTTCCAGACCGGCTCACAAAAAGACATTCTGCACAATTACAAGACTGGCCGGACTATCACATGGACGCTGTCGCCTTCCTGCTTTCCAAGCTTAGTCCGGATAGACTTCAACATGCCCAGGACGTAGCAGATGGAGCCGTCGGCATTCTTTACGCCCATATTCACCACACTCCCGTGATATTCAACGCCATCAAAGGTCGCAACAACCTTGATTCGCCCCTTGCCGAACTCTTGCCTCAGATCCCAAGGAAAGACCACATAGGCTCCTCCTTCGGGGACGGCAATAATCGGGGCATCGTATTCATATTTTTCCTGCATGATTCATTAACGAAATAGTTTATTTTTTATTGTGTCGAAAACGCGATAGGGTACATTCACGTAAGCATAAAAAACACACATTTTAAATGTTAATTAAATGCAATATTAATTAATAAATTTGCCATGTGGGATTTTTTGAGTATCTTTGCACTTTAAAACAAATACCTACTTATGGATTCTATACTCATATTAGACTTTGGTTCTCAGTATACCCAGCTTATCGCGCGCAAGGTACGCGAATTAAATATTTACTGCGAAATTCATCCTTACAACAAGATTCCCGAGCTTACCCCCAGCATCAAGGGCGTTATTTTCTCGGGCAGTCCTTTCTCGGTTAACGCAGCCGATGCTCCTATTCCCAACATGGAAGGAATTAAAGGCAAACTTCCTCTCCTTGGCGTATGCTACGGAGCTCAGTATCTGGCAAAATGGGGCGGCGGAAAAGTGCAGCAGAGCAAAATCCGCGAGTATGGCCGTGCCAACCTCCAGTTTGTTGACAATTCCAGTCCTCTCATGAAGGACATCCCCGTTGGCAGCCAGGTATGGATGAGCCACGGCGATACCATTGAGGTCATTCCCGACAACTATAAATGCATCTGCTCTACCGACAACGTCAAGTTTGCCGGCTATAAGATTGAAGGCGAAGAGACCTACGCCATCCAGTTCCACCCCGAGGTACACCATTCGCTCGACGGGCTCACGCTCCTCAAGAACTTTGTGGTAGACATCTGCCATTGTGCCCAGGACTGGACCCCCGCATCCTTTGTTGAAACTACCGTTGCCGAACTGAAAGCCAAACTGGGCAACGACCGCGTTATCCTCGGTCTCTCCGGCGGCGTAGACAGCTCGGTAGCAGCCGTTCTGCTTCAGAAAGCAATCGGAGACAACCTCCATTGCATCTTTGTTGACAACGGTCTGCTCCGCAAGAACGAATTCGAAAGCGTACTTCAGAGCTACAAGGATATGGGTCTCAACGTAAAGGGTGTGGATGCCAGCCAGCGTTTCTACGACGCTCTTGCAGGTCTCACCGACCCCGAGCAGAAGCGAAAAGCCATCGGCAAGACCTTTGTTGACGTCTTTGACGCCGAATCCCAGAAGGTCGAGAACGCAAAATGGCTCGGACAGGGCACCATCTATCCAGACGTTATCGAGTCCTCTTCTGTCAAAGGTCCCAGCCAGACCATCAAGAGCCACCACAACGTGGGCGGTCTTCCCGACTATATGAAACTGCAGCTGGTAGAGCCCCTCCGTCTCCTCTTCAAGGACGAGGTAAGACGCGTAGGCCGTCAGATGGGCATGAAAGAAGAGCTCATCGGCCGTCATCCTTTCCCCGGTCCCGGACTCGCTATCCGCTGTCTGGGAGAGATTACCCCCGAGAAACTCCGCGTGCTTCGCGATGCCGACGACATCTTTATCCAGGGACTCCGCGACTGGGATCTCTACGACAAGATCTGGCAGGCAGGCGTTATCCTTCTCCCCATCCAGAGTGTGGGCGTAATGGGTGACGAGCGTACCTATGAAAATGTTGTAGCCCTCCGCGCCGTTCATTCTGTTGACGGTATGACCGCCGACTGGGTACATTTGCCCTACGACTTTATGGCTAAGGTCAGCAACGACATCATCAACCGCGTAAAGGGCGTAAACCGCGTCTGCTACGACATCAGCTCCAAGCCACCAGCAACTATCGAATGGGAATAAACCTTAACATTCCCTAACCGAACGATATCTCAGAATGGGGATTCCCCTCTGACAGAAGAAATCCCCATTCTACATTTTCATCACGAATCAAAGAGCAATGAAACTAATCCGACTTTTACCCCTTCTCCTCGCCTTCGTTTTCGGGCTTCAGGATGCAATGGCTCAAAGCCCAACCGTATTGGTAAGTAACCAGGTTCAGACCCGCAACGGAAAAGAATACTACGTTCACATTGCCCAGCAGGGACAGACCGCATTCTCTATTGCACGTGCCTATGGTCTGCACTATTCTGTTGCCGTACTCAAGACCGATATCCAGAGTATGCGAGCAGGCGACACAGTCTGGTTGCCTGTCAACGACCAGAGCCGTGCTGCCGTCATCAAGGTGTATGGAAGTGCAAAGTCCGCTCCCAAGCCTGCAGAACCCGTACAGGAGAATATCAAGCCCCAAAAGGAAGAAGCCGCTCCTGCAGCCGCTCCTGCCCTCAAGGAAACCGGTACCAAGACCATAACCGTCGAGAAAGGCCAGTCGGTATTCAGCATTGCCAAGAAATACAATACCACATCCGAGCGTATCTACCAGCTCAACCCCAAGGTAAAGAAGGATGGCCTCAAGGCCGGACAGAAACTCAAGGTTCCTGTAATGGGAAAAGAAAGTGCCAAGGCTCCCGAAAAGAAGCCTGCCGAGAAGAAACCCGTCGAGAAGAAGCCTGCTGTTCCCGTTGCCAAGCCAACCACTACAGCTCCCGCCATCCAGTTCAACCCCCGCGAGCGCATCAGCAACGACAAGGTTCACATCAGCATCATGATGCCCTTGCGTCTCAACGAGATGGACAAGATATCCACCACCAAGTTCGATATCGACCAGCGTGATATCAATATCAAGACCTTCAAGTCTTTTGAATACATCCAGTTCTATGAGGGTATTCTCATGGCCGTTGACGACCTGGAGAAACGAGGCATTAGTGTCGTTCTCAATGTAGTCGACGTACCCAACGATGCCGACTCAACCGTAGTCAAGGCATTTAACAGCCATAACGTAGCAGAATCTGATTTTATCATCTGCCTACTCACACGCAGACCCTTCGCCAAGGCAGCCGAACTGGCACGCAACAACCGCGTCTGCATCATCAGCCCTATGTCAAACCGCGATGAGATTCTGACCAACAACCCCTATGTTGTGAAATACCAGCCCTCCAACGCAAGTGTAGCACGCAACATGCTCAAGATAGTCAGTTCCCAGTTTCCCGGTTCCAACATCTACGTTATCCATTCCAACAACCAGGATGAGAATGGTCTTCTCGAAGAATTGCAGCTGCAGGCCAACAGCCATGGACTCAGCCTCAACCTATTTGAATGGTCCAAGAATGCCCAGCTGGCAACCACCCTGCGCAAAACACGCGATAACGTCATTATCAACATATACGACCATGGCCGCAAGGAAAACCGCGTTCAGGCCACTACGCTCCTCAACCGAATTTCCGGAACCGGCAACGGCCAGAACATCCTCCTCTCGAGAGAGAACTATGTTACCGACATTCCCGACATCGACTACAACCAGCTTCAGTCTGTAAACTATACCATGCTCAATACCGCATATCTTGATGTCAACGACCCGAGCCATAAGACATTTATCGACCGATTCACCAAGCGGTTCAAGACCATTCCGCAGAACAATCTTGCCGGTATGGGTCACGACATTATGCTCTATTTCGCAACAGCCATCAGTCAGAAAGGTATTGAATTCTGGCGCAATCCTTCAATAGCAGTCCCCCAGGGTATGCTTTTCCCCATGCGCTTGTCACAGAAAGACGCCTCCACAGGATTTGAAAACCAGGAGTCGATTTTCTATCGTTTAGAAAACCTTCGTCTTATCAAGAATAAATAATCCTAAACCAACTATACTAAGCCCGTCGCTTAAGAAACATTCTTACGATGCAACTCCAAACTACTTTAGAAAACACAGTCACGCTTGCAGGTCCAGGACTTCATACCGGAAAGATGGTAGAGGTCACCCTAAAACCTGCCCAAGCCAATACTGGAATCCTCTTCCGCAGAACCGATCTTAACCCCATAGTTGATATTCCCGCTCTGACATCATCGGTCGGCGAGACCTCACGCAGTACGGCCATTACCAGAGACAACGCCACCGTATGCACTATCGAACATCTTATGTCGGCCCTTCATGGACTAAGCGTTGACAATGTAATAGCAGAAATCAACGGTCCCGAAGTCCCCATCCTTGACGGAAGCGCCCGACCCTGGGTGGAAGCCATCAAGAAAGCAGGCAAGGCAGAACTCGACGCCCCCCGCTCTTTTGTTGTCGTAACAGAAAAGGTAGAGATGGCCGAAGGCTCATCCAGATATCTTGCCGAGCCCGCCGACGACTTTATGGTACGCTGTATTGTAGACTTCCCCTCCCCTGCCATAGGCCATCAGGAAGCAGCCTTTACTACAGGAGACAACTACATAGAGCAGGTAGCCCCTTGCCGCACATTTGTTTTTCTCCACGAGATTGAGCCCCTCCTGGCCAACAATCTCATTAAAGGCGGAGCCCTCGACAATGCCCTGGTATTTGTCGACCATCCCCTAGCCCCAGAACAGGCTGAACGCTTGGGCAAAGTATACGGGAAAGACCCCAATTCATTTCAGGTAAAGAACGGCGTTCTGAATACAGTCCAGCCCTATTTCCCCAACGAGCCTGCACGCCACAAGCTGCTCGATTTCATTGGCGATATTCTTCTTGTCGGAGCACCTCTCAAAGGTCATTTCACCATAGAATGTCCAGGACATAAGAACAATGTAGCCTTTGCTCAGAAGGTAATCGACTCCCTCAAGAAATAAACCCACTCTGAAAATAATTCAAATATACATAACACTTTAAGAATGATACTCTACGACCTCCATCCCGATGCCAAAATCGGCAAAAACGTAACCATCAGCAATTTCTCTACCATCTGTGAAGATGTAGAGATAGGCGATGGAACCTGGATCGGACCCAACGTAACCATCTTTCCTGGTGCACGCATCGGAAAGAACTGTAAGATATTCCCTGGGGCTGTAATTGCAGCCGTTCCCCAGGATCTCAAATTCAACGGAGAATATACTACCGTTGAGATTGGCGATGACAACGTAATACGCGAATGCTGTACCATCAGCCGTGGAACAGCCGCCAGCGGCAAGACCGTTATCGGTAACGGAAACCTGCTTATGGCCTATGTTCATGTTGCGCATGACTGTATTGTGGGCGACCATTGTGTATTCGCCAACAACGCCACTCTTGCCGGTCATGTTCAGATTGGCGACTGGGTAATCCTTGGCGGAAAGACTGCCATCCTGCAGTTTGTCCATATCGGTTCTCATGTCATCACCTCTGGCGGTTCCCTGGTAGGGAAAGACATTCCTCCCTATGTAAAAGCCGGACGTTATCCTATCTCCTATATTGGAGTAAATAGCATTGGTCTGCATCGTCGTGGATTCTCCCCTGAGAAGATCAATAACATTACCCAGATCTATCGCATACTCTTTATGCAGGGCTTCAGCATCAGCCATGGCGCAGAACTCGTCAAAGAGCAGTTTGGCAATACCGAAGAAGGTAAGGTTGTTCTCAGTTTCATTGGCAACGCTACGACTGGTCTTATGAAAGGATACACATTCATGAGCCGCAGCAAAGCAGCAGAAAATATGGAAGGCCCAAGCGCCGCCGAATAATAGAAAAGGATAGTAAGCACAATTCTATCCTAGAGTTCCCTGGTCGTATTGACTTAGGGAACTTTTTTTATTCGTCATAATCATGTGTAGAGAAAGGACATCTTGATGTGTTTTTCTTGTTTCTTGATAAGGCAACTATAACATATATAGCTTATTTTTTTCCCACAAACAATAGCGAAACGGTCTGTTTCAGATATAGAAACAAGTTAACTACTTTATAGACAGCCCAATACCTCCTTCGTGTTTCAATATTTCAGTATTTCAATTAAAATATGAGCTATCAACATCTCTATATTCTATACTTAATTATTTAATTATTAAATATATATATAATATATAGGAAATAGAGATACCCTTAAAAACTAACTGAAACAACTGAAACTGAAACGCAGATGGTAGACCATCCACACCCAAAGAATACATATTCAACAGAATACGTTATTACAAAACAGATTTCCTCTAAGAAGCATAAGCACCAAAAGGCCTCATAACATATCAAAATCCATTATCTTTGACTCAAAAAACTCATTCGTTAGGAGCAAAACCATATGCTACATACCCTATTTGAAGGCAAACATGAAAAAATCTCCTTAACTTTATTCTAGCCTCTTTTGGGGTATTTCCTTATGTAAATGGCCAATTGGATGTTCGACAACAACCCAAAGGATGTTCTTTTACCCAATTACGAACAGACTATTAAGCGCGACTTCTCCGCATCCAGACGGCACCTAACGTCCACCTATGTTCCCTCCTACGTCAGCATTAAGTCCACATTACCAGCTCAAGAATACAAAGAATGTGCTCGCTATATGGACGCTAAGCCGAGACTAGACGAAAGGAATATCAGACCTAGACTGTAAGATAGACTTGCGGGGACGGACAGAAGGGATACAAACAGATGTGGGAAAGAAACAGCAGAAGTCCTTGAAAAAATCAAGGACTTCCGCTTTATGTCTGATAGTGAAGAGTCTTACTTGATAATATCTACACTACGCTTGATGAAGTTGGTAAGCGCTTCGCCCTTCAGGAGACCATTGCTGAGAAGAGCAAGGTCGGTAAGCTGGTGGACAAGCTGCTTCTGCTTGGCTTCGTCAGATTCCTGGAGCACCTGTTCAATAAGAGGATGATTGGTATTGACTACAAGATTGTAGTTCTCGGGCAGTTCGCCATAGAAGCCCATACCGCCACCACTAGTCTGACTCATCTCCTTGTAACGGCGCATAAACTCGCTCTGGGTGATAACCATAGGCTGGTCGTCGCTTTCGAGAGCCTCGAGCTGAACAGTAAATTTCTCTTTGTTGATCTCTCCTTCGATAATAGGTTTGAGCTGATCCTTCTGCTCCTGGGTCATCTTCTCAGGAACTTCACCATCCTTGGCGATCAACTTGTCTACAACATCGCCGTCAACACGGGTAAAGCGAGTCTTCTCGAGCTTCTGTTCAAGGAGATTGACGAAGTGGCTGTTGAGAACGCTATCCATAAGAAGCACGTCGTATCCGCGGTTCTTGGCCTTGTCGATATAGGAGTATTGCTCGTCGCGATCGGTTGCATAAAGGATAATAACATTCTTATCCTTGTCAGTCTGGAGAGGAGCCACCTGGTCGCGATACTCGTCGATAGGAATATACTTGCCTTCGGTAGTCTTGAAGAGATAGAACTTCTGGGCACGTTTTGCGAACTCCTCGTCGGTAAGCATACCATATTCAATAAAGATCTTGATATCGTCCCACTTCTTCTCAAAGTCCTCGCGGTCGTTCTTGAACATGCTCTCAAGTTTGTCGGCTACCTTCTTGCTGATATGGGAAGAAATCTTCTTCACATTGCTGTCGCTCTGAAGGTAGGAACGGCTTACGTTGAGAGGAATATCGGGAGAATCCAATACGCCATGGAGCAGCATCAGATAGTCAGGAACCACGCCTTCTACGCTATCGGTAACAAATACCTGATTGCAATAGAGCTGAATCTTGTTGCGGTTAGGATCGATGGTTTTCTTGATTTTGGGGAAGAAAAGAACACCTGTGAGGTTGAAAGGATAATCCACGTTGAGGTGAATTTGAAAGAGAGGATCTTCAAAATTCATAGGATAGAGTTCGTGATAGAATTTCTTATAGTCCTCATCGGTAAGATCGGCAGGTTTCTTGCGCCATGCAGGTTCGGTATTGTTGATGATACGGGGCTGTTTTACCTCCTCGCGTTCAATATGGCCGTCTTTATCTTTCTTGGGTTCGCCATTCTTGTCGAGTTTATCAACCCAGTTGCTCTCTTCGCCAAAACGGATGGCTACGGGCATAAAGCGGCAGTATTTCTTCAGAAGCTGAAGAATACGCTGTTCTTCGAGGAATTCCTTGCAGTCGTCGCTGACGTGCAGGATGATATCCGTTCCGCGCTCTTTCTTCTTGCATTCCTTCATTTCATAGGTAGGAGAACCGTCGCAAACCCAATGCATAGCGGGAGCGTCCTTGTGGCTCTTGGTCTCAATTTCCACCTTGTCTGCCACCATAAATGCACTATAGAAGCCCAATCCGAAATGTCCGATCAGGTTTTCGCCCATGTCTTTATATTTCTCCAGGAACTCTTCTGCTCCAGAGAATGCAATCTGGGTAATGTATTTCTCAATCTCCTCGGCGGTCATACCTATACCATGGTCGCTGATGATAAGTTTGCCCTTCTGGATCTTTACTTCAATAGTGAGATCGCCTAAATCGCCTTCCACTTTACCCATCGAGGAGAGGGTTTTCAGCTTCTGGGTAGCATCGACAGCATTACTAACTAACTCGCGGAGGAAAATCTCGTGGTCGCTATAAAGGAATTTCTTGATAACGGGAAAAATGTTCTCGGTCTGAACGTTAATATTACCTTGCATATTGTTGAGTGTTTAATTTATTTTCATTCTTTACTTATCATAGTACCAAAAACGTGCCATACCGATAAAATATGACAAATTGTCACACTTTACCCTCGTTTCTGTCATAAAATCTGCCATTAAGGGGCAACATTCCTTGAGGGCAGGACCATTTGAACGCAATCTTGGGTACAAAAATCACACGTTTCCCTTAAGAGAAACGGCACTCTTGTTGACAAATCCAACGTAAGAGACGGACTATTCCTTTGAATTATTACCGGCGATAGTCATTACTATTTCGCCTTTGACCTCCTTCTTGGAGAAATGCTCGAAGAGTTCTCTCAATGTGCCACGGGCATTCTCTTCGTGCATCTTGCTTATCTCGCGACTCACGCAAGCCTGACGTTCTTCTCCCAACACATCTATCAGGGCCTCCAGGGTCTTTACCAGACGGAATGGCGACTCATAGACAATCATCGTTCTGCGCTCATCAGCCAGGGCTTTCATGGCAGTCTGGCGTCCTTTCTTGTGGGGAAGAAATCCGATGAACGTAAACTGGTCGCAAGGGAGGCCGCTATTGATTAATGCCGGCACGAATGCGGTAGCGCCGGGGAGACATTCTACCTCTATCTCATTCTTGACACACTCGCGCACGATAAGGAATCCGGGGTCACTTATTCCAGGCGTTCCGGCATCTGTTACCAGAGCTATGTCCATACCGCTTTGCAACTTGTCAATCACATGAGCCAACGACTGATGTTCGTTGAAAATGTGATAGGGCTGCATGGGCGTTTCTATGCCATAATGCTGCATCAATACGCGCGAGGTACGGGTATCTTCTGCCAGGATGAGATTGACAGATTTCAGAACCTCAACAGCACGGAAAGTCATATCGGCCAGATTGCCTACAGGAGTGGGAACGAGATAAAGTTTCACCTTTTGATTAGGTATTGGATTTTGAGGTTAGAGACTATTATATTTTCGATTCACAATAATATTCTTCTCTTTGACCTCCTTATAAAAAAGCCGTAGGGCTGACATTGTGCCAGCCCTTGGCTTAGAAATTGAAATTATTCTTCGAAATCGTCGGGAATTTCGAGGTCGTGGAATACGTTGGTAACGTCGTCGTCCTCTTCAAGCATGTCGACAATCTTGAGAATTTTACGGGTCTGATCTGCATCGAGACTACGGGTGGTGTTGGGGATACGCTGAAGTTCGGCGCTCTCGCACTCAATCTTCATCTCCTCAAGGGTCTTAACCATGTTACCGAAGTCCTCATAAGCGGTATAGAGGGTGATGTATTCGTCATCAGACTCCATCTCGTCGAGACCGCCGTCGATAAGAGCCATTTCAAGCTCTTCGAGGTCCATAGTCACATTAGCACGAGGAATAGAGAATACGCCCTTGCGGGTGAAAGCGAAGCTGAGGGAACCATTCTGATCCATGGTACCGCCCATCTTGTTCATGATGCTACGTACGTTAGCTACGGTACGCATATTGTTGTCGGTAAGGGTCTCGATGAAAAGAGCAATACCATGAGGAGCATGGCACTCGAAAGTAACTTCCTGCATAGCTGCAGCACTCTTGTCGCTAGCCTTGGTAACGGCACGCATAAAGGTATCTTTAGGCATGTTGCAACCACGTGCGTTGGCGAAAAGAAGACGAAGACGAGCATTGCTTTCTACGTCGGAACCGCCTTCACGAACGGCTACTGCTACTTCTTTCAGAATCTTGCTGTACTCCTTAGAGCGCTTGGCATCGGCTGCGCCTTTGGCTCTCTTAATCTTTGACCATTTATTATGTCCTGACATAAAACGAATGAATTTAATTATTTATTATTATAATATACTTTTATTTATATTCTGAACTTGAGATAGGTAATGGGCTTGCCCTCCTTGAGATAACCGCTCTCGTAGAAGGTCTGCGTCGATACGGCATCTGCCAATTCGGGCAGATAGTCTCCATTTGCATCCTTCGAGTCGGCCGAGTTATAAAGGTCTGTCGTGGCAAACATCACGGGATAGTTGCCTGCGGGTATAACCTTTTCGCGGGTATACTGGTGCAACTCCTGCGAGTCGGTCTTCAGATGAATAACGCTACCGGGACGGAGTATCTTCTTATATTGTGTAAGAAAACGCTCGCTGGTGAGACGCTTGTTGGGCTTCTTGGGCTGAGGATCGGGGAATGTGACCCAGATTTCGCTTACCTCATTCTCGCCGAACATAAGATGTATCAGTTCGATTCGGGTGCGGATGAATGCCACATTCTTCATCTGCTCTTCGTTGCTCGTCTTGGCTCCACGCCACATTCGGGCACCCTTGATATCGACACCTATGAAATTCTTGTCGGCGTTGCGGCGGGCAAGGGCCACGGTATAGTCTCCTTTGCCGCATCCCAGTTCAAGCACGATGGGATTCTCATTCCCGAAGAAATCCTTCCATCGACCTCGATACTCAAACCCATGCTCCTGCAGGTACTCATACGACACCTGAAAGAGATTGGAGAATGTGAGATTCTCGGCGAATCGTTCTAGTTTATGCTTAGCCATCAGTTGGGGGGTAAGTGGGGATTAGTTGCGGTTAGAATTTCTTGATAGTGATATCGCCCTGATACCATTCCTTGATATGCTGATAGAGGGCTTCGGCAGCGGTACGGCTGGGACGTGAACCCATACTTACATAGTAGCCTTGCTGGAGCTCGATAACGTAAGCATCGCAACCGTTACGCTTCAGGCTGTTGGCCAGGCGGGCTGCGGTATTGCGGTCTACATAGAAACCGGCAATAACGTCAAAGCCTTGCTTGGAGCTGGAACGGAAGTTGCCGGGAACGGCATTCTTGGGACTATAGGTTGCCACGTCAGAATTGTCGTATACCTTGCGCTCGGGTACGGGAGCAGCCTTGTCTTCTTCAATCTTGTTGGCCTCGACAACCTCGTTGAGCAGCTGGGTCATAGTAGCCTCGTTGAGCAATTCTTCCTGAACGGCACAACGGGCATGGGTAGCACGTTTGGCCTTGATAGAATTCTCGCATACCTCGTTGAGATAATCCTTATAGGGAATGAAACGGGCGGGAGAGTATTCTACGGGAGCAAGACTTGTCTGAAGATGTTCGAGAGCAAATTTCTCAACGCTGGCCTTCAGCAGGTCGGCAGCCTGAGAATAGTGGTTCTTGGCAGCAAAACTCTCAATATAGCTCGACATGAAGTTTGCTACACGCTTGCTGTTCAGAACAACATCCTCTTCGGAGAATTCAACCAGGTCGGTATTGAATGAGATGATACTCATCATCGAGCTGTCGATGACGCCCTTGCCGGCAGCTTTGGCCATAACGGGTTTCGATTCCTCTTTGGCGGTTGTATCCTGCTGCTCTGCTATAGAATCCTGATCCTTGGCAACGGTATCTTCTGCAACAATGGCATTGGTATCAGCCTCGGATTCTGCATCCTGAGCCGAATCGTCGGTAAGAGCTACCGTATTCTTGTCGTCGCCCGACTTTGAGGAGAATTTTGTGCATTTCTCTTTAAGCTCTTTCAGATCGGGGGCTTCGCCACCATGCTGGGGAACATACATAAAGAAATAGTAGTATGCTCCGCCTGCTCCGAGAAGCAACACGAGCAACAGGATGATAAAGAACCACAGGCAGCCTTTTTTCTTTTTCTTGGGAGTTTCCTCTTCCACGAAAACACTTTCGTCGCCGGCAGGTTCTTCGGCAGGCTGGGTCTCGCCTTCTTTGGGAAGGGCTTCGGGACTTACGGGAACGACCACAGACTCTTCTGCTTGAACCGGAGCTTCTTCAACTGCTTTTTCTTCTGCTACGGGTTCCTCTGCTATAGGTTCTTCTGCTATAGATTCTTCTGCCACGGGTGCAGGAGTTTCTTCAACGGGTTTTTCTTCTACAACGGGTTCTTCAACCGCAGCAACAGGAGCTTCTGCCATAAGAGTCTCTTCTACAACAGGAACTTCTTCTACAGGAGCAGGTTCTTCGGCCGTTTCAGCTACGGGCTCGGGAACAGTTTCGGCTTCTGCCTCTACCACAGGTTCGGGTACGATCACAGGTTCGGGTTCAACTACAGGTTCGGGCTCAACCACGGGTTCGGGTTCGGGAGCAGGAGGAAATTCAAATGCGGTAAAAGGATCCTTCTCCGTCGAGGAGGGAATATGGCTCTCAACATTCTTTACCGGTTTCATGGCAGGATTGCTGGAGGCGCCAAATTCGGCAGCAGGTTCAAATACCATACCGGTATCGGTCATTCTGAGGGTACCTATGCCGGCAATATCGTGAGAGCCCACGCCTTCAATCTTGTTCATCAGGGCGTCGAGATAGTTGCGCCACATCTGTCTGGCCGTTGCCTCACCCACACATTCCTTCTCGGCAATAATCTTTACCATATCAACGCCGCCATGGCGCAGGGTACTGAACTGCATCTGCATGGTTGTAGGATAGAAGGTACGGTCGTTTGCATCAAAATGAGCCAGCACTCTCTGCGATTCGAAGGTGCCTATACCATTCAGTTCGACGGTCTCTCCCTGCTTGATGAGTTCAATTATTTGTTCGGAAATATTCATAGTTGTATATTGGATTTCGGTGTAATAAGTTTCATTGGATTAACGGACGGCGGCATTAAGTCGGGCCAGGTCCTCAGGGGTATCTACGCCTATATTCTCCACCCCGGTCTCTCTCACGGCTATCTTGTAGCCGTTTTCTATCCATCGCATCTGCTCGAGCGACTCGCTCAGCTCTATGGGCGTCTGTTCCAGTCTGACCACCTGCTCAAGAACCTCTCTGCGAAAGGCGTAGATGCCGATATGCTTGAAATAGGGCTGCGCATCCAGCCACTCCTTCTGCTCCCTGCCGCGGAGGAAAGGGATAGGATTGCGGCTGAAGGTAATGGCATTACCCTTGAGGTCGGTTGTCACCTTAACCACGTTGGGCGAGAAGAGCTCATCCTGGGTGGCGATACGTTTCTTGAGGGTTGCTATCTGAACCTGACTGTCGGCAAAAGCCTCTATGAGACTCTCTATCTGGGTGTGCTCCACGCGGGGTTCGTCGCCCTGCACGTTTATCACCACGTCGGCTTTGCTGTCAGCCATACGCATCAGGACCTCTCCGCAACGGTCTGTACCGCTACGATGAGAGTCGGAGGTCATCATGGCCTTGCCGCCAAAAGACTCTACAGCCTTCAGTATGCGTTCGTCGTCGGTAGCAACCACGGCCTCGCCTATGGCTCCGATACCCTTCACTCCTTCCCATACCCATTGAATCATAGGCTTGTTGCCTATCATTGCAAGAGGCTTGCCGGGGAAACGGGTCGAAGCATAGCGTGCAGGTATGACGGCGAGAACTTTCATGTTATTTCAGTATATTGAGTTTTAGAGGCGTTTCTTATTCTTAGATTTCAGACTCTTCAGGTTTTGTCTTTTTCACAAGCGTGTCGCAACCTGACTTAGAAGAGTCCGTTGAATTCGGCATCAATCTTGTTGATGATAACACCCAAGTCTTCGGGATTGTCGGCGAAATTGAGTTCTTCGATATCCACTATCAGCAACTTGCCCTTGCCCGTCTCCTCAATCTGATTGGCATATTCGTCAATCCATTTCTCGTAGCGCTCGTTGAGCGAAGTCAGATAGTCGAGGCGGATGGCATTCTCATATTCACGGCCCCGTCGCTGAATCTGACGGATGAGCGAAGGAACGTCGCCACGAAGATAAATCAGCAGATCGGGAGGCTCGAGGAAAGAGAGCATCAGTTCGAAGAGCGCCAGGTAGTTGTCATAGTCGCGTGAGTTCATCAGGCCCATCCCTTGCAGGTTGGGAGCAAAGATATAAGCATCCTCAAAGAGAGTTCTGTCCTGGATAAAGTCTTTGCCCGAACGCTTGATGTCAATCAGCTGGCGGAAGCGAGTGTGAAGGAAATAGATCTGGAGATTGAAACTCCAACGACGCATATCCTCATAAAAACTGTTGATGTAGGGATTGTTGTCTGTGCTCTCATAGAGCCCCTCATAGCCATAATGCTTGGCCAGAAGCTGAGTCAGAGTGGTCTTTCCCGAACCTATATTTCCTGCTATCGCTATATGCATGATGCCTTACGTTTTTCTTAGTGTTATCAAGTCTAATAAAGGATATTCCTTATTAATAATATCGGCAACAGAGAGCAAAATATACCATCCCGAGCATACCCGTCAGAGGGCGTTCCTACTGATAGATAACCATATAACCGAGTCTGCACTCTGCTATCGAAAGAGCAAATATACGAAAAAAAACTAAAACCCCAACTTTTTTTTGAGTTTTGGAGAATCATTCCGGACAAGATTCAGATTCAGAAATCTTCTATTGTCACAAATATCACTATTGGACCGGGCCAGAAAGAACAGCCCGACCGATAAGTTTTCGCCATCTTTCCAAGCCTTTTGCCGGCCGAAGAACATCTTCCGTCGCACACCAAGCCCACTCAACCTCCATTTAACCTCCACCTAGCGTCCACTTAAAGTCCACCCAAATGTTAAAAAGTGGGAATTGAGTGGACGCTAGGTGCCGAGAATGTGGAGAGAATGTGCTGTCAACAGGCCTCCAGTCCAAGACAATCAAGGTTTTTCCGCGTACTTTACTCACCCATCTCGTAAAGATATTAGGTCCCAGAGATGTCAAAATAAATTTTGCCATATCATCCGGATGTTGTATCTTTGCATAAAAAGATGCGCAAGTCGACTTTATTTTAACAAATTAATTTTCACCCCAAAGCGCAAAAAAATTATTGATACACACATCTTCTTTTAAAACTAATTACAAATCACTTTATCCAATAGGTTTATGAAATACAAAAAATCTCTGTATGTAATGAAGCTCAAATCAAATCTCATACTTGTATTAATTTTGACGCTTGCCACTTATGCAAACGCTCAAAGGGGCACAAATCTGACGAGTGAACAATCTTTCCCTCAATTCCATACCTTGGCTGTATTATCCGACACAACCTGTTACATTAAAATTATGCACGATTACAAGATAGCGCAACTGATGGACAGTTTAGCCTCTGCCAAGAAATCGGGCGAATGCTTGAATGATTTTGCCGTCAAAGTAATGAGAGCCAGATTAACTCTATTACAGGAAATTAGCAATAAATATTATCCGAGGAACACCATGGAGAACATCCGATGTATTTTATACAATTTATACCGTTTGACAGGGATTAAACATAAAGAAGATCATGATTTCTTCGGATATACATTTATCTCATCATACTCAATATCACAATATGAGAAATGGCTGGAGTCAAATAAAGAGAGACTATGTATCGATCCAGTCTCCAGGATTTTGTTTGTTACGCAAGAGTAATCAAATGATTTTATCTACAGGACCCCAAAAGACCATTATTTTCTCAAGCCTAAGTTGATTGCTATGAAAACACGAAGAGTCCCAGCCCAGACTCCTCAAAAAAGACAAGGAATGCCATATCGTCAGGCAAATGCCCCAGATGTGGAGGGAACTTGGTATTGAGAAACGGGAGGTTTGGCCCCTTTTATGGCTGTTCGAACTATCCTAGATGTACGTATACTGCCAATAAATAATAAATAAACTTACAAATTGTGCAAAATAGTAAAAACGGACATATTTGTAACTTAAAAGTACTGGAAAACAGATACAATTCAGGGCCGATTGTTTCGTTCAAAGGAATATCCATTTTTTTCGCTCTGTTTAATCTTTATCTGTTTGCCTTGATTAAGATAAAAAGAATTAATAAGGCAAAAGTGTTTAAATGTTGTATTTGTGGGAAATATGAGTGGAAATGCCCAAATTGCAGTTCGGTAGAGGTGTTGGACGTCGTGCCTCGCTTACATAAATGTAAGGAATGTAATAAGATGTCTTATTTTGATCCATACATTAATTCTTTTATTTACCTCTTTCAAAATGGGAAAAGACCGTAGACAACCTCTAATAATCAAATCATTGTTAACGTAGTGGCGATATAACAGCTTTATTTCGATTCCTATTCTATTTTTGTTTGTTCCGCAAGAGTAATCAAATGGTTTTATCTACAGGACCCCAAAAGACCATTATTTTCTCAAACCTAAGTTGATTGCTATGAAAACACGAAGAGTCCTAGCCCAGACTCCTCAAAAAAAGACAAGAATAGATTTCTAAATCAGAAAACAATTTTCATTTCCTATAGAATCCGAACAATCGGATTCCTGAGTCAGAAAAGTTCCCAAGTATTTAATCATTTTTTCTCAGAAAAATATCGGTAAATCAAAAATATTAGCTATCTTTGCAAATTGAAACAAAGATAAAGGAAGAGACGAATCTGCCTGTCTTTGACAAAGAAAACGAATACGGACCCGACTATGAACGGCAAACGCACCCGCCAATATGTGGGAATCATTTGCGCCCTTTTGGCCTACTACCTCATCCACGAGGGAGCACACCTTGTTTCGGCACTTTGTATGGGGACCTTCAAGAGCATCAATCTGATGGCATTGGGTGTACAGATTGATATCTTCCGGGACCAGATGACCGACACCCAACTGGGATGGTTCTGCCTGGTTGGACCTCTTGCCACTTTTATAGCTGGCATAGTGATGGTTATCCTAGCCCCAAAGTTTTGTTCATTACAATCAAAGATGGGAAAAGCCATTTGCTATTATATCACTATTGCCATCCTGATTCTCGACCCACTTTACATAGGATTTCTGTATCGTTTTGTAGGAGGAGGCGATATGAATGGCATCAGACTTCTGATTCCCGAGACAGTAGCCAGCATCCTATTCCTTATCATACTTGCTGTCAACCTCATCCTCTTCTTCAAACTGGTTCTGCCCCAATACAAGAGAAGCTTTCAAACGGAAGAATAATGCTATCAACAACCTGAGCGATGAAGTTGACCAATATGTATTACAAAGCAACGGCCAGATGCTTTATCATGAAGCCCTTGAACAATGTGCACGCCATAACGATCTTGCAAACGACTTGCTTGAAATGTACAATGACGTAAAGGTTTCTTTCTCAAAGCCTGAGCCATTGGAGGACAGAGGATCTATCAAAAGATGGAGCATTAAAGAATACAAGTCTGGAATTACTTTTGAGTTTTCTATCGACCCAGATCAAGGAAACTACGATATGGTGACCTCTAAAAATTAGTAAAAGTGAGAAACATTATCTTGAATGCCTTTT
>JAKSMQ010000016.1 GCA_024400565.1 Bacteroidales bacterium
AAGTGCGCTACCATCACTCCTAACAAACAGCGTATGGAAGAATATCCCGAGCTCACCGAAATGTGGAAGAGCCCCAATGGTACCATTCGTTCCATCCTCGACGGTACCGTATTCCGTACCCCCATCATCATCGACAGCATCAAGCCCGTTGTAAAGAACTGGAACGCTCCTATCACCATCGCCCGTCACGCTTACGGCGACGTTTACAAGAGTGTTGACATGTACACCACCGAGCCTGGTACCTGCACCATGACCTTCAAGGGCGAAAGCGGCGAAGAAAAGACCATCACCGTACAGAAGGTTGACGGTCCCGCAGTATGGCAGGGCGCTCACAACAAGGAGAAATCCATCCGCTCCTTCGCAAAAGCATGCTTCCAGTATGCAATCGACTCCAAGCAGGACCTCTGGTTCAGCACCAAGGATACCATCGCTAAGGTATACGACGGCGAATTCAAGAAAGTATTCGAAGAGGAATGGCCCAACTACGAAGCTAAATTCAAAGAGCTCGGCATCACCTATTTCTACACCCTTATCGACGACGCAGTTGCTCGCGTAATCCGCAGCAATGGTGGCTACATCTGGGCTTGCAAGAACTACGATGGCGACGTAATGAGCGACATGGTATCTACCGCTTTCGGTAGCCTCGCTATGATGACCTCCGTACTCGTTGCTCCCGACGGCACTACCGAGTACGAAGCTGCTCATGGTACCGTTACCAAGCATTACTACAAGCACCTCAAAGGCGAAGAGACCTCTACCAACCCCATGGCTACCATCTTCGCATGGACTGGCGCATTCAAGAAACGTGGCGAACTCGACGGTCTTAAGGATCTCGTTGCTTTCGGCGAGAAACTCGAGCAGGCTTGCTTCCAGACCCTCAACGACGGCGTTATGACCAAGGACCTCGTTGGACTCGTAGAGCCCGGCTTCAAGGCTACCGCTGTTACCTCCAAGCAGTTCATCGCTGCTATCCGCGAGCGTCTTGAGAAACTCATGTAATCTTATCCATTACATCTATATTGAGGCCTGCAGTAACTGCAGGCCTTTTCATTATAACATCTACGACATCCGATTCCTGTATATCAATAGGATACCCGTAGAACTAAACGGATTTAGTACTAAACAAGACTGGACTTTGTCCGACTATCCTTATTATCTTGGATGGGAGAATTAAAGAGTATTTCATATAGAGTACAACCAGAGATTGTCAGATGTATCGGCAACGAATCTATTAATATTTGAAACGTAAAGCAAATCTCATCAAAAATAACTAATGCAATAGTTAACCTTGTCAAGAATTCAATATGAAGATGTCAACTGAATCGTGTACAACTCAAGCCTCGCAAGCCCACTCCTGAATAAGTGCTAGGCCTATGATGGATGTATGTAGGTAGAGCATCTTGGTAGCACATTAGTAGCAGAAAACTGGCAAATAGCCCAACAGTATGTCACCTGAGTGCTACCAATGTGCCGAGAATGTGCTGGCTAGAGGCCATTAGTCACAAATCCAGAAAAGCCATGGTTTTGCGTGTACGATAGCTTTTAACATTTTTAGGAAGGATCTATTGTGAGTCTTTGATATTATAAATCTTTACAAAATCCTTGATAAAATCATTCAAAGTAAAATCATTCAAGAGGTCTCCATCAGCTCAAGATCCAACTGAGAATAGTTACTCAATTGCTCAAATGGAGATAGCTTCGCCTCAATGTATATGTTACATCAAAGGGGTATCTCGGTTTGTATCTAAGAAAAGACAAGCAAAAGGAGTATCGCATTTTACTGATGATGTGCCTCTTAGAAGGAAATGGTTAAGCGAGGAAAATCAGTAATCAATTAATCAATTATTTTTTAAGGGTATCAATATCCACACATATAATATATTTATTTAATTATTAATTAGTTAAGAAATCTATAAAGAGATGTTGATTACACATATTTAAACTGAATAACTGATTACTGATTACCCAGAACAAATTTGTACGCCTCTATAGGGCATCCAAGATCCTATAGCGTATTGTTTAATAGAACCATAACAAATTTCTTCTCATAGAGATGTTGTTTGTATACAAACAATCAGAACTCATTTTTCCCTATTCAAAATCCTAAATCAGGTTCCGTTTTACCCTTTCTGGGAGTTGTTTTCGTCAACTTTGGTCTCGAAATTGAAAACAAAGTATAGAAACAGACAAAGCCCACAGCGGCTGGAATCATAGCAAATGGGCAACAAAACACACTTGTCAGACCCCTACGACAGGGGAATCTTGACGCAATCTGTACCTATTTCGAGCTTGGAATCTCGTATGGTTAGGAATTGAGAATGTCGTATTATATTGTTGATGTGCTATTTAGACAAATAATAGTTTTGATTATCTTCCAATTCCAATTCTTCCAATTTGATTTCAAGGTATCACAATCTTCTTATTTCTAATATAACTATATATATATTAATTAGTTAAATATTATATATAGAGAGATGTGTATACCATTTTTTCAATTGGAAGATTGGGGTTCGGGATGTAATAATGGTTGACTATTTTCTCTACAAGGCATCCGAAAGTACGGAATGCGTCATCGAGAAGAGGCCATAACAAAGATCATAACGGCAGAGACGCATGTTGTGTCTTCTAAGAAGCAAACACTCTCATCTAAGCAGCCTGAGAGACTATCTTTAGATGAACTTCGTTAACTCCTTGCACAATCTTGCTACCGGCAGGCCCATTACATTATAATAGCACCCATCTATCCGCTCTATGCCTACCATGCCAATCCACTCTTGAATTCCATAAGCTCCGGCCTTGTCAAAAGGTTTGTAGGTATCAATATAATGGAAAATTTCTTCGTCGCTTAGATCTCGAAACCAGACATCGGTCTTCTCCGCAAAAGAATTCTGACAGGTCTGACTACGCAAACAGACGCCCGTATAGACCTGATGCTCGCGTCCCGATAAGGAACGGATCATCTGGTAGGCTTCCTGGCGAGAATGGGGCTTACCTAACACATTTTCATCACAGACCACTACCGTATCGGCTGTAACAAGCACATCACCTTGCTTCAGCAACTGGCTGTCGTACCCTTGGGACTTGAGTATTGCCAATCGTTCAGCCACCTGAGAGGCGGGAGTTGAGACGTCAATTTTTTCTTCGACGTCAACATCTACAATACTCAAGGGTAATCCTAGGGTAGAGAGGAGTTCGCGACGACGGGGTGATTTGGATGCTAAGAGCAAATGCATGGGTTGTTATTTTTTTGTGTTACTATCGTAAAAAAGGATAGGCTTTAACCTATCCTCATTTCTTTAATAGGGATTGTTTATCGGCTACTTTTTAGCTTTCTTTGTATTGTCCTGCATACTTACCATCTTGCCTTCCTTAAATATGGCAATAACGCCTTCTTTGCCAAACTCGTCGTAGAAGATCCACTTACCCTCTTTCTCTCCGTTTACGAAAGAACCGATTTCTTCTGGTTTGCCTGCTGTATTGTAACGTTCAAATTTGCCATTATAGACTCCATTAGAATAGTTGCAACGAATTTCTATCTTGCCGTTGGGATAGTAGCGCACTTCTTCGCCATTCTTTACGTCATCCTGATAGGTAATAGTATAGCGGGTACGGCCGTCATCGTAATAGCCTACCCATTGTCCATTCTTCTTTCCGTTACGGAAATTGCCTACATAGTCAACACGGCCATCTTCGTACCAAGCTGTCCATTTGCCATTCTCCTTGCCATTCTGATAGACGCCCTCGTGAAGTTTAGCGCCACTCTCATACCAGGTGGTCCACAATCCGCTACGTTCGCCGTTAACATAACTGCCTTCGCGCCAACGCTCGCCAGTTTCATAATAATAGGTCCAAGTGCCAGCTTCTACACCAGACTTGTAGTTGCCCTTGATACCCAACTTGCCGCTGGTACGCCAATAGAACTGCCAAACGCCTTCCTGTTCGCCATCCTTAAGCATACCTTTCATATCAAGCTTGCCACGGTCGGTATACCACACACCCTCGCCGTTGAGTTCGTTATTCTTGTATGTTCCCTGGAACTTGAGCAGACCGTTCTCGTGCCACTCGCGGGTCTTTCCTTCACGACTTCCGCCAACAAAAACAATTTCGTCTTTCTGCTGACCATTGGCAAACCAGGACTTGTAAGTTCCGTTCTTTTTACCGTCGGTAACAGCAATCACGCTCTGAAGTTGGCCATTTTCGAACCAAGTACGGGTAGTACCTGTTCCGGAATGATATTCTTCGGCACAACGCTTGCCGTTTTCAAAGAAAACTTTCCAAATTCCAGTCTTCTCTCCCTCGTCGTAGGCTCCCTGCTGATAAACACGCCCATTCTGATGCCACCATGTCCAATCGCCGGTACGGACACTATCGTCGGTCATCATACCTTCAACGGCAGGGTGGTTCTGTTCTGCATCGTAGAACTTTTGATAACGAATTTGAGCCTGAAGCGACATTGTTGCCAGACAAGCAACAAGAAGGAATATCTTTTTCATGATAGAATATTGGTTTTCTTTACAAAAATTACAGTTCAGAATATACTACTACTATACGGGTCTGCCCGTTAGAAGAAGGTGCACAGCCGGCCACCTCGACACGATTAGCAGACGAACGACGGGAGTTGATCAACACCAGGGTTCCGGGGTCAAAGCCTTTGTAGAGCAGTTTCTGGAAATGCTGGGTGATACGCAACTTATAAGACTGCGTTTTTTCATTATAACGATAGTCAAGAGACCCTGAAGTATAGCCATCGGACATATCTGGAATATAAGTATTCACGGAATCGTTGACATACTTCAATACGACCAGGTCTTTGGGAGGTGCGGTACTTTCGGGATTAACCACAGGCAACTGCAACTCGGCATAATGAATGATTGCATGAGGATGCTGATTATTGAACTGTTTCACAGCTGCTGTCAGATTAAGCTTAAGACAGCTTCCACCCATAGGTATCAGATGCAAACTGGTAGTACCAGAAATAGAATCCAAGGTATTGAGCAACGATACCGAGCCACTATAGTTGGTAATATACTGGTTAAAATGAACGCCGCCCGCTCCTATTGAAAGCAGATTCTGCATGTGAGTGGTCTCCGAATCACCTTCATATGTACGATAAACAATAACGCCGCTTACAGCCGCATTAAAATTGACTGTAAACATGGCCTGGTCGCCATCGCTGAGCATTCGGATTCTGATACCTTTGATTGCAGATATCAACTCCTGGTTCGAAAAATTGTTTCCGTCGAGGATGTTTGCAAAACTGCTATTGAATTTGAGCCGGATGACAGTATCAGTAGGAGCTACAGAAACCATACCGTCAAAGAATGTTGTAGAGCCTACGGCCGCGCTACTGAAAGCATAGTAGGTCGTATCCTTATAGAGATCCTCGGACAATTGTTTCACCTCAAAATGAAGATTGAGAGGGCCTGCAGAAACCAGGCTTGCAGGATAGAGATCCTGAACCGAAAGAGACAATACGACAGAGTCGATGGTAGAGGTTCCCCAATTGATACTATTCTCAGAGGTATTGGCGACCTGAGAATAAATAATAGCCTCTTGTGTGCGCCAACTGTCGGATAAGCGTCCTAGCAGTCCCTGGGAATAGTTGGTCGTTACCAAAGAATCGTCCTTCATGGTACAACCTGCCACAGACAGAGTATCAAATTTGCCATCATAGAGGGTAGCGGGATCCTGAAGACCGAGGCCTATGGATGATTCCTTCTCGTTGCACGCAACGAAAAAGAGTGTAAAAAGAGGTATGAGCAGAAATAATATGCGTTTCATTGAAAGATTAATTATTGATATTGCTGCCAATAATGGAATCGTAGAGTTTGTTGATACGGGCATAGAAGGCTTTCTCGTCGGGGTTAAAATCTACTACGTGACGCTTGTTGGCCTTTGCGAACTCTACCAACTCGGGATCGACATTGGGTGATGCTATTACTATGCCGTTTGCATAGGTAATAACTGCCTTCATCAGGTTCTTATAGTCGAGATCGTGGAAAAGGCGTAAATCTTTGGCTGTCGCTCCGTCTGCTTTCATCTTACGTTCGAGTTCTTCGGTGAAACGGCCGTCAAAACTATCTTCGGTAAGAGAAAGTACGGTCTTTGTACCCGAGAAGAATGCATTCTCTTTGTTGATACGCTTAAGATAGAAAGGTACCATCGAAGAGAACCATCCAGAGAAATGAATCAGGTGGGGCTGCCAGGCCAGTTTGCGAACAGCTTCGAGGGTACCGCGTCCAAAGAAGAGGAGACGCTCGTCGTTATCCTCATAGAGGTTGCCTTTTTCGTCATAAAAGCCCTGGTGATTGGTAAAATATTCCAGATTATCGATAAAATAAATCTGCATACGAGCAGAAGGAATGGAACCTACCTTGATGATGAGCTGGTGGTCGCAATTGTTAACAATAAGGTTCATTCCTGAAAGGCGGATTACCTCGTGGAGCTGGTGTTTGCGTTCACTAATGCTGCTGAAACGAGGCATGAATACGCGGATTTCGCGGCCTAATTCCTGGGTAAATTGGGGCAAGTAACGACCCATGTGTGCACCCTCGGATTCGGGAGTGTAAGGCATAATATCCTGACTTACATACAATATTCTTCCTTTTGCCATAGAGGTTGAGATATAGTTATACAAATGCAAAGATACGAAAAAAATATTATATAAATATATTATTAATAAAAAAAGACACTATAATAGAACAATCGCGTCCCGTAAGAGGACGCAATTGTATATTATTTGCGAAGCTAAACTATTGCGCGAAAAGAGAAAACCGACAATCAATTAATGATGACGGGACATTCTGAAACGTGTTCTCGCCAATCTGCCGAGATTAATGACGCTTGGGCTGCTGATTCTTTGCCTCGATGGTCATTGTGGTATGGGGAACGATACGAAGACGCTCCTTAGGAATGAGTTTACCCGTTACCCGGCAGATGCCATAGGTCTTGTTCTCAATACGGGCTAACGCAAGATCAAGGTCGCGGATGAATTTGCGCTGGCGTTCGGCCAACTTAGCATTCTCCTCTTTGGAAAGGACATTACTTCCTTCTTCAAGGTTCTTGAAGGTAGGAGCGGTATCATTCACGTCGTTTTCGGAGCCGGCCATAGCCTGGAGCAGAAGATCGAGATTCTTCTGTGCCTCTGCACGTTTCTCGAGGATAATCTCGCGGAACTCTTCAAGTTCGGCGTCTGAATAGCGAGTAGGTTGGTTAGTCTGAGCTTCGTTCATAGTTGTATTTTTTATTGGTTTATTATTTTCTCCATATTAATTTTCCGGGCCATTCATGTATAAATCTATCAAGCCTGCAGGAGCCTTGATATAAATAGTCTTTGACTCGCGGTCTACCTTCACAATTACCTGATCAATAACTGGAATAAGTATCTCTGTCTCTCCATTCATTATCTGAAACAGAGCCTGAGCCGGATAGTCTAATATTTCTTTAAGCTGGCCAATATCCCCATAGGTTTCATCAATCATCCGGAATCCCTTTACCTCATGGTAATAGAACTTATTGCCAGTCAATTCAGGAAGAAGGGCTAATGGCAGATATAATTCTCTGCCGACAAGGGCTGTACTCTCTTCTGCAGTCAGATCTTCAAACTCTACGATAGCCTTGTTACCATTCAGATTAAGGTCTTTGATGAAATAAGGGATAAGACTCCCTTTCTGCTCCACCAGAACAGAGTCGAGCTCAGCATATTCTTCGGGAGCATCTACATCAAGAAACATAACCACCTGACCTCTCACTCCGAAAGGTTTGGTGATACGACCTAAATAGTAGCATTCTTCTTTTGTCATAATATAATTAACGCAATTTATGTGTGTTTAGTATATGGAGGAGGAAATATTGTCATAAAAAGATCAATCATGATAGAGTTGATCCCATTCTATATCATGTTGTGTTTTCTTTTCTTTATCAAATAGTACATACCTTATGATGTCGGCCCCTTGTGTCAGCATAATCTTTCTCCCCGTACTCCACTCATCTATATGCTGATAAAAGGCCTGACTTTCGTCTTTTATACAGACTATCTTGTCTGCCCATTGCCATATCTTCTTTCCGGCTGATTGGCGCAAAGACTGGAAATAGAGACCTTTGTTACTATAAATGAATTTCAAATCACTATTTACATGAATACGTAATGCCACATCGGGATTAGAGACAGATGGCTGATTCATCTGAAGGGTGTAGCGCATTACATTCAACTTGTTCTGTATCTCTGCAATCGGGATCTGTTCTTGATATATTCTCAACAACAGGAAGGTCTTGATATGGTTATCTCCAAACCAATAACAAATAGTATCTCTATTGGAATTAACAAAATACTCAATATAATTTTCATTATATATGGGCCGATAGTTATCCTTCTTGATTTCATCGAGTGCGAGCTGCCAATCTTGCAGGTCTTTTGAGATTCCTGACGCAAAATCTTTTGGGAAAACCTTGCAGAAAGACCCTATGGCTGAGCAAGCTAATTCGAAGAGAAAATCCCGGACTTTGCTGCTTCGCTTGACTAATTGTTTCGGATTCCACGATAAAGAATTAACCATATCATACAAGGAATACTCATAATACGATATTTCGTGCTGATAGTAAGTAAGTTTTTCCGGATGAAATTCTTCATCAGTCATGGCTAAGGCTCTCACTAATGCAGACTCGTTATATTGATTTACTGCTAATTGAAGAATCGGTTCCTGCTGCAAAACCAGATGAGAGTCGACCATTTCTTTATAGGGTTCCAATTTTAAAGAATCGCCATCTCTCAATACAAATTGTCGGAAATGGAGAGTCTGTATCTGAGCCATAGCACACCATGAAAGGCATACGAACAAGATAAGTATCAATTTTTTTTTCATAAGGCCTGATGTTTTATTCAATTGACAGTATCAGTATATTTTTTGTGGATGGCTTTACCGGATAATGAGCAACACGATGGCCAATAATCCACAAGATTGTATCTTTTGCATCTACAAGAAGGAGAGCCTGTTCCTTTTCAATTAATGAGAACTTTTGGTCCGAAAAGTAATCGCTAACCAAACGGGTTCCTTTCATTCCAAAAGGTTTAAATCTATCACCTTCTTTCCAATGGCGGATAGACAAAGGCCATTGAATCAGCTCGGAATCTAAACATGCTGTATCTTTGGATTTTGACGGCACAAATGAGGGCTGGTTAGCGAACAATCTCACTCGCATCACTTTTCCATTAGTAAGCAACACACTTGACGTATCTTTCTCTATTATTAGATCACCAGTCTCCAGAGAGGGTGAGATGCAAAAGATAAGCAATTGGGAGCGATCTTTGACAATACGATGGGTCCTACTATAGAATTGCAAGCCAGACTGAGAATGCAGTCCTTTCAAGATCTCATCAACTTGAGATATTGAGAATCCAAACTCGCGTATCAACTCAAACAGAAGGGTACGTGGAGGTGATAGTTTTTCAATTTCTGAAATTGCAATTGAACACCCGTCTTCCTTTTGAACCAATACCTGCCCACGGACGAGAGAAATATACGACTGATAAATCTTTTCTGCATCTGCTAACCGAGCAATATTCTGCTGCATGGTACGGTCAATATTGGGTTCTATCTCCCGTAGAAGCGGCATCAATTGCAAGCGAATCTGATTACGCTTATAAGCTGTAGTCGCATTGGTAAAATCTTCTACGTGAGAAAGGCCATTCATTTGGGCATACTGTTCTATCTCATCACGACCGAAAGGCAATAAAGGTCGAACAATATTACCGTTGACAGATGGTATTCCATGTAGGCCTGCTAACCCTGTACCACGAAGAAGATTAATAAAGAAGGTCTCCGTTGAATCATCACGATGATGGGCTGTTGCAATATAGGCTAACGACTCCTTTACATCGGAATCAGGTGCTTTCCATTGAGGTTCTACTTTCCCATCCAAGATATCATTAAAAAACTGATATCTGAGATTTCTTGCAGCTTCCTCAATAGACTGGCCATACTGAGTTGCATAAGCATAAGTATCAAATTGGGCTACATATAGATTTACTCCATATCGCTTAGCCAATTCCCTAACAAAGTATTCATCTCTATCACAGTCACCGGGACGGAGATGAAAATTGCAATGGGCTATCGAAAAAGCGAATCGAGCCTGATGCATAAGGTGGCAAAGAGCTGTTGAATCAATTCCACCACTAACAGCAAGCAACCCCTTCTGCTCTGGGCAGAAGAGGTTGCGGGCTGATTTTATGAAATCCTGAAGTGTCATCAGGATGAGAGTTACTTCTTGTAAACCATCTTTCTCATCAGGCGATTGCCGTCCATTTCGATACCATAGTAGTATACTCCGGTAGAAAGGTCGGACTGAGAGAAGTTGATGGAATTGTTGCCAGCCTCATATTGATCGTCGCTCTGGTATACGAGTCGACCCATAACATCCATCACAAAGAAACGTACATTTCCGGAAGTGGGGATATTGAAATCAATACGGGTGTTAGCATCGAAGGGGTTAGGATAGTTCTGCTCAAGGGTCATACCATTTGCAGCAGGTACCAATGGGATATCATCAAAGTAGTTCTGAATCTCAATGCGAGTCGTCTGGTCATTATCATGGTTAGCATCGCCACCAAAGTCAATATAACCATAACCAGTATAATTACGATTGGGATCCTTGGGTATTGTAGTATTGAACTCAATATGATATACACGACCGGCAGCAATGTAGTTGGGTGTCTGCTTGCGGAGGTTTACACCATTGATAACAGCTCCTACATAGAAACCAGCATTACGGTTGAATACGGTGTTACCCACATTCTCGATCTGGATACGAACACGACATTCATCGTTGCGGTTTTCTTCAATAAGAACCATGTGAGGTGTGATATCTACAAACTGTGTGGCGATGACATCTGTCGTATCGTTTGTATGGTCATTATCGTTTGCGCATAGGACGAAAGCATTTACATACTGGTAACTATTGGGCCAAGTACGGGCTGCCAAAACGGTATCAAATGTATGATAGTAGGTATGGAGAGAAGCCAGAGGAGGATCGAGATGGATTGTATCATAGTACATGGTACTGGTATCACGATCATGCCAGAATCCCACAACCATATCACTAACAGCACGGGCTCCGATATTCTCTACGGTAAGCTGTACATGGCAGATGTTCTGAGTACCCAAGGAGGTATCAATTACAATCTCTTTTGCCTTAAGGTCTGTGATGGCAGAGATACCCTGGAGGGTCTTGTTGATAGTATCGTTGTAGATGTAGTCGTCGGTTGCCGAGTTAACAATAGCCTTCAAGTGCATAGTACCCATTGAAGCACGACACTTCTGTCTGAAAGTGTAGTTGAAGAATTCGAACGAACCGAGAGGTCTGTTCAGAATAGCGTTGAAGTCTACATGCTCTGTAACTTCAAAGTTATTGTAGACATAAGTTACATCACATTCGTCAACAGGAGCTTGACCATAGTTACGCATACGAGTGGTAACTACAATAGAGTCACCGGCTACTATACGAGAGAGAGGATAGAGGAACTCTACCATACCCATATCGTTATCGAGAGGAGCAAGACCGAAGTTCTTGCAAGTAGAGTCGTTCTCCCAATAGATATCCATGTTTACAGTAGTATAAGCACAGATTTCAAAGGTATCAGGGAAGTCAGACATTACTACGAAAGGATCGGGGAAGGTGTAGAGTGCTGTTCCACCAGGTTCGAGAACGCCATTGTAGGTTCCAGTCTTTGCTAGGTTACTACCATAGGGTCGGTAAGCGAGGTTTACAGAACGCATAGTATCATAACCAAAGTTCTTGATAACGACCTTGGGATATATGGTCTGACCGAACTTGGGATGAGTGGGAGAAGTGATAGCGATTACACCAACGTCGACTGCACGTTGAGCACGACCTACTGTGAAATCATCAATAGTTACACCATCGCATACAGGTGCACCAGGATGTGCAATGAATACGAAGCGGAACTGGAGACGCTGCTGGAATTCGCCGCTGATAGCTCGGGTAGCAAACTGACGACGCTCATAAGCATAACCTGCAGAGGTACCTGCAAATCCGGCGCCGGCGTTATACCAAAGGGTATCGTTAGCAGTACCGACTTTTCTCCATTTACCCTGCCAGTCAAAGTACTCGAGATAAACGAAACTGCTATCGCCGAGGTCGCGTGCAATATAGAAGGAGATAGTGTCGGGACGAATCTGAGAGATGTCGATGATAGGAGTATACAAGTAACTGAGATTACCTCTCTGTGTATAGGCTGTAGAACCATTGATCTGCGTAGCATATACAGTAGAGTCGCTTACCCATGAGTTGAGGTTTCTCTTAGCAGGAGTACCCTTCTGCCATACATTTTCGGTAAACGAGGTAAATCCCTGAGGTGCATACCAAGTAATCTGATCACTTTCAAAATCATCGGTCAGCACGAGGGTCTTCACCTGGAAACGATGGAACTGGCAGGTGAGAGAGTCGTTGGTAGCATTGGTATCACCATAAACATTCACGGCAATCTTATAAGTGGTAGTACCCTCTTCGAGGTGACGAGCGGGCAATGTAACTGCCTCACTATGGCCAGGAAGAATATTACCGGTCCAGTTGTAAGTCTCGTGAGAGAGTGAACCATGAATGACAGAGTATGCTATTTCGGCTGAAGTAATAGGAGTAGCGCCCTTATTGGAAATCATAATGGAAACACTGGTGCTATCACTCTCAACAAAAGGAGTAGTGGGTGATACTAAACGAGAGAGTGCTGCATCGGTCTCAACAGGATTGTCTTCAATATATAGGAGATAATCCTGAACATTACCGAAGTCGATATTAAGGGCATTATCGTCACCATACTCGAAAATTTCATGTCCACCTTGAGCAAGGACTGCACGCATACGCATATGACCGAGGCAGATGCTGTCAGGAACAGTAAATATGAACTTACGGGGATGGCGCGAAGAGATTGTGTCAGCAAAGATAATCTCTGTATAGTCACCATAGAGTGCCATCTCGGGATCAGTATTGTCGAAATGGCCATCACGGTTGTAGTCAATCATCACGGTGAGGAATCCGCCGGTATTGAAATCGGCATGATCATCACTATTAGCTACTTCTAGAATCATGGTGTCGGTAGTACCCTTGATGAGTCTCAGCTTTTCGACCATAGGATTGTTGATCTGAGCGAAATTGCTGTAATCACGACCAACTTCAGGTAATACGCTATTGAGACTACTGAAACTGATTCGGGTAATATCAAGGCCTCCGGGAGAACCGACTACGGGAGTAGTGTACTGGCTCTCGGGTAAGGTCTTAAATACATGGAAATCGCGTAAGGTATCGTTTACACGAACCATTTCGTTACCAAGATCTGTCCAGGTACGAAGTGTATAGTTTACATTCTCGGTAGGCAGAATAATCAACGAGTCGAACTTGAAGAGATAGGTATCGTCGGGAGCAATAGTTGCTCGACAGATTTCTGTTACCTCCTGGAGTACGGGCATATTGTTACCCTGACGACGGAGCTGATAGGTTACAGGAATATTGGTGATAGGCTGATTACCATAGTTGATAATTCTTACCTTAACAGTATCGTTGTCCATATAAACCTTTGAGTAAGGCTCCTCAACGGCTACAATAGCTGCATCGACAGCAACACGAGGATTCAAGTATACATGAACAGGATTGTAGTAACTGGTACATCCAGTATTGCTTACACATGCGAGATAGTAGGTTGAATCATGGAAATACTGAGGAGTTTCCCACCAGCAGGAACGTGCATACTGAGTAGGAGCATGGAATGGTTCAGCATCGGTGGAGTCACGATACCACATGATAGGACGACTGGCAGTTGTTCCGGGAAGGGTCTCGTTCTGTGATGCGTGAATTGTATCCCAGGTCGCATAAGGAATGTGGAGGTCAACACCATTAGGAGGAGTAGGCAGATACTTAGAGGTAACCGTCTTCCAGGAGTTAACGCTATTAGCAGTAGTATAAGCTGCGCTTGTATCCTTACTGTTAGGACCTACGGGTTTCTGGTCGAATTGATAGGATACCCATCCGCGAACTCGAACCGAAATATCTTTAGAGTTACCGGTAGGATAGAGATTAACACCATTAGCAAACTGAAGTTCTCTTGATTCGTTTACACCAAGAGGAGCGTTCAAATAAACCTCCTCGGTATGGGTGAGAGGAATCTGCGCGACAGTATAGGTTGCCGATGTGGGCAGTTTTACTTCATAACCGATAGTAAGAGGATAGTCTACGGGAACTGGTTTGCGACCCTTGTTGGTAACGGTTAGCGAAATAGGAGCGTTGTTCAGACGACAGCCTTCGCCGTAACCGACCTCTGTGGTAACATTCACATCATTAACACTAGCAACAGTAAGATCGTAAGCCATTTCAATAAAGAATACTGTATCGGTTACATTATTTACCATCAAACTATCGTTATGGAGATCAGTAGAGAAGTACGCTCTTATATACTGAGTATCGATGAGACCCATTGGGAGAACGATAAACGAGCTATCGTAAATAATTTCACCGGGCTGCATCTCAGCAATAGTACGAGTAAGAGTTCTAAGGGTTGGATGATCAATAATCTCTGCATTCCACCAGAGGTTGGTCTCGGTAGAAGTACCATTATTCATCAGTTTAACCTTTACAAAGAGAGTGTCAGCCTCAACGGTATTGGCAGCCAGAGTAGGAGTAATAAACTGCATGATACCTACGTCGTGGATAGAACGGCCAAATTCATCAGCACCAATACATGGAGCAGGAATAGCGGGACGAGATTCACCATCAATATCAGTAGTTACCTCGGGCAGATACTGAGCCTTTTCATTATAGGTACCAAATGCGAGGTGAAGATCCTGACCGCTTACGAAAGTGGGCTGACTGAACATTGAGTTAGCCTCACGACCCTGGGTGAAGATACGGAGGGTATCAATTGAGGTGAGTTCGGCAGTACCGATACGAGCAAGTTTACGGGTTGCAGCTGCAGTATCGGAGAAGATTACATTGTAATTGGATGAGGATACGTTGGAGAGACTGTTCAGCCAATATGCATAGCCTTTACTGAAGTTAGCAAAGATATTATTCAACACATAAATACCAGCAGAGTTGTGATCAACAGAGAATGATCGGGTGGTCGCTGCATTAGCTCCAGCATTAAGGCTGACAGTGTTGTAATAAACATTCATAAACTGAGAACTATCGATAGAGATACCATAGGGTACCTGGCCGGTAGTACCAGTACTGATAGAAGAGCACATATTGTTGTAGATCTTACCACGGTCAATATCGTTACCGATACAGCTGAATACCGAGATAGGACGCTTACCGCCATTTTTGGTATCGGCAAGAATAACATAGTTGCGCTCGATATCAATTCCGCCTTCAACATTGGCCACCAAGATACCCGTAAGAGCACGACCGGCTACACTTACACCAGAATGGATATAGTTCTGACGAATGTAGATGCCATTTACCTTACGCATCTGGATACCGGTAGACCAGAAGCCGTCGATGGTATCGCTATTGATGAACATATTGGCAGACAAACCAGTATCAGCACACATACTGCGTATTGCATAATAACCGCTGTCTATGCGGGAATTCTCGATATAGAGCTCGTGAACACCGGGATACACGAGAACGCATGAAGAGTTTGCATTGTTGGTAGTACCCTTTACTCGAATTACAGCATTATTAAAATGAATATTGGAGCAATTGGTAAGCCATACTGCATTGGATGAAGCTGCGGGACCATTAGAGTAGATGGTCATATGGTCGAAGATTACGTTTGAACCTCCGTCGAGTTTCAATACATAGTTTTCGGCAGCAGTAGGAGCATGACGAAGAGTTACGCTCTCACGGTTCAGGTTTGCAGAACGGAAGGTAACAGTATTGAGTGTTGAGGTACCTTCTATCGCTGCAATGTTGAGCTGTTCGTTGTAGATACCACTCTGAACGTCGAACACAACAGGACCTGAGATACCTGCACCATAAAGGGTGTCGAGGGCAACCTGGAATGAAGGATAGTCGTTACCTGCAGCAGGACCGATTGTGTAGGTGCCGCCACAGAAGCTGACGTTGATCATTCGGCGAATTGTATCGTTAACAGGAACGGTATCGTTAGGAGCGTTAACGATAGCAAGCAAGGTGTGTCGACCAGGAGTGAGTGAAGGAGTTGCAATGGTAAGTTCAGAACTCTGGCCAGAAGCAATAGTGGTCGTATTATTATAAACGCCGTGAGTAGCATCAACCCAATAATCAATGGTAAGACTATTCAAAGCAGAAGAACCGCCATTGAAGAGAGACACATTGAAGTTAGATGCTCCACATGAAGAGAACTGGGTGGTATCCATACTAACAGGCCACTGGAGAGAAGCATCACTAGCGGGTGTTCCTTCTACATGTACATAGACAGGAGATGCAGGGCCTTCGCAACCATAATCCTGGAAGCGGAAGAGCATATCGGGACGCTTATCGCTAAGAGTACCATTGCCAGGAACATTAGTAAGGGTGGCTGCATTAGCATCATCCTTATAATATACAGAACCAGCAAAGGCCTGAGTGTAGCGGGTCTGCGCACCTTGAGATATAGCAGAAGAGAGAGAACGGGTAATACCGACTACGATATTGGATGTTCCATCCCACACGAAAGGAGTAGTAAACTCATGGGTTATCCAACCTCTGTCTGCATTGGTGAGGGTGAGGTTGGTCTGATTATAAACCTCTGTCAGAGTCTGCCACCTGGTTGAAGCAGCACCACCGTTAAATGCCTCGATTGAGGTTGAACCTATAGATACCTTATATGTATTGAAGGTCATCGAACCGGTAGCATTACGGATGGTGTCGAGGTAGAAGGAGAGAGCCTTGATAGGACCAGCGGAATGACCTGCAGCAATCATTTCCTCAGCTTTGATAAGGTACTGCTCCTGACCATTAACCTTGTTGGGGTTGTAGGGAGAGGGATACGCAGTAGCACCATTTACCATGGAAAGTTCTCCGAGATGGATATTGTTGTAAGCAGGACCGAATGCTGTTACGTAGAAAGTGTCGTCGGTATAAAGGAAGTCGGAGGTGAAGACATTGGTAGTATCGAGAGGACGCATATTGCGGTCATACCATGCCAGACTATCAGCTGAAGGCATATCGGTCGTGAGGACGGCGCGCTCAGCATAGTTAACAGTATCGTAGGGGTAGATAACAGGAGCAGTAGGAGTGTAACGGGAAACTACGCTGCAGCTGGAGGTATCGTTGTGATAGGTATTGTCACCATTGACGTGGTCAACCCAAACCTTGAAATCAAAACGGGTTTCACCACTCGAAACAAACATGTTGGCTGGCGTGGAGAAAGTGTGGGTTACCATTGCACGGGGAGCAAGGCTTGCGAGAGTATCGGTACATGCGACAACGCCATTGATGCTGTAGCGGGCAACAAACTGACCACTTGCCTGAGCACCATAGTTGCTGATGTTGACTACTACGTTTTCGTTAGCCAAACCACATCCTTCAGGCATGCTGATGCTGTCGAGAGAGAGGTCGATGGAAGGAAGGTTGTTGAGGTGGATGTTGACAGTAGCCACTTCGCCGAGACAGCCATTATCGTAGAAACGGATAAGCTTGGTGTCGGGAGTACCCAGAGTCATAATGTGAGTTGAGTCTGCAACCTGCCAGTACTGAGCGCTGTTTGAAGGCGAGGAGGAACTGGTAGGCCATCCTTTGCGGATAACACCGGCAGTAGTATTGTTGAGAGCAATACCCTGACCTGCCCAAACAGAATTGTGGATATTATTCTGAGTCCATACGGTGCCGCTTGCAGAAGACATGTTGTTGAAGGATACTGCGTCAACAACACCACGCTTGTCGCGATAAAGAATTGCAAAATTGTGGTTGTAGGCAGGAGTAATGGTGGCACCAGCGCCAAGAGTCTTGGTAGAGTCGGTGGTGGTGATACCTGAACGGAACTGAACAACGATACTCTTACCAGGCTGGATAGTCACTCTGGGGAAGATGTACATCTTGTTGTTCAGGGTAGCAAAAGCGTTATTGTTGTTGGTGTTGACAGAGCAAAGCATCAGGGTGTCGCCTTCAAGCTCGGCAGGATAGTCACCCACATTGGTCATCTCTACAGCAAAAGCGGTAGCAGCATTCATCCAAAGCTGCTGGGGGAAGGTAACACCAACGCCATTATTCTTCAGCTGAACCTCGGTAATCTTCATAAGAGGAAGGTTGCGATGCTGGCGAATGTAGAAAGTGGTGTCGTGATAGAGAACATCGGTGGTATAGGAATTGCCGCGATAGAAGGGAACAGTATTGGGGTCGTTGTCGGTATACCAATAGATAGTGCTACGCTCTGCACGGCCGGAAGTATAGATATTGCTGTACCATTGCTGAACACCTGAGGTAACATTAACAGTTGCGCTACTACCATAGTTTGCATTTACGTTAACATTGGAAGGTGCGGGAGCATGGTAATGAGCGGTAACAGTATAGGAGGATGTATCGTTAATGGGGTTGGGGTCAATAGCTGAAGTAAGCCAGAAGTAGAAACGATAGGTGGTATCCAGCATACCGTTGGTGGGGAAGTTGAGCGTTGCATTAACGGTACAAGTACGGGTGCTGCTTCCCGGGATGGTATCAAGAATCTGAACGATACCAGACTGACCGGGGGTCATCTGACCGGGAGTGGTGGCACGGGAATAAGTAAGGTTAAGGCTGCTGCCGTTTCCGGGGATGAAAGTATTGATACCGCTGTTCTTGATCTGCAGACGGAGAGGAGCGCCGGAAGCAGGAACGTCGCAATATTCATCGTAAGGTTCAACCATTCCTACAATCTCGAAATCGTAGGGCAATGCCAGGAATTCAAATGCTCCGACACAAGGCGAAACGTTATCACGCTGGGTACCGTAGATATCGGTGGGAACATCTGCAAAATAGAATGCATGGTTCTTTACCTGCTGGCTGTAGGAGCGGAGGTCGGTAGGAGTAGAGCTGAGGAATGCAGGATTGGTATTCTGGGAGTTTGCATCGTTGATATGGGTGCGCCATGCTGTAAGATTGTTGCAGTTTACACCATCATACTTGTTGAGGAGGAAGCTACCGGAATAATAAATATTGAATCCTATATAATTTATATTATCCTCATAAGGCACATAACTGAAGGCGTAGTTGCTCTGGTCTGTGCTGGCAACAATATTGTTGTAGAAATAGCAATGATCAATCTCTCCGCCGCCGAAGGTTGCAGCTGCAACGCCCGAACGCTGGGGAGCGTTAAGCTTGATAGAGTTGTGGAGAACTTTGGTATAGGATGCATCGATAATGAACATAGGAGTAGTGAGCATGTTGCTCTGGCCATCATCGTTGCTGATGAGCATATTGTTTGCTATGATAGCATTGTTGCTGTTTGTACCCAGGAAGCCGGTAACACCAAGACAGGAAGCACCGGAAGTCACATAAACGGTATTGCGGGTTACGCGCATAGCGTCGTGACAATCCTGGAAGAGGAGAGCATAGCTGGTATTGGTAAGGATATTGTCAACAGAGTTGCTGTCGACGATGGAGGATACATGGTTGCGAACTATGATAGCGTTGCTACCCTGATTCTGGAAACTGTTGTTGCAGATAACGGCACCATGGGCAAGGTTATCGGCTGCAGGACCTACCATGCTTACGCCGACATTACCACGCTTGAAGGTACAGCCTCTAACCTCAAGGCTATCTGCACCACCTGAGTAGAGCAAAGCGGTAGCACGGGTGCTGGCGGCAAGGCTGGCCACGTTGCTGGCAGTTTCTTCAAAGGTACACTCAGAGAACTGGCATCCGATGCTGTTGATACCCATACGGACGGGATAAGTAACATTGTTGAGATAAGCTGACTGGAACTTAATCTTCGAGAAACGTATGTGATGGGTATTGCGAAGGTCAATTAGTATAGAGCTACTGGTGGTACCCTGGTTGAAGACTACGGAATTGGCTTGTCCGTTGAGGGGCTCAAACTGAACAAAATTGGTAGCTGATGCGCCAGGGATGTTGGGAATTACGATAGGTTCGTAGGTATTGGGGGCGAGTTTCACATGCAAGGGTCCGCCCACACCGCATTGGCTTACGGCATAGAGGAAACGCTCGAGTGTCTGATAGTCGGCACCAGTACCGCCAACCTGGATGTTGCCGCTGAAGGGGCCTGCGCAGGCAACTAGTTTGGTCCACAAGGTATCGTTGTAAGGCTCGTGG
Source organism: Bacteroidales bacterium (assembly GCA_024400565.1). Classification (GTDB taxonomy): domain Bacteria; phylum Bacteroidota; class Bacteroidia; order Bacteroidales; family P3; genus Colimorpha. Next base: position 20,215 of record JAKSMQ010000016.1, read on the forward strand.
TCGCGATAGTGAACGCCATTGCTGGTAACGCTGTCGTCTACCCATGCAAGCATTTCGTGATAACCTACAGAGAAGTTTTCGGTTGTGCTGACGGTAACATTGGTAGTAGCTCCGCCGGCAAGGCTTCCAGTCCAGTTGTAGGAATGTGTCACGCCGCCGTCAACCTGGTAGTAGAGGGTTACGGCATTAATGGTGCTGACACCATAGTTCTTGAGCGTGAGGGTTACGTTGTTGTTCTGGTTGGCTGTAGCCGGAGTAGAGTCGTTGGGGAAAGCGTAGCCCGAGATTCCGCAGTCATAAATCAAAGGAAGGTTCTCGTAAGCTCTAAATGTAAAGTCGGGACGCTTGGTTGAGGTAATACCCTTTTCAAAATGCGACTTGGTCCAGGGGTTCATACTGGTACGCGCATCGGTAGTCTGATAGAGGGTCTGCTTTTGACTGGCTGTAGCAAAACCCTTGACCTGCATCGACCCGGGGTCGCGCATGGTTCCGGTATTGTTATAGCTGGCCGAGGTCACCATCATCATCAGGTCCTTACCGGCATAGAAGAAGGTATCCTGGAAATAGATATTGACCGTTGTATTGGCATTCTGGGTCAATACAAGGACGCTATCGTATACCACCTTCATGGCATTAAGGTTGAAGTAGGGGGTGATGGAGGTCTGGTCGATGGTATAATCGGTGGGGACGTTACACATCTTGATCTCGAGGGTATCTCGACGCGAATTGCTTACCGAACTTGCGGCCGTAAAGGTCATGCTGGTAATGGCACCCGGTTTGTAGCCGGCAGCCGCAAGCGAGGCGCTGTCGTAGATAAACTGCGAGCGGTGTGATGCCTCGGTGGGGAACGGGAAATCGCCGATATTATTCAAAGTCGCCCCCAATGCTGTCGCCACAGATTGCTGGTTGGTGGTACCACGCACATTGTGGTACGTATTCCAGGATGCAGCATCGGCGGGGAAGTTGACCTGATTCTTATTCAGCGTAGCATCCTGTACAACGATTCGGTAGCTGATGGTGGTATCGTAACCTACGAAGGGGATGGTACCCTTGACGCGTGCATTCGATACGCCACCCTGGTTGTTGGTCTGCTGAGATACTACCTGAAGGGTCTGCTTCTGTATGGGAGCACCTACACCAAGACGGTAAAGCATGTATACGGAGTCGAGATTCAGACCCTGCTGAACCGAAGTGGAGACGTTTGCCTCAATACGGGTGGAGCGGCTGGTGGGGTAGCTGCCAAGATCGGGATAGTTGAGCATATTGATCTTGGGGTTTACCATAGCCTGGGTACTGGCCTTGAAGACCAGGTTATCCAGATACCATGCCTGGGTGCTCGTACCGCTGGTTCTAGCCTTAAGGGTAATCCTTACGATGAGCTTGCGGCTCGACTGGGCTGTACCTGTAAAGAAGGTGTTGAGATTAAACTTCTCCTTCTTCCAGTCGGCATTGGTCACGTTGTTCTGAGCCGACAGCCATGCTGCATACGACTTGCGGGAGTAGGAGTCGGTTCCGGCAAAGTCGGACGAATAATACTCACCATTCTTGTCGTAATGGGTCGTACCATTCAGCTTGGTGAAGGTAGTCTGGTCGGCACGCTTAGCCTCGATGATGGCACAGATACTTGCCGTCTGGCAGGTAGTAGGGTCGACGTTGTTGATGTGATTGAACTCCATCGAGAAATACTGGAAACTACCATTGGCAGTAAAATCGATGGTGTCAAGTACGATTACAGCGTCGGTCGTGGTGTGCGACATCTTCAGCGAGCGGCCTCCTGAGAAAGCCAGCGAATTGGTTGCAGCCACAGTACCGCTTTGCACGGTATAGGACGAGTTTTCGCCCGTGGCTTCAAACCCCTGCTGGTAGGTCACGACAATCTGACTTTGAGCCCTGAGACCCAAAATCACGAAAATCAGCCCTAAGAGTAGTAATCTTTTTTTCATGTTATATTAATTATTATTTATTTATTTTCATTCATTTATACGAATCGTACGTACACAACACCCCCATTTTTGGGGTATTCTACGGATACGCAAATATACAACTTTTTTATATTCTACAACAAAAAAATTCATTTTTTATTACAAATAAATAATAACGCTTTTCCCCGGCTCATAAATCGCGCTTCCATCCGAGAATGACGTCCTTTAATTGAGACCTCCATTCATAACGATTTTTGCAATTCCGATTCGTGATCTCAAAGACGTAAAACAACAAGCCATCTTTACTCAATATGGCCTCATAGGGAAAGTATAATCTGTCTTCTATCCCCTACCCTACTACGCTTTGTTAAAGTTAAAGTTGTTAAAGATAAAAAATGGCATACCAACCTTCTCTTATACTATCTATAACTAATTAATATATAAATAAATATAAAGGATTTTAAGAAATAACATGTATCTCGAAAATAAACTTTAACAACTTTAACTTTAACACAACCCTCTTACTCATTTCCCTAATAAGCGCACCCTCAACCAAATACCTCACACGAGTAAATCCGCATACCTCCGTCATGTTAAATTTCAGGACGAATTAAGGGCATCTTGACAGCAAGTAACGTCTGCTTTGAGTCCCCCTAGCGTCCACTTAGAGTCCACTTTTGCCCCAAATCGTGCCGCTTTTGTGGACGCTATATGGACGCTAAGTGGAGGCTATATGGACGTTATATGGACTTTATATGGACGTTATATGGACTTTATATGGACGTTATATGGACTTTATATGGACGTTATATGGACGCTATATGGGCGCTAGGCCGACTCTAGACTAATGTTAGACAGATGCCAGACAGCCCCAATGAAGCAAGAAAGAGGGACAGCTTATGCCACCCCTCTTAGCTTATTCGGATTACACTTGGGCTATTCAGCCAATTGCAAACGGATGGGGAAAGTTTTCCCGTCACTCAAACGTTTGAATTCGCCTACGTAGGGAAATTGGCTGGTTTTGAACATAAGGTAGGCTGTAGTAGAGCCTTCTATGCGGGAGTAATCGCCAAGCATGATATCCTGCGAATCACTCTGCTCGACATGAAGATCGAAAATGCTGGCAGGATTGCTGTCATAATACATATACTGACCGGATTCTCCCCAGAAGAAATGGACCTTCACTTTGCCTATTGTTCCCACATAGCATCCAGCTTTCTGCATATTGGCCTTACGGGCGGTTTCGTTGGCAGACTGAGCTTCAATCTTGGCCATCTCGGCTTCCATTCTAGCCTCTTCGGCCTGTTCTTTGGCTTCTTCCAACGCAGCCTCAAGTTTCATTTTTTCTAACTGGGCCTCTTGCTCGGCCTTGCTGGGTCCACATGCACAAAGAAAAATACTTTGAAGGACTACAAGAGCTATAAGAAATAGGTGTCTACGCATAGTAAAACATCCCTGTTGTGACATCGGGCCATCGCTTTGGTTAGAAAGGACGTAAGTTTTTTTACAAACCTACAGTCCCTTAACTCTGCGGATTTACTTGTTATTTAGCTTTGGGTGTTTTCCAATTGAAATAAATCTGAACGCCGGCGCTCTGGTAGAATTGCCAATGACTCTCGTCGTTGCCGAAGAGGGGAGCTACGCCGGAGAAGTCGCTATCGTACTTGAAGCGGCTAGAGAAATAGGCAGCCAGGAAGCTTGAAAAACGATATTCCAACTTGAACTCGAAGTCGACGTCGGTATCATAGCGCATACAATGAGCCATACGCGCAAAGGACGAACGGCCATTCTCCTTGAGCCAGCTGTTGTCTTCCCATGATCCGAAAGCGCCCTGGTCGATACCATCGTGGTAATTGGGCTTACGATAGTCGTAGAAGAGCTCTAAACGGGTGTAGAAATTCAGATTGGGGGCAATATCTTTCTTCAAATAAAATTTCAAATACGAACCAAGTCCGGCATAAACTCGTTTTCCGCCTGTAGTATCCACACCATAGAGCTGGCCTGCAGCAATAACATTCTCGTCGAGAAGGAATGTTGTTTTGCCGGTAAGGAAGGAGAAGGCCACGTTCCAGAAATCTTTCTTGCATTCGAAACCGAGAGCCGTAGTCAGATAGCCGGGAGCCATGAAAGAAGAGACAAGTGTGCCGGGATCGGTAGGATCGACATACTGGAAACCTTCCATAAACTGGGTCTTGAAGTTGGCCGAGGCATTCACGTTCCACGCTTTCTTCATCTTCATGGAGAAGGTGGAAGTAAGGTCTATCTTATCATCGTTCTTGCGACGGGTCTCGAAATAGGGAAGGCTATCACTTTCTATCAGATCCTGCCAATAGACACCCAAGGCCAGGTCAACTACATTATCCCAGATAAATTTGGAATGGCTGTATTTGTAGTTGCCGTTGAATGTTCCCACAAATGAAATTTGAGAGATACCGGTTGCAGCCCAGTTGGTATAATAGTTTTCGTCGAGCTTAATAGCAGGAGTAGAAGAGGTTGTCCAAGTACCCGAAAAGAGATTAAGCTTAGATTTCTCGCCATCGCCATTGTCGCCTTCATCGCCATCGGCTATCTGATTAGCCTGGCATGTATCCGAAACTGCAACTGTTACAACATCATTATCGGCAACGGCAAAATATGAAATAAAGAGAACGTAGGACAGGAGAATCAGGACTCTCTTCATTATTTTGACGCATTAGTTAGTTTGTCATATACAGATTGAATTTCGTCGTTCTCAAACCCTTTGGAGGCAAGGAAATTAAAGAACTTGATGCGCTTCTTGCGCTCATCAGACTCGTCTGCCAACAATTCCCACTTGCTTTCTGCCAGTCCGTCGAGAATCTCATTATATGCAGTTTCATCAATCTGCTTGAGCGTGGACTCGATAATTTCTTTGGGAATCTGTTTTGAACGCAGCTGGTATGCCATCTTGATACGACCCCATTTCTGCGAGCGCATCTTCGAATTGCAATAGACCAGAGCATAACGCTCTTCGTTGATATAGTCGTTCTCGCAAAGATACTCTATAATTACGTCAACATCAGTACGGAGGGCTCCCCAACCGAACAGTTTGGCTCGGACCGAAGAACGGCAATGTTCGTCAGCCGAGCAATATTTTTCTGCCTTTTGAACAATTGGCAAAACCCTATCATCAAAATATACATCCATATTCTTATTCAACTATATGAAACTAACCAAATTAGACCATACTCACACATAGTATAGCAAGGTGCAAAGATACAACATTTTTTGAAACCTACCTAAATATTGCAAAAATTTTAACAAAATGAACAATAATAATTTATTATTATTTTCTGCTTTATTGCCTTGATGGTTTCTTTTCTACAGACCTCTCTGACGGAGTACCTCGTACATAAATACAGCCGCAGCCACGGACACATTGAGCGACTGGACCTCGCCTCTGATAGGCAGCTTGGCACGTTCGTCACAGAGTTTCAGCAACTCGTTGGAGATTCCAGTATCTTCCGACCCCATAATCAGAAGCGTAGGCTGGGTAAAATCGACCTCCAGATAGTTTTTTGACGCTTTCTCGGTTGCTGCTACAACCTGCAGACCCGATTGCTTGGCCAGATTTACCGCCGTCTTGAGATTTGCCTCGCGACAGATTGGCATTCTCAACAGAGCGCCCGAAGAGGTCTTGATAGCATCTTCATTAATCTGAGCGCTCCCATGGTCAGGAACAATCACGCCATCTGCTCCAGCACACTCGGCTGTACGTACAATAGCGCCCATATTGCGGACATCAGTCACATGGTCGAGCATGATAAGGAAAGGTGTTCTTCCTTCTTCTTCCAGCTGTGGCAGAAATTCCTGCATCTGATGGTAGGTAATGGGCGAAATGGTTGCTACAACTCCCTGATGATTGCCGGTCACCATACGGTCAAGTTTTTCTACGGGCACATATTGGAAGGGAAGGCCTGCCGTACGGAGTTTGAACTTGAGTTCCTGTACCAGCTGTCCCTGAAGTCCGTTCTGGATAAGTACCTTGTCAATCTGGGTTCCGGCCTCGATGGCTTCTATGACAGGACGCAAACCATAAAGGGTCTGTTGGGCAGAACGTTTCTCGTGAAACACAGGCTTCTCACGAGTCTCTTTTCTCTTGAAATTAGGCTTCGATGTTCTTTCCATCTTTCATCGTTATTTTACGGTCGGCCATAGCAGCCAACTCTTCGTTGTGGGTTACAATTATAAAGGTCTGGTCGTATTGTTCTCTCAACTGGAAAAAGAGATTGTGTAGTTCTTTGGCATGCTGAGAGTCAAGATTACCCGACGGCTCGTCGGCAAGGATAACTGCCGGCTTGTTGATGAGGGCACGGGCCACAGCCACTCTCTGCTGTTCTCCGCCAGAGAGTTCCGAAGGCTTATGCTGAGCACGCTCGCCAAGATTCAGAAACTCTAACAGTTGCATAGCCTCTTTCTTGGCCTCATCCATACTTTTGCCCTTAATCAAGGCGGGCATGCAGACATTCTCTAGAGCGGTAAACTCGGGCAGTAGGTTATGAAACTGGAACACAAATCCTATGTTCTCGTTTCTGAATTGAGACAGTTTGCGGTCTTTCAACTTTGAGACATCCTGACCGTTTATGAACAACTCTCCGCTATCTGCCCTATCGAGCGTTCCGATAATCTGCAGCAGGGTTGTCTTGCCGGCTCCCGAGGCGCCTACAATCGAAACGACCTCGCCTTTTTTGACCGAGAGATTAATATCGCGCAGAACCTGAAGACTGCCGTACGACTTGTTGATATTCTTTACTTGTATCACGCTATTCTGTTGCGTTGGTTAGCATTCTTTTCCGTTGAGGAATACACGTTCAACCTTGTTCTCGCCATAGGCGTAAGGCATGTATTCGTAGGTCGAGATGGGTTTGGTAATATAGAAATTGGCCACTTTGCCACGGGCTATGCTACCATGTGTTCTACTTAAATCCATTGCATAGGCACTATTGATGGTAGTAGCGTTGATTGCCTCTTCGGGAAGCATTCTGTAGTTTACGCAGGCAAAGCTGAGGATGAGCTGCATATTGGGCGAGGGAGAAGAGCCGGGGTTGTAGTCGCTGGACATAGCGACTCCGAGGCCAGCATCCATCATCTTACGTACGGGAGCATGTTCCATATTGAGGAAGAAAGCTGCTCCAGGAAGGACTGTGGGCATAGTCTCAGAACCTAGCAGGCACTCAATCTCGGCATCGCCAGTATATTCAAGATGATCGCACGAGAGAGCGTTGTATTTAACTGCTACCTGTATGCCGCCTGAGCAAGCCATCTCGTTAGCATGAATCTTGGGACGCATGCCATATTTCAGACCAGCTTCAAGCATACGTTCGGTATCTTCGCAGGTAAAGAAACCTTCATCACAGAAGACATCAATAAAGTCGGCCAGACCTTCTTTTGCAGCCTGAGGAATCATTTCATCGATAACGAGGTCAACAAACTTCTCCTGGCAACCGCGATATTCCATAGGAATGCCGTGAGCACCCAGCAAAGTAGATTTGATAGTGAGAGGAGAAGCCTCTTTTAGACGGCGGATAACGCGCAGCATCTTCATCTCAGCCTCGGTAGTCATACCATAGCCGCTCTTTATTTCGACTGCACCCGTACCCAGATTCTTCATCATCTCCAGACGGGCCAATGCATCCTCGAAAAGCTGATCTTCGCTGGCTTCCTGCACGCGCTTTGCGCTATTCAGAATACCGCCACCACGCTTGGCAATCTCGTCATAGGAGAGACCACGGATCTTGTCAATATATTCTATCTCGCGACTGCCGGCATATACCATGTGGGTATGGCTGTCACAGAAGGAGGGGAATACCATACGGCCGGTAGCATCAACCTCTTTGTCGAAGGTCTGCTCCTTGAGTTCGCTCATAGGGCCAAAGTCTGCAATCTTATCATCCTCTACGATAAGGTATGCATCTTTGATGGTATCGATACGAGCCATCTCTTTACCCATCACGCGTAGTTTGGGTGAATTTTCTACCTGTACAAGTTCTTTAATATTTTTGATAAGGGTCTTCATATGGATGCGTTTTGAATGTTTCTTGATATTTTATTGTGATTAATAATTACAGAAGCAGAAATTTTTCAGTCTATGATTGTTATTCCTGTCATCCGAATTTCTTTTAAAAGAGTTCTTGTTGTGTTCCTTCCATGCGAATCTTGCCCAAATGCTGATAGGCTAAAGGTGTTACCTCTCGGCCTCTGGGAGTCCGCATCAGATAACCCTCCTGGATAAGATAGGGTTCATATACCTCCTCGACCGTACCGGCATCCTCCCCTACTGCTGTAGCAATAGTTGTGAGACCGACCGGACCTCCTTTGAATTTGTCGATAATAGTTGAAAGGATTCGAAGGTCCATCTCGTCCAGACCATTTCGGTCGACATTAAGAGACTGGAGGGCATAACGGGCAATATCGAGTGTAATTGTACCATCTCCCTTAACCTGGGCAAAGTCGCGCACTCGGCGTAACAACAAATTGGCAATACGGGGAGTTCCTCGGCTGCGACGGGCTATTTCCAAAGCACTCTCGCTTGTAATCTTTACATTCAGGAGGCCTGCCGAACGGTTCACAATCTTTGTGAGAGTATCAGCATCATAGTACTTTAGTCTGCAATTGATTCCAAAGCGGGCACGCAGAGGGGCTGTCAGCATACCGCTACGGGTGGTAGCGCCTATGAGCGTAAAGGGTTTAAGGTTGAGTTGGACGCTACGGGCAGCAGGACCGCTCTCTATCATGATATCAATCTTGTAGTCCTCCATGGCCGAATACAGGTACTCCTCAACGATTGGAGAGAGACGATGTATCTCGTCGATAAACAGCACATCGTTGGCTCCTAATCCTGTAAGAAGGCCAGCCAGATCGCCAGGCTTGTCCAATACAGGACCGGAAGTCATCTTGATGTTGACTCCAAGTTCATTGGCTATGATATACGAGAGGGTTGTCTTACCCAAGCCTGGAGGGCCGTGGAGCAAAACATGATCAAGAGGTTCTCCTCGGTCTTTGGCGGCACTTACGAATATCTTCAGATTATCGAGTACCTGCTGCTGGCCAGCAAAAGCATCAAAGCCCTTGGGACGCAAAGCTCTTTCAACTTCGCGTTCTCGGGTAGATTGGGTATTGCCGGTGGCATCTAAATTCTCATTCATTATATTATTATCTTTTTTTCAAACTTATCTATTAAAGACTGCAGAGAGACTATATTATTACACACTCACTCTTTTTTTTCTCTACGCGGAGAAGGATTGCATCTCTACCAGTCTGGCATATAATCCCTGTTGCTCGAGAAGGTCATGATGGGTACCTTCTTCTACAATCTTTCCGTGGTCCAGGACCACTATCTTATCTGCATTCTGGATAGTCGACAGACGATGGGCTATCACAATGGATGTTCTCCCTACAAGCAACTGATCCAGGGCCTGCTGAACCGCATGTTCGCTCTCTGTATCCAAAGCCGATGTCGCTTCATCCAAAAGCAGAATTGGAGGATTTTTCAGGACAGCCCTAGCTATGGACAATCTCTGACGCTGGCCGCCCGAGAGGTTAACTCCTCTGTCGCCTATCATGGTATCATAACCCATAGGCAAGGCCTTAATAAATTCATCTGCGAATGCGATTACAGAGGCTTCCTTAACAGCATCCAAGGAGACATCCTTTCTACCAAAAGCGATATTATTGGCTACTGTATCGTTGAAGAGGACACATTGTTGCGACACAAGGCCAATCTGATCCCGGAGAGAATTAATCTTTAAATCCTTTATATCTGTTCCGTCAATAGAGATTGATTCCTCTGTACAGTCGTAAAATCTTGGCAAAAGGTCTGCCAGAGTTGTCTTTCCTGCTCCCGAAGGACCTACAAGGGCGATGGTCTGACCTTTCTTAATCTTAAGATTGATACCATCTAAAACCAGTTCACGCTCCTCTCCATAGGCAAACGAGACATTATCAAATACAATCTCCTGCCCAAGAGGTTTCAATTCCTTAGCATCTTCCCGCTCCGTTATCTTTTCTTCGGCATCCATAACCTCAAATATTCTACCGGCCGAAGCGCTTCCTTTCACCAGGCTGTTATAGGCCTTTACGACTGCCTGAACAGGGGGAATAAGACGGGCGAAGATAATCACAAAGAAGATAAATAATGACGCCTGAAGTTCTCCGTCCAAGACGAGACTTCCTCCAATAATGAGAATTGCAACCAGGCCTATTGTTCCCAACACTTCAGAAAGAGGACTCGACAATTCTTTACGACGGGCTACCTTTATCATAGTCTGTGCATAATCCTGGTTTACCTTCTCAAAATAGTCGGTTCTGACTTTCTCTTTGGCAAACCCTTTCACAACCCTTACGCCCGCAAGAGATTCCTCTACCACCGAGAAGAGTTGTCCCAGTTTTGTTTGTCCTTTTACAGAATTGCGCTTCAGACTTTTGCCAATTATACCTATCAGAAAGACAGCAAGAGGGAGGATAAGCAAGAAATAGAGAAACAGCTTGGGCGAAATAAAGATGAGCGTGGCAGCAAAGAAGATGATGTTTATAGGATCCTTTATCAAGGACTGCAACGTGCAGACCATACTCCACTCTACATCAGTAAGATCATTCGAGAGACGGCTGATAATATCGCCTCTTCGTTGAGCGGAGAAATAGGAGATAGGCAATATGGTAATATGATGGTAGAAATCATTTCGCATTCGGGTAATGATACCATTGCGGATAGGACTGAGGAAGAAAAGTCCCAGATAACGGAACAGGTTGCTCAGGAGGTTGGCGCTCACATATCCTACCGAGACGACACCCAAACAAGGCCAGGCACCCATTTGTTCCTTCATCCGGTAGAGATGAAACATTCCCCAATCGGTCAGATCTTGTTGCGAAAACGAGAAGTCCGGGGCGACTGACGGGGGATTGGTAAGTCCGAAAAGCAGCTCTACAAAAGGAATAATAAGTACGAAAGAAAACAGGTTGAAGAGTATCGCCAACACATTAAAGAAGATATTACAGCATATCTCCTTCGGGAAGAACTTCAGATAGCGGAAAACTCTCCAGATCGGTTTCATTATTCTCTCTTTTTGACTGCATTTATGGTAATACGGGCAGGAGTATCAGAATAGGATGCAGAACCAGTCTGAGACAGTCTTGCTCTATTCATCTTGCGGTCGTTTACCATATAATTGAGTATCTCCTCCGGACCTTGTATAAAGGCCGTATAAGTAGGATGCTCAAGAAGGAAATCCACATAAAGGTCTATCGCCATTCTGCCTTCTTCGGTCATCTTACCCGTTCCTGTCGTCAGCTTAGTATCGATATAAATCATATCGTCCTTGTAGCGGGCCACGACACATTTGCCTTTTACAGGAACCATATAGGTATTCGTGTTAAGATAGACAGCATCGTCAAATCCTTTTCGACGGACTACTATCTTATCCTGTATCTCATCCAGCTTTACTATCTTCATACCTTCGGGGCGGGCATCTGGATAGAGTTCGAACGAGAAGACGTCGTATCCTCCTGCTCCATTATTCTCCTTTGCCTTGTCGGCATAATAGCCCGACTTTCCGTCGGCGGTAATGCCGAAACAGATATCATCGCCATCGCCGTTGATAGGCATACCCATATTGGTGGGTAGCTTGACATAGTTGTCGTTCAGATTGATGAAATACATATCATATCCGCCAAATCCTTGCCATCCGTTCGAGGCGAAATAGAGCGTCTTGCCGTCGGCATGGATAAAGGGACATTTCTCATTTCCGGCAGTATTGACCCGCGGGCCAAGGTTTTCTGCTCTGCTCCAGTCTCCGTTGGGGAGACGGCGACAATACCAGATATCCGTACCGCCATAGCCGCCTTCGCGATTGGATGCAAAATAGAGAAACTGTCCGTCAGGGCTTATACTGGGTTGCGAGTCCCACGACTTGGCTTTGTTCACATTCAGACCTGCGCTTTGGGTAGGTTGCCACACGCCACCTTTGCATTCCGAAAAATAGATATCGAAGTTGTCTTTTGTCTGAATCGAATAATAGAGAAGACTGTTATCGGCCGTAAGTGTCACGCCGCCTTCTACAATACCCTGATTGAAGGGGGCAGGTAACTGTTCTCCTGCCGTAAAGCCATTCCCTTTGCGCTTGCTCATACACAACCGAGGCTCATAGGTCTCAAACATCTTGCCGTAATAGGTCTTCTGCTTGGTAGTAGAAATCTGGCGCAGATAATAGTAATACTGACCATCCCAGGTCTGATAGGGCAGAAACTCGTCACTCTTGGAGCTTACTCCCGCTACCAGAACAGGATTGAAGGGAACGGGATTGAGCATTGCCTCAGACAGAAACTCCGACCAGTAGAGGTAGTTGGAAGCCTCCTCATAGAGTTTTACATAGTCGGGGTTGTTGGTAGCATTGGTAATCTCAAAATAGCGGTTGAAATGGATTACGGCCTGCTCGTACCTTTCGTCGGTATAGTCAATAATACCCTGGTAAAAAGCCACACGGGCATCGGGATGCTCCGGGCAGAGTTCCTCAAGCTTGGAGAAATAGCGGCGTATGGCTGCAGGATTCCGGTTCTCCTCAGCTGCCATTATACCCAGATAGAAATAGGGTTCGGCTGCTTTTGGATGCTTGGAAGACACTTTGCGCAGCAACACCGTCGCAGCCGCATAATGTCCTGCTTCGAACTCCTTTACGCCCTTTTCGAAATCACTCTTCTCGTTCCCTTTGAACGTATAGGTACACGCATCCTGGGCTGATGCTGACATCCAGCCGACCAGAAGGAGCAGGAGCAAGAGTATACGTCGCATCGGTTCTATGGGGTATTAGAGTTTAGTGGTGTCAATCTTGAATGTATGGGCGGCCTCTTCGCCATTGCAGGGTGTACCGCAAGGAATAGCACAATCGGAGCATGCTGTCAGCTCGCCATGCAGACGCTTCTTCACCAGGTCACCAAGCAACGACTGCAGTTCAGGGAGTTCTATACCCTTTATCACCTCGTCGCAGAATGCATAGAGCAGCATAGTCTTGGCTGTACGCTCGCTGATACCGCGGCTGCGGATATAAAAAAGTGCCAGTTCGTCAAGCTGTCCGATAGTACTTCCATGCGAACATTTCACATCGTCGTTGTAAATCTCCAGGAAAGGCTTGGTGTCAATATGTGCCTTATCGGTAAGAAGAATATTCTTGTTGGTCTGGAAGGCTTCGGTCTTGGATGCTCCGTCGCTTACCATCACATGTCCGTTGAAGGTAGCACGGGCGGCATCGTCCATAATACCCTTGAAGAGCTCCCGGCTATGGCAGTCGGGCTGGGCATGCTCGACATAGATGTAGTTGTCGGCCTGCTGCTGCTTGTCGATCAGATAGAGTCCATTGGCCTGGCAGTCACAATGTCGGCCGTTCATTCTCACCTCAGTATGGTTGCGGATATGGCCGCCGTTAAGGGTAATAGCTGCCGAACGGAAGGTACTCCCCTCTTCCATCGTAACGAAGGTCTGATTCAGAAGTGCCGACTTGTCGTTGAGGTTCTGCATCTTGTACAGTTCGGCTTTAGCCCCCTGCTTAATCATCAGCTCGGTCACGTTGTTGGAGAAACTGTTGGTACCGTCGAACGAATCGTCGCAGAAGATAAAGCTGGCCTTGGCATTATTGCCGACAAGGATAAGATTGCGGGTATTGAGCAGAGCAGGAATAGGGCCGTGGATTGCGTTGAGAATCTGAACAGGCTTGGAGAGCTGCACGTTGTCGGGAACCATCACAAACAGGCCGTCGGTATAGAGATGCTCGTTGAGTTCGAAATAGGGATTTCTGAATCCCCTACCCTTCTTTCTGTCTGCAAGGGTCTCGAATCGGCGGGAGACCTCGTGGGTTGCACATTTGCCGAAGAAAGGCTCAACCAGGTCAGGATTCATTTCTCGAACCTGACGAAGGCTTCCTACCATGATACCACAGTCGAGCTGGCACATAGGTCCGAAATGATAGCCGTTCTCTATAACAAGGGTTGCCTCAAGATTGAGGTTCTGACGGCTGCAGGCAAAGTCCTCTTTCGTACAATCGTCTACAGAGGGACACTTAAGGTCGGAGGTAAGGAAGTCGTCGAAATTGACCTCTCTCCACACCTCGTTGCCCTTCGATGCTTCGCGACAGCGACGTATCTGATTTATCACGTTTTCCATAGAGTCTATTCTCCCTTCTGGTTTAATTCCTGACGAATCCAGTCATAGCCCTTCTCCTCGAGGGTAAGAGCAAGCTCTTTGGGACCGGTCTTGACAATACGGCCTTCGAAGAGCACATGTACAAAGTCGGGCACGATGTAGTCGAGAAGACGCTGATAGTGGGTAATGACCACGATGGCATTATCCTTGGAGCGGAGTTTATTCACGCCGCTTGCCACAATACGGAGCGCGTCGATATCAAGACCCGAGTCTGTCTCGTCGAGAATGGCAAGCGTAGGATCGAGCATCGCCATCTGGAAGATTTCGTTCTTCTTCTTTTCGCCGCCCGAAAAGCCTTCGTTGACCGAGCGGTTAGCAAGCTGGGTAGTCATTTCGACAACCTTCTTCTTTTCTTCCATCAGCTTGAGAAATTCGGCTCCGCTGAGGGGATTGAGACCACGGTATTTGCGTTGTTCGTTTACGGCGGTGCGCATAAAATTGGTAATGCTCACACCAGGAATCTCTACCGGATACTGGAATCCGAGGAAGATACCCTCTGCCGCACGCTGGTCGACAGGAAGATCAAGAATATTCTTGCCGTTGTATATTACCTCACCCTCGGTCACGGTATATTTGGGATTGCCGGCAATGATGCCTGCCAGGGTGCTCTTTCCGTTACCATTGGGGCCCATGATACTGTGTACTTCGCCACGGTTAATTTCAAGGTTTACACCCTTCAATATTTCCTTATCGCCTATGGATGCGTGCAAATTGCGTATAGAAAGTAAAGCCATTTATTGCTTATTTTATTGATTATCTATTAATAAATATCACGCGCTCACGCGAGAACGCGACAACAAAAATACAAATAAAAGTTGAGATTTGAAAAAAAAGATGTATCTTTGCATTTGAATTCGCAATTCAAAAAACATCTGAACCACATGCAAGCACCTATCATTACGTTCACTACGGACTGGGGAACGAAGGATTTTTTTATCGGAATGGTCAAAGGAAGAATCCTTTCTGAAGTACCCGATGCCAACATCATCGACATCACCCACAACGTCACCCCTTACAAGATTATCTACGCTACGATGGTGGTGCGCCATGCCTGTCTCAATTTCCCCAAAGAGACAATCCATATTATCGACGTAAACTCCGAGCCCAAGGCCGACCAGCCCTTCATTATTGCCCGCTACAAAGGCCATTATTTCATCTGCGCCGACAACGGTCTCCCCTACTCTGTCTTTGGGAATGAATGTGAAAGCGTAACCCGCATTCCCTACACTCTTGGCAACTCCAACTCCTTTATCGGGCTGACGCTCTTTACCGAACTGGCCATTCGTCTGGCCAAGGGTGAAAAACCTTCATCCATGGGTGAGAGCCATTCCCAGTTACTCCAACGCAACCTGTTGGAATACAACTTGCGCGACAACAAGTTGTCTGTTACCATTGTCCACAACGATTCCTATGGGAATGCCTATCTGGGTATTACCCGGGCAAAATTTGAAGAGATACGAGACGGACGCGATTTCGTCCTCGACGCAAATGGTGGCAAAATCACCACTATCTCCCCCTACTATACTACCGACAACGAAGACCTTGCCCTTATAGAATCCGCCACAGGACTGTTACAGATAGCCCTCTATCAATCCTCGGCAGCACAGTTACTTAACCTAAAGAGCGAAAGTTCGGTCCAGTTCACATTCAAGTCCAAATCAGAATAGCATACCCGGACTTATATTTATCAACACTATTGCCGGTTCGACTATTCTACAGAACCGGCTTTCTTATTGGTCGATTCTACTCAAAAACGGAGACCTTGTTCTCAAAAAGAGCCCTTCTTGAAAGCCCTTTCTCTCGTTCTAGCCAGCATATAGCGTCCACTTAGCCTCCACGAAACACCCTCCGGATGCTAGCTGAGTGCTGCTTATATGCTGTCTGTATGCTACCTGTATGCTGGTTAGGTGCTGGCTATAAGGGAAAAATCCCGAAGCCAGAGAGCGAAACTGGCCCGACATTAGAGATCCAATCTTGAGGATACAACCTAACCGTCTTGAATCGTACAATAAACCCACTCGCCTACGCATAACAGAAACGTTCTCCTACACACGACATTTCCTCTCTTTCAGCCATAGCCAGGCCATTCTATCGGCAAACGCCTTGCTATTAAGAAGAGTTCTGTACTAGCAGCCAAGAGACAGGAGACACGTATAAAACAAGGCTACCCGATTGGGGTAGCCTTTGAGGTTATGAAAGTCCCTATCTGATTATTCAGCAGCGGGAGCCTCGGCAGCTTCTTCAGCAGGAGCCTCAGCAGCTTCAGTCTCAGCCTTGGCAGCAGCCTCAGCTTCAGCAGCAGCCTGACGCTTAGCAGCGATAGCAGCAGCCTTGGTTTCGTTTACTTTCTTCTCGTTCTCAAGACGAGCCTTAGCGTTGTTGCGTTTTTCGTTCTCGAGGGTGCTAACTACGCCATTGATCTTGGCCTGCTTAGCCTGCATCCACTCGTTGAACTTAACGTCAGCCTGTTCCTGGCTGATAGCGCCCTTCTGAACACCCATCTGGAGGTGTTTCTTAAGCATAGCACCCTTATAGGAAAGGATGTTACGTACGGTATCGCTGGGCTGAGCACCGGTCATAAGCCAGTAAACAGCGCGGTCGAGGTTGAGCTCGATAGTAGCGGGGTTGGTGATGGGATTGTAGGTGCCTATTTTCTCAATGAACTTTCCGTCTCGAGGTGCACGACCATCCGCAATTACGATGTGATAGAAAGCCTGATGCTTTTTACCACGACGCTGAAGTCTAATTCTAGTAGGCATAAATGCTTGTGTTTAAATTAATTGTTATAAAAATTATAGTTTCAAATCGAAATGCAAAGATACGAACATTTTTCAAACTGCCAAAATATTTTTCCACAAAGGTGATTCCTTTTGTCTTTTTTGCTCTGTTACGACTACACTCCGAGCACATTCAGCCGCACACCAGGGACAAGGCAGATTTCCTTTTTCGGTTGTATCTTTCCCGCCTGATGTCTGAACCATGCTTATACGCTTTCTTTTTCCTTTGGTAAATCCGATCCTGTACACTATAGAACCAGTATAGAGTCTGTCCAAGATGAATTGATGTATAAACTCGCATTTCCCATAGAATGCGAGTTTTTCTAATGACTTTTACCATCCCTCCAAACAGGACAATAAACGTGAAGAATGAGTGAATAATAAAAAGGAGAATATATTAAGGCGGGTTCTATAAATTCATTTTTTGACCTAAAGATGGCATAGTGCTATGGCCAGCGACCGAAGTGGAGCTTGCTATGGCCAGCGACCGAAGTGGAGCTTGCTATGGCCAGCGACCGAAGTGGAGC
>JAKSMQ010000017.1 GCA_024400565.1 Bacteroidales bacterium
CCCGACAGGCTGATTACAAATCAGCTACTCTACCAACTGAGTTACATCGGCTTTTCGACAGCTTTTTCAAACAACTCTTTCTTGACGAATGACGGCGCAAAAGTACATCATTTTTCCAAACTGACCAAATCTTTTTTCTTCTTTTGGGTCACTTTTCTATTATCATACTGGTTTTCAATACTACTTTTCTGCATTTTTTTCTCCTCCCCTACTCGATTCTCTCTCGATTACGCCCTGTTTCCATTCTGTTTTTTCTCAATTTTGCCCTTTTTCAACATCTGTTTCTGGTCGTTTTCTGCCCATTTTCGATATATTTCTCTGAAATTAAGAATTTTAGCTATATTTCGAAACAAAACTATGTTTTCTCATATTCCGTATAACTACTCTAGTTGAATGGATATTATGAATAGTTCTTATAATAAATAGACGTATCTGTTTCATTTTATAGAAAACGACATAGGGTTGTTTCTTTTGGGGGCATTCTGATGGCAGTTTGCCTGCACCTAGAGTCCACATTGGGTCTGCATAGCGTCCATATAGGCTACCCCAAATGGTATTTTGATGCTGTTTATATGGGGGCTTTGTCGAAACAAATAGGAGTCGTTCTGCTTCTTATGGTCCAAGGCCTCATCTGTTTTCAACAATCAGCATCGCCCTAACTACCAGTTAGAGCGACGCCTGATCATTCTCATTGGAGACCTTATTCTTCTTTCTTATTGTCGGTTGCTTCCGGCTTGTTTGTTTCTTTTGGGGTATTGGGGTCCTTTGATTGTGCCTTCGGCATTTCGGCTTTTTCCGACTTGCTGTCTGATTTCTGAGACTTGGCCGATTCCTTATTATCTTTCAAGGCCCTTTCTTTTGCTCTCCTCTCTATCTCTTTATTTTCTACAGTTTTCTTGTCTGAATCGCCTGTAATCTGTTCTATCGTTCTGGAAAGATCTTCGTTGGGGACCGAAGCATCCTTATTGGAATCATGGTTTTTCTTATCTACTACCTCTTTCCGAACCTTTTCCACTTTACTTTGATGTTTCTGTTTAGGATTGATAACCAACAGCCAGACCAAAGCCAAGATAGCAGCCAGCAACACCAATATTAAAGGTAGGTTAGACTTGGGGGACTTAGGTTCAGCCGGTATGTGAGCATCAGGTCTGTTATTAGGAGCATTAACCGCTACAGGTCGGGTTGCATGGGGGACAGGAGTACTCCTCTTTGTTTTATCGTCAGACTCGACTACATATGCTGAGATTTCTTCTGCGTCATCGGTCTCGACCACACCTGTGACCTCCTGGATAGGAATAAGATAGGCCGTATAATTGTCTCTAGTCTTATCCTTGCTTTCTTTCTCTAGAAGCGCTATTTTTTCTCGGTCAGGCAAATCGAGTGCAAGAATCTCGACCAGACGGTCGTTCGAAACCTGCTCCAATACGCCATCGGAGCAAAGGAACAGGTAATCACCCGACTGAATATCGGTAAGGTTATGAACTTCTGCCTTAAAATGTTCAGCATGAGGCTGAATAGCCTTTGTAATGACATTCTTTCGGGGGAAGGTCTTAGCCTCTTCGGGTGTAAGTTCTCCTGCCTGTACCAGCATATTAACCAGACTATGATCCGAGCTCTGGTACATCATACCGGTTGCAGGGCGGATAAGATAGATTCGGCTGTCACCCATGTGGGCCGCAAGCACGCCATTCTCATGCAGACATACTACGGTCAGGGTAGTCGCCATCGTGCAACGAGAGCCATCCCCTTTGTCTATTGACTCCAGATATTCATATGCATTATCTATTGCCAATTGGACATCAGTTGCATCCAACACCGGTTTTGTCATCATGATATCCGTAAGGGTCTCGCCGATAACACGCGAGGCATTCTGAGATGCCACTTCGCCTTGGTCGCTACCACCCACTCCATCGCAAAGGACAAAAACACGACCTTGGGCAGAGGCCTTTTCAAAGGCTGGCCACACGGCGTCTTCCTGATCTTCTTTACGTCCTATATAACTATAGCCTAAAGGCTGGCGTAATATAAATTGCATTTCAATTATTTTTTAGTTACTCTTTTCGATTAACAAAAGCCAAGGTTGTTGCTAATCTGGTATTTCTATATAAAGAATATTACCCTGGCGAGACAAATGTTTCTAAGTAATACCTGGAGTAATATTCTTCATATACTTTTCAATCTAACAGTCAATCATGGTTCCCTCCTGGTAAAGACCGGGGCGTTCGAAGAGCAATTCAGTATGGCCGAAACGCAATCTATCGCCAAAGTTCAGTACCATAATTGAGGAGTTTTCTATCTTGTTCCCGTTGATGACAATAGGATTTTTGGGATTGGTAGGTTCTATCATGTGACGCAAACCAGCTTCGGTCTGTTTGATAATGATGCGGGCATGATTGCGACTCATAAACCTGTCTCCATTATCTATCTTCACTTCTGCCTGACATCCTACGCCTAAACGGCCAAAAGAGGTAGAACCGATATGAAGACCATATTCCTTTTCTCCCAGATAAAGAGAACCGACGGTATTATCCATTTGCCCGAAGTTGACCTGAGTGGGTTCTGCATCACCCTTAGGATCATTAGAATTATACCCCGAAAGAGCAGCCATTCTAAATTCCGATACTTTAGCCCTGTACTTACATTGGGGGCAAGAAAGCATCTTGTCGTTAATCCCTGGTTTATCCCCGATCAGCAGATCGCTTTTACAATTGGGACATTTGGCTTTGAAACGATTATCTTCCATAATTATACTATAGATGCATCGTTCATATAATCGGGCATTCCGCTATCGTCCATTCCGTTATAGGCCATATCGTTGCCTACTTCAGAATAGTTATCTATCGTCATCTCAGGTCCCTGGGGCATTTCTACTCCCGAGCCGGGAACCATATAGACCTCATTATCGTCTACTACAGAATTACCATTTTCGTCAACTACCAGTACGTCTACATAGCCATCCTGGTCTGCATCAACTACAACAGCCTCAACGCCACCTACATTTAATGAGGCAACATCAACCTGAACATCGTCGTCAATCGTTACATTATGAGCAACTCCTATTACTTCAACCTCTATGTCATCATTATTCGAAGCCATATTTGCGGTTCCATGGCTACCGAAGACAGATTCATTGTATGCCGCACGTTCTGCTGAAGACATCGAGTTCCACTCGGTCTCATAATAGGTTCCATACAGTTTGCCATGCCATTCAAAAACGCCGCCTGCGCCAACCTCACTACGGGCAGAAGCAAAAGCTTGGCTAAAGCTCATGCTATCGTTTACATTATCTGCCATCGGAGCTGTGCCATGATATTCAACATCATTATAATGATGAGCCACAGGTGCAGATGTATGTGCTGCCGAAGTAGCTTGTGAAGCATGGTCTGTATGAATATGAACATGTGTAGTATGAGAGTTGGCACCCATTGCTGCAGAATTACTGATCTGAGACTCTTCGGCGCTGGTCGAAACCGCAGGGGTAAGTTCCTCCTCCTGAGCATGACCATGATACTGAGCTACTCTTTGCTCTACCGCAGAGTTGTATTGCATACGCTCTTCGGGAGTCATCTTCTCCCACTCGTCCTGCATATAGGTTCCATAAACTTTTCCGTGCCACTCAAAAACGCCATAAGGGCCAACCTGCTCACGTGCCGAAGCAAATGCCTCATTAAAACTCATATCATCGGAAACAATACCTGCAGGAGCAGGAGCCGCCTGACCCATGACTGAGGCCTCAACCTCTTCGGTCTGCTCTTCACCACCATGAGTATTCATAGCATAGGCTGTACCTCCGACAATGGCACCTGCGCCAGCTACAGCAGCTGCAGCTATTGCAATCTTCTTGCCATTATTACTTTTCTCTTTTGCTGCAACAGGTTCTTCGGAACGGGTAGTTTCTTCGTTGTTGTAAACCTCTGTACGTTCGTTGTCAAAAATAGTTTCGTCGTTCATTGTAATATTGTTTTTATGTTTAATTTTTCCGTTTGATTGATGATGCAAAAGTACATCTTATTTTTCAAATAGCAAAGATATCAAATCTATACTTTACGAAATTATCGTTTTGGATGGTCAAACGCCACTTTCCTTATGCGAATAGTTCTGGGCCTTTTGACAAAAATCTGCTATTTGAGAGAGGAAATTACCATATTATTATTAAATTTGCCCCACATTACAGGGTGCTGTCTGTTTCGGGATGAACTCTTTACATTTCTGCTCACATAAGAGAAAATCTCCTGAGCTGTAACATACTTGTCGCCATTATAATCAGCATTCCCGCGAAGCCCATTTACAAGATTTATCGTAAACAGGCCTCCACCTCTGGGCGACTCTATAGAATATTCGCTTCCTCTGGAGGAGAGGAAAAACATTACGCTTGAACTCTTGACCTTGCTTGTGGCATTCGACTTATCCTGCCTCATGCCTCCACTATGGCAGGCATCAGCAAAAACCATCTTCCTCCTTGCCAGGCTGGTCTTGAAGACCCGTTGCATCTCGCCATAGGTTAGCAGATTTGCACCCGTTGACGTAATATCGTAAGGGCAGAATCCTCCTTGCAGACCATGACCAGAGAAGAAGAAAATTACAGCATCCTCTCCACTTGCCATATTGCAGACCTTTCTCAAGGCAGCCAGAATATTGGCCTTAGTAGCCGAATTGCCGGTATATCGATATACTACAGCCCCCTGGCGTTGCATAATGCTGCAAAAGTTAGCCACATCAGTCTCGCAATAGCGAAGCCGACTGCCATTGGCATACTTGTTGATACCTGCTGCCACGACATAGGTTTTTGCGTGAGCCACAGGCACGAAGGCCAGGAAAAGGGCAATAATAACAAGTCTTACTCTTTCCATTCTGCTTTGCCACAACTGCATTTCCCTTGAGCCACAAGTCCCTCGTAGGGGGTAAATCCTAAAAACTTTTTACATTTAGGACATACATAATCCACCTGGAACTTATTGTTAAGATCGTTCATTTTAACAGGCAACTCCATCGAGGCAGAACTCGATTTCTTAAACATAACTATCATCAATACCAAAGATAGCACAACACCTGATACTTTTAGAACACTCATAATCGGGTCGTTGCTCTGGCCTACAAAAGCAAAGACGACGGCTATAACCATTGGTATCAAACTGGGAATACGCATCATCATCTGTTTCTTAGTATTGTCTTGCTGCAGACGAATCTTCTCCTCGTTATAGTTATCCCATACCTTTTTCAGATGCCTGATGCTTACCTGCTCTGGTCCTGATTGTTTAGCAGGGCAGACGACAGGTTTGGTTTGTGGGAACAGTTTTGCGAGTGGCAGCTGATAGTTTGAGCCCAGCATCACAACGCTATTCATATCCACCTCTTTCCTTACAATCTGCATGCCGTTTACATAAGTACCTCCGGCCGAACCCAAATCTTCCAACTGTATCTTTCCGTTGGGAAGAAGCGTGCATTTAACATGCTTTCGGCTTACCGAACGGTCATTAATCTGAAAAGGCTGATTACCTTCACGTCCAACAATAAATTCCATATCTATCTTTCAGTATTTTCACTAAGAGTTTGTTTGAGCGATTTCAAGGCCTCCTTCGAGACAGAGAGACGGATTGGCTGAATCACATCCCAGTCGGTCAATATCAGATGTTGTTTGGGAATGTTAATTTGAGCCACATATCGACGATCAATAATAAAACGGCGGCCGATACGGATAAAGCGCCCCTGCACATCGGGAGTTCCATATTTCTGAATTGTATCTTGAATCTGCTGGAGCGAAAGCATCACAACCGGACTCATACCATTACGAAAATGAAGGTGAACGTAATTACTGTCAGCCTCAGCATAAATAAGCTTATCCAGATCGACCTTCAATAACTCGTCACGGGTTTTATAAATAATAGGAATCATAAACCACTAAATACTTGCTATATTCTGTCGCAAATGCAACTTTATTTATATAATCTCTATCAGAGTGCAAAGATACGATATTTTTTTGAATGAAGGATGAAAAAGTTATTTTATTGAACCATAACATCTCTCTCTCAATCTCTGGAGGGATAGAATGCATTATTCTATCGATTGATTTTGAGGAATTTTTATTATTTTTATATCTTCCTATATATTATAGTTTCTTTCTTGTTAATAATACGTACTAGGGGGCTTTATGTTTCAGCGAAACGAAACTTTATCGTATCTATGAGAGGAACTATGGGTGGGGCTATTTTTGGACGCGGGGGCAGCCTTTGCTTTCGAGCCACTCCCAGATGATGCTGATTGGGATATGCTCCTCGGACGAGATGCGGGCTACCTGTTGGTTCATATAGTCCACGAAGGCCTTGCGTCCCTCTTTGCGCTTTTTGGTGAATGGCGTCAGCATTCGCTGGTACTCGTCGCTTGAAAGCTCGCCCGTTTCGAATAGGACTCGGCAGGAACTCTTGTCTAGCTGAAACTGCTCTTCTGACGCCATATAGGCATCACGTCTGACACGATATTCTTCGACCAATGGCTCTAACAGAAACTCGCAGAGTCGAAGACTTACCTCCCTGTAGCTCTCTTCCAGTTGTCTGGTCTTATCCTTCTACTGTTCAAGGTGCTGCTGGGCAGACTGGCATCGGCTCTCATGCCACTCTATCTCCTTCGATAGGCGTACGGCATCGGGAAGCTCGCGAGAGGCCAGCACGTCGGCAACCTCCTGGAGCGTATAGGCCTGATACATCTGCTTGGCTTGATTGTATCGGCTGTTGATGGGGGCAAAACTACTCCACACCTCTATGAATTTATTGAAGATAATCTGCTCGCTGGTTCCGTTGGGATAGACGCAACGGCATCGGTTGCTCCCCGAGAGGGGACTGCCCAGGATGAGATAGGTCAGAGCCTCATTCCCGGCGAGATCTCTGCATACAAGCTGTTCGTTTCGGAGCCACCATTCGATATATACGCCCAAGGTGGGAGAAGCAAATCCGCTACCCCCTGAGTAGGCAAGCCCCGAATGGACGGGCACGGGAGCAAGAAACATACGGCTGTCCTTGAGGATAGCTTCGGCATTACGATAAAACAGGAAAGCATGGTCTAAAAAGAACTGAAGGTCTTCGTCCTCCTTTCTGTTTAGCATAGAACGGGTGTCCGCCTCGATCTTCTTGGCAGAACGTTTGTCCTTGAGTCGGAAAAATGTGCCCGTAGCATCCAGATTCATCTCGTCGTCGAGCAGGGTCTTCTGGACGGAATCCTTGCGATAACATTTCAGAATCGTGCCGTCGATAAGCTGAATGAGGTCTCTTGTCTGCTCTTTTTCTTGTTCCTTGTTTTTCATAATCCGATTTTCGAAAGGTTATTGATTGTGTATGTCTTGACTGAATAACAGGCGTGCTGCAGAGCCTTCGAAAGACTCCTGCTTTACACCCGCTATTTATTCTCTTCTATAATAGACGGCATTTGTATGCATTTGTTACAATAGTCTCAATATTTCTAGAAACGTCGAAAAATGTTGAGGATGGGTTCTGTCCGATGTATGGGGAACGGGAGCATCTGCTTTCCGTCCCACTTGCGTCGGAGTAGAATCTCCTTTCGGGACTCATCTGCGAGGCTACTCGGGCGCAAAACAAAGGCTACTCATAGGCATCCAGACAGCATATAGCGTCCATATAGGGTGCACATAGCGTCCACGAAACGGCCTTCTGGTGGAGGCTATATGCTGTTTGTATGCTGGCTATATGCTGCCTATATGGACGCTAAGACCTGTCTGAAAGGAGTCAAGAACGTAAAATGAAATCCTCTAGGATTGACCCAAGAACCTGGCCCTACTTATGCCTATATGGAGAATTATTTTAATACGCTATAATGAATATATAGTTTAGACACGTTTTCTGCTAGTTTCTCAGAGGTTTCATTCCTTGAAGGCTTGCCTTCTCAAAGAATAGTAAAATCATTTACTTTACAAATAGATATAGCAATATAGATTTACAATTACACATCTAAACAATAACAAAAAGAACTCCTATTAGGCATTCAAAAAGTGACTGGAGTTCTTCGACGCTATTACGCAATATTGTATATAGATTACTCTAGCATTTTTAGCTTGTTTTCAAAAAAAATATTCCCGTTTCGGCAATAATAAGGAGGGTTGTACGTTATTAATTGTATTAATAATAAATTTCGTGTATGAACTACATTAAAAAACATATCCTCCTTGTGCTTCTTGCCATGATGGCCACCTCGGGATGCCTGGCTCAATATAAGCCTGGCAAACAGCTCTCGAGCCGCGACGTGGAGATGGCTGCCGATGCCGACACATCGCGATTGAAGGTGCATGGGTCAATCTTTACCGGACTATACTCCGGCTACGGATTTACGCAGAGCTACCTTGGGGCCGCTCCTACTCTGACCTATCAGGCCAGCGACAATCTGTGGATTGCCGGAACAGTATTTGCCGTTGCCGGCGACCGCATGCCCAGCTATGCTCCCTACAGAAACGGCCGTCCCCCTATGTGTCCGGAGTTTCATCCCGGCCAGATGGGGCTTGCCGCCTATGGCGCCATTGTCTCGATGCGCTACAAGACATCGAAGCATAACTATTGGGACCTCCACCTCTCGATTATGAACGACCGCGGAGGACTGCTGACTCCCATGTTTATGAATCCCTATTGTCCTATGGGCGGATACGGATTCGGCATGTTCGGCAGTTTCGGCGACGGGATATTTGGATTCTAACCCTTTTACTACCAACACTCTACTATGGAATACAACACTCAACGTGAAAAAATAAAGATTACCGACTACGGCCGCAACGTATACAAGATGATTGAGCACGCCAAGACGCTTCCCACCAAGGAGGAGCGCACGACGGCTGCCGAAGTCATCGTTAACGTGATGGCAACCGTTAACCCCAGCGTTCGTTCAACCCACGACTACCGTCAGCAACTCTGGGAGCATCTGATGATTATGGCCAACTGGCAGCTCGACGTGAACTGCCCCTACAAGCTGACCCCTAAACCCGACGTGGTCTTCAAACCCAAGCCCCTCCAACACAACACCGAGCACATCCGCTTCCGCCACTATGGACGCAGCATGGAGTCGATGATAAGAAAGGTTGCAGCTATGGAGGACGGCGAGGAGAAGGAACTGCTTACGGCTCTGATTGTGGCCCAGATGAAAAAATCGTATATGATCTGGAACCGTACGGTAGCCGACAACGCCAAAATCGACGACTACAACGACGTGGTATTGAAACAGCTCGAAATACTCTCGGGCGGCAGGCTAAAAGAGGGAGAACTCAAGCTGGAGGTCAACTCATTCCTCAACAGGCCTATAGACATGCTGCGCTCGAATGGCAACAACAAAAAGAAGAAAAGAAAGAAGAATCCCCAGCAGAAACGCTCCTAAACCAACATAAACTCCTTATTTCCAAACCCCAACTATGGCATCATTTGAAATAAAGGGCGGCCATCGTCTACATGGAGAGATTACTCCCCAGGGAGCCAAGAACGAAGCGCTTCAGGTAATATGCGCAGTCTTGCTCACAAACGAGAAGGTGGTAATAGAGAACGTGCCCGATATACGCGATGTAAACAAGCTGATAGAACTGCTTATGCTGATAGGCGTAAAAGTAAAATGCACCTACCAGGATGAGAACGAGCGTACCTTTGAATTCCAGGCCGACCAGGTGAACATGGAAGCGCTACGCAGCCCCGAATTTGCCACCCAGGCTACAGCCCTTCGTGGCAGCATTATGCTGGTGGGGCCCCTGCTTTCGCGCTTCGGATGGGCCATCGTGCCCCAGCCCGGCGGCGACAAGATAGGCCGCAGACGTCTCGACACCCATTTCATCGGAATGGAACAGATGGGTGCCAAGGTGACCTATCACTATTCACGATACGAGGTAAGCGCCCTCTCCGAAGATGGAGCCACAAAACATAAGAACCTGAAGGGTACCTACCTGCTGCTCGACGAAGCCAGCGTTACCGGTACGGCCAATCTCATAATGGCTGCAACTATGGCCGAAGGCGAGACCACCATCATGAATGCCGCCTGCGAGCCTTATGTCTACCAGCTTTGCCACATGCTCAACCACATGGGTGCTCAGATACGCGGCCTGGGTTCCAACCTGCTCCACATCCACGGCGTACGCAAACTGCGTGGCTGCAACCACCGTCTCCTTCCCGATATGATCGAGGTGGGTTCCTTTATCGGAATGGCAGCCATGACCCAGAGCGACATTACCATCAAGAATGTTCAGGTAGAACATCTCGGACTCATCCCCCAGGTATTCCGCCGCTTGGGTATTGAAGTATGGCAACAGGGCGACGACCTTTTTATTCCCGCCCAGGAGCACTATAAGATAGAACGCTTTATGGACGGCAGCATCATGCACATAGCCGATGCCCCCTGGCCCGGATTCACACCCGACCTTATCAGCATAGCCCTTGTGGCAGCCATCCAGGCGAAAGGCAGCGTGCTGATACACCAGAAGATGTTCGAGAGCCGACTCTTCTTTGTCGACAAGCTTATCGACATGGGTGCCCAGATTATACTCTGCGACCCCCATCGTGCTACCGTTATCGGCCTTGACCACGAGCATGCCCTGCGCGGCGTACGTATGACTTCGCCCGACATACGTGCCGGCGTTGCCCTGCTTATAGCAGCTCTTTCGGCCAATGGTGTAAGCCGTATCGACAATATTGAACAGATAGACCGCGGATATCAGCATATCGACGAGCGCCTGCGTGCCCTCGGAGCCGATATCCGACGTATTGAATAGACCACAATTAACAGACCAACAATTCATAAATCAGGAATATAAGACCATGTTCGATTTTCTGAAGAAAAACAAGAAACCCGACCCCATATTCTCGGTTCTTGGTACCGATATGCATTGTCACCTTGTTCCTTGCGTAGATGATGGTTCCAAGAGCCTTGAAGAAACAATAGAATGTATCAACACCATGTACGAAGTGGGCTATCGCCGCATGTACATCACTCCCCATTTCCAATTCCCGCGATTCCCCAACAAGGAGGACGTGATTACCCGTCTGTTCGAGGAACTGAAAGAGAAGCTTAAAGAGAGTGGCATTCCTATGGAGCTGGTAGGAGTAGGCGGAGAATACCGTATCGACGACTCTTTTGCAAAACGATTGGAGAATCCCAACTTTTTGCGTGTAGGCGACAAGGTGCTGGTAGAGCTGTCGCTCAATCAGCTTCGTATGGGAGTTGAAGAGACACTCTTCGAACTCTCGATGCAGGACTACGAAATCATCCTGGCCCACCCCGAGCGCTATTCCTATTACAACCAGCATAGCGAAACCCTCTCCCAGCTGTACGAACAGGGCGTACATTTCCAGGTGAACGTGCTTTCCATTAGCGGATTCTACGGACCTACAGCCCAGGAGAAGGCAATCCAGTACATCAAGAAAGGATGGGTTGACTATCTTGGAACCGATATGCACAATACTATGTATGCCGCCGCTCTGCGCGATGCCACCAAGAACAAGAAAGTACGCAAGATACTTGAAGAATACAAATTCAAGAACTGCGAGCTCTAATCCTTCCCGTTTTGCTGTCCGCATACCAACCATTTGAAACAAAAATATTAAAACACAATACAATATGCTCAATGCCATCAGCCCTATCGACGGGCGCTATCGCAGCAAAGTCGAGTCATTAGCCCAGTATTTCTCCGAGAGTGCACTCATCCGTTACCGCGTTCGCGTAGAAGTTGAATATTTCATCGCCCTCTGCGAACTGCCTCTTCCCCAGCTGGCAGACCTCAACAAGCAGCTTGACACCCTTGCTCCCAAACTGCGTGCCATCTACGAAAACTTTACCGACGAGAATGCTCTTGAGATTAAAGAGATCGAGGCTACTACCAATCACGATGTGAAAGCCGTTGAGTATTTCCTCAAACGCCATTTCGACGCTCTTGGACTACAGACCTACAAAGAGTTCATCCACTTTGGTCTTACCTCTCAGGACATCAACAATACCTCTGTGCCACTCAGCATCAAGGAATGCCACGAGCAGGTGCTTCTTCCCCGCTACGAAGCCATCCTCAACATGATAGAAGAGAAGGCTCAGGAATGGAAAGATATTCCCATGCTGGCCCATACCCATGGCCAGCCTGCTTCTCCTACCTCATTGGGTAAGGAAATGGAAGTATTTGCTTATCGTATGCGCCAACAGATGAAACAGTTTGAGCAGATTCCATTCGGAGCCAAATTCGGCGGAGCTACAGGTAACTACAATGCACACCTGGCAGCCTATCCCGACCGCGACTGGAGAGAATTCGGTAATGCCTTCGTGAAGAATCATCTTGGTCTCGAGCGCCAGCAATACACTACCCAGATTGAGAACTACGACAATATGGCCGCATATTTTGACCTCTGCAAGCGTCTCAATGTTATCCTGATCGATTTCTGCCGCGATATCTGGACCTATGTGTCAATGGAATACTTCAAACAGCGTATCAAAGCTGGCGAGGTAGGATCTTCAGCTATGCCCCACAAGGTTAATCCTATCGATTTTGAGAATGCCGAAGGCAACCTGGGTCTTGCAAATGCTATCTTTGAGCACCTGAGCCACAAGATGCCTATCAGCCGTATGCAACGCGACCTTACAGACTCTACCGTAAGCCGTAACGTTGGTGTGCCTATCGCTCATACTCTCATCTCCCTCGCAAGCATCGAGAAGGGTCTTGGCAAACTCCTGCTCAACGAACAGGCAATCGCCAACGACCTCGAGAACAACTGGGCCGTAGTAGCAGAGGCTATTCAGACCATTCTCCGTTCTGTAGGCTATCCTAACCCCTACGAAACCCTTAAGGGTCTTACCCGTACCAATACAAAGGTTACCGCCCAGACTATTGCCGAGTTCGTAGAAACTCTTGAAGTTGCGCCCGAAATCAAGG
Source organism: Bacteroidales bacterium (assembly GCA_024400565.1). Taxonomy (GTDB): domain Bacteria; phylum Bacteroidota; class Bacteroidia; order Bacteroidales; family P3; genus Colimorpha. The sequence continues at coordinate 12,881 of JAKSMQ010000017.1, forward strand.
AACGCATCCGCAAGATTACCCCCAGCAACTATCTGGGTTATAAACTCTAATAACTTAACATCTGCGACTGCCGCTATCTGTGGCGGCAGTCGTATTATTTGAAAACAGCCATCAGTATGAACTTTACCCGCCGACATATCAGACCCTATACACTACGTTGCGTAGTCTATGGAGCGTTTATGGTTCTGTCTGTGGTATTTACTATGGCTACAGCCCTATCCGTTGCCGACTTCCTGAAGATACTCTTCGGAGAAGGAGACATGGGTATGGGAGTTCCGTCAGGAAATCTGATCAGTCAGGCTCTTCAGGGACTCTACGTCTGGTTGATCGGTTTCGGCACAAGGAAGGCTTTGCTATACTTCTCCCTCCTTGTGTTTATGCTCTACGGGCTGAAGAATGTGTTTACCTATCTTGCCAATGTTGAGATAAGTATCATACGCTCGTTTGTGGTCCGCGATGTAAGAAATGCTCTTTTCAGAAAGGCGATGCTCTTGCCCATGCCTTATTTCCACAAAAACAGACAGGGCGATATGCTGTCGCGATTCAGCAACGATATGGTTGAGTATGACGAAAATATTCTCGGATCGCTACAGATGCTGGCTACGGCTGTCATCAGCATCGTACTCTATCTGGCTATGCTTCTCTACATCAACGCCAAGCTTACACTCGTCGTGCTGGCAGCCTTGCCTATTGTAGCATTTGTCATTAGCGGTATCTCCCGCAGTCTGAAAAAAAAATCGAAGGATGTACAGGAACGCCAGTCTTTCCTGATGAGCCTTATCCAGGAAACAATAGAGGGACTCAAGGTAATTAAGGCCTATACAGCAATTGAATTCAGCAACGAGCGTTTCCGGCAATATAATGCCGAATATAATCGTCGGCGCACAAGGATGTTCCGCCGAATCTATCTGGCATCCCCCGTGAGCGACACTATGGGCAACATTATTGTTATCCTGGTACTCCTTTTTGGATCACATCTGGTTTTCAATCACGACGCCGGACTCACACCCGAACTGTTTATCTCGTTCATTATGATGTTCGTGCTGATAATTCCGCCTGCCAAGGAACTGGCTACAGCCGTAAGTCAGATGAAAAAAGGTAGAGCATGCGCCGACAGACTGGAAGAATTTCTGAACGAAAAGGTAGAGGATGAATCTGTTTCCCATAATGATTCCATTACGATTAACTCGGGATTTGAATTCAAGAATGTCTGCTTTTCCTATCAGGAGGGAATACCTGTATTAGACAACATCTCCTTCTCTATTCCTAAAGGCAAGATTGTGGCATTGGTCGGTTCATCCGGATCGGGCAAGAGTACCATTGCCGACCTCCTTACCCGCTACTACGCTCCTACATCGGGAGAAATACTCCTTAACGACAGGAGGATTGATTCTATCAATCTCTACACCTACAGAAGATTGCTCGGTATTGTAAACCAGGATACACTTCTTTTCAACGATAGCGTGTCGCGTAACATAGCCTTTATGGAGGTGCCCGATATGAGACGTGTGGAAGCCGCAGCCAAGATTGCCAATGCCCATGATTTTATATCAAATCTTGAGCAGGGTTATAACACGAATATCGGCGACGGCGGTTCGCTTTTGTCGGGAGGACAACGCCAGCGAATCAGCATAGCACGCGCACTCTATAACGATCCCCAGTTTCTCATTTTAGACGAAGCGACATCGGCCCTTGATACCGAAAGCGAACACCTTGTACAGCAGGCATTAAATAGTGCCATCCAGGGACGTACTACTCTCGTTATTGCCCATCGGCTCAGCACCATAATGAACGCCGACAAGATACTGGTATTGGAGAAAGGCTCAATAATCGAAAGCGGGACACACCAGGAACTGATGAACCTGGGAGGACGCTATAGTCAATTGGTAAAACTGCAAGAATTGAAATAATATGCGTTGCCAATTGAAACATCTCAAACTGTTTGTTCTGCTCTTGATAATGATTGTGTCCATTGTCAAAACAGAAGCACAGAACTTTGAAGCCCAGAACTGCGACAACCTATACGTATCGCTATCCTGGAGCCCTGAAGGAGGATCATACCGGTTATTGAGGATGTTCTCCTCTCAAACCGGATGGGACACCCTTGCTCACACCTCTGCGACATCCTACAACGATACTATATTCCGCACATTGTGTAACGATACCATACGATACAAGCTACTCTCTTCTACCAACGCAATCTATCCCGAACGCAAGGTCCCCTTTACCGACGCCCTGCCTACAAATCCTCCTACCCTTGACGTATGTACCGTCGACCCTATAACCCAGAAAATAACCCTCAAGTGGCATCCTAGCCCAGACCCCGATATAAGAGGCTATTTCATTTGCAGCCGAGATCAGGAATCTCAGCCTTGCATGGCTTTAGATACCCTCTGGTCTGCAACAGACACCCAATATACCTCTGCCCATAGTATATCAGACCCACACTACTACCGTATTTATGCTTTCGACAGCTGCTTTACGGCCAGTCCCTTTACAGAATCTTTCTGTAATATGGCTTTGAGCGTAGAAGGCCAACCCTGCGGCACGACCCTTCACGCCTCCTGGAATGCTTATAAAGGAATGGGATTGCGAAACTATAATCTGCAGATGATCATCTATAATCGGGCCGGCCAGACAAATATAAGCCACTCGAATATTCAGGACCTTTCATCCGACATAGAGGTACCCGACGATGCTCTTAGACTTGAGATATGGGTGGAGGCAATCAGCCAGGATGGTAGAGTTGCAAGAAGCAATATGGTCAACTACAACTTCCAGACCGCCGATACAATCCAATATTTAGAGATTCTTTCTGCAAATGTACAGGAAGACAGCAAATCCATAGCATTAACCTTCCGGGCAGACCCGACATTCCCAGCCAACTTTTACAGTCTCTATCGTAGCGCCAACGGAATGCCCTTTCAGGAAATAGCCCGATTGCCGTTCCTAAACGAAAGCGAGTTCAGCTATACCGATAAAAGCTGTTCGCCCAGCCAGACGCGATACAGCTACAGATTAGGTGTGTTGGATGGGTGTGGCCGCAACGAGAAATATTCCAATACAGCCACGTCAATACTATTGACTTTAGAAACTACGGAGGAAGGGAAAGACGGCATCTCTAACGAATTGAGATGGACCTCTTATGCCAATTCCTCGTCAGCCACTCATGATTACAATCTTCAACGTAAAGTAGGAGCAACAGGAATATGGCAAACCATAGCCACAACTTCTGAAACGTTTTATAAAGACCGGATAGAGAATCCTTCAGAAATACTCTATTATCGTGTAAACTGCCTTAATGCCAATTCAAATATTGTAATCTGTACCGTACCCACAAAAGTATGGATACCCAATGTCTTTACTCCCTCTCTGGAAACCAATAACAAACTGTGTCTGTCGGCTCATGGCGTAAGAGAATATACCTTTACCATCTACAACAGACAGGGGCTACTGGTATTCCAGAGCGAGACCCCATCCGAATGCTGGGACGGAAACGGTCCCAACAACATTCCTGCACCCGAAGGTTCTTATGTCTATCAACTTACCTATAAGGACAACCACGGAAGCACCCAGATACAAAATGGAACTATTTTATTAATCCGATAACACCTGACCTATGAGAATAGCTATTTACCATCGAAAACTTGAGGAGGCCGCTCAAAAACAACTGGAGAACCTGATGACGATTCTTCGCAACAACCATATTGATGCTTATGAGATAGATCCTCTTTCTCCCGAGAATCTTGATGCCGATATGTTGTTCTCGATAGGAGGAGACGGAACCTTGCTCTCGAGTGTTCACCTGATTGGAGATAGCGGAATTCCTGTCATAGGCATCAACTACGGACATCTTGGATTTCTTACTACCGTAGGACAGGATGATAGTCCCGAGACTTTTGTCCACGACTTGCTTGCCGGAAACTATACCATCGAGGAACGGACCATGCTTCATATCTCCAGTCCCCAGCTATCTGGCCTTCAGCATACGGCTCTGAATGAGGTATATCTCCGACGGGAGAGTGCAGATCTGCTACGCGTAAGCCTTTATGTAGATGACGAGTTTGTTGCCACTTACGAAGGCGATGGCGTTCTGGTTGCCACACCTACCGGAAGTACAGCCTATAACCTCAGCTGTGGCGGACCCATTCTTACCCCCAATAGCGGATGCTTCGTTGTTACGCCAATAGGAGCACACAACCTTACCCTTCGTCCCATGATAGTTCCAGATAGCGCAAAGATACGACTTGAACCCCACTATTGCCGTGGTATCTATACACTCGGTATAGACTCAACTTCTCAGCCCCTGCGTGAGAGCGCCCTTATCTCATTATTCCGCGAGAGCCATACCGTTAGACTGGTCCGTATGCACAACCAGTCGTTCTTTACCGCCATCCATGAGAAACTAGCCTGGGGAACAGAATTAAGATAACGCCATCCGATGAATCTTCTTGTTGCACATATTCCTGGAGGTCTGAATAGCCTGGAAGGCTGGCCCACCGAGCTAATACTCTTAGTCTTGCTGGTCAACTTGACTATATGGATATTGTGGAGAAAGCATCATAAGAAGAACAAGAAGAAATCAGGAAAATCCCATCAATCGCTCAAAAGATTCGACCCCCGGAGAGGTAACGCCAGCGAAAGGGCAGCCCTCAAGGAGCTAGTAGCGTGCGGACTTCCTCCTCAAGATATCTTCCACGATCTCTATGTGGTCCATCCCAATGGGAAGACCTCGCAGATAGACCTGGTGGCAATGACGCGTATTGGACTGATTGTTATTGAGGTAAAGGATTATGCCGGACGCATCATAGGGAAAGGAACAGATGAAGAATGGACTCAGAAACTAAGTCACGGAAGAATTAAGAACAAGCATCAGAATCCATTCTTGCAGAATGAGCGACATATTAAGGCCCTCCGGACGCTATCCAGACAGATGGCCTCGTTGCCTATGTACTCTCTTGTCGTCTTCTTCGGCGATTGCGACCTTAGCGAGATAAAGAATCTTCCTGCAGGATGCTATCTTATTAAGGAATACCATATCAGGCAGACAATCCAGGCTCTTATCAAAGCCAAACCCGACGCAAAATATACCAATAAGAAAGAAATACGCACGCTTCTGGATGAGGCCGTCCAACACGGAAGTTCCCGAAAGGTACGCCAGTCTCATGTCAGACAGATTCAGGAACTGGTCAGTTCCTAATCAAACGTAAGTTCCGACCGAGAAATCTGAATAAAAAACTATAGCACAACACCCAAGCACACATCTGAAATAACAAACCATGTCAGTTAATATTAAAAACATAGTCAATAGGGTTCTGACCTTGATCACGATGATGATTCTCTTCGTCGTTGCCATCCCTTCGGTTTATGCGACTCCCGATGGTGAGACTATAGGGAAAGGGTCTTCCAAACACCTTACCATGGTACGCGACACTATCTGTCCTTCACAGTTGCCCTACACAATGGGTCGGGTTACCTTCAACTCGGGAGGAGTCATCCGCGATACTCTCGTTGGCGTAGACCTTACCGACAGTATCGTCGTATATACCCTGGTGGTAAATCCCAATACCTTCGCCCGAATCGGACACGTTATCTGGGAGTACTCTCTTCCCTATACCTTTAATGGTATTACCTACACCCTCTCGTCGCCCTGGATAAGAATCAACGACCGGTCGGCCCATATTGTGGATACCATACATATATCTAATGTCTATGGCTGCGACAGTACCATCTTCCACGATATCGAGATTCTATGGAACGTATTCGATACCGTAGAGCGGACTATCTGCGCCAATCAGTTGCCCTATACCTGGAACGAATATGTATTCACCCATGCCGGGACACACTCCGTGACACTCTATCATGCTGGCCAGATGCTCGTAGACAGTACAGTCACGATGACCCTCAACGTAAATCCCACTACGACGGGCGACACTATTGCTATGGGATGTGACAGCTACGAATGGTACAATAACAGCTATACCATCTCCGGCAACTATCCCCACACCTTTGTGGGAGCCAACCATTATAATTGTGACAGTATCGTTACCCTTCATCTGACCATCAACAGAAACAGCTATTCTCTGGTAAGGGATACCGTAATAGAGAACAACCTTATCAATTATGTATTCAATAATACACCCTTGCGCGACAGCGTCTCAGATACCATCATCATTATCCCGAATGCTGCCGGATGTGATAGCATAATCAATTTCTCGCTCTTTGTACATTGGAACAAGGAGACACACCTTTACGACACCATCTGCGAGAACAGTCTCTCCTCCTATAGATGGCAGGACTCCACTTTTAACGGAAGCGAAACCAAATCTATCGTATATACCGCCGCAAGCGGGGCTGACAGCACGGTTTATATGCATCTTACCGTCAATCTGAATACCATCCTGATAGCCCGCCATACCGTAGTCGAGAACTCACTCCCTTACTCATTCCTCTATACCCAATTTGGTTCTGACAGCCAATACGACATCACGACTCCAAGTTATTCTCAGGTCGACACAACGCTAATCATCCCCAACGTAAACGGATGCGACAGCCTGGTACTCTACACCCTGAAAGTGTTCTGGAATATCCACGACACCCTCGACTCGACAATCTGCCAGAACTCCTTGCCGTTCAGCTGGAAAGGGAATACCTTCTCCGAAGCCGACACCCAGACCGTAGTTCTTCCGTCAGCAGGAGCCAACAGCGTGGACAGCATTCTCGTTCTACAACTGAATGTCAACCACAACACCCACGCCGTTTACCTCGATACCTGTACCGAAAACCAGTTACCCCGAACCTATCTGGGTACAGACTTTAGCGATAGCATATCCCACCAGCAGCTAATCATCTCCAACGCGCTAGGATGCGACAGTATTGTAGACTACAGCCTCTTTGTACATTGGAATATTGCTACCGACGAATACGATACCATCTGCGAGAACCAATTGCCTTTCATCTGGAAAGACAGCATATTCTCGGCACCCTCTCCCACCCCGACTGGAGCCTATACGCTAGTTAAGAGCCGTCTATATCAAACCATACATCACGCAGACAGCCTGGTAACGATGCATCTGACCATCAACCGCAACACCTTCCAGTCCCTTTACGATACGATTATAGAGAACCAGTTGCCTTACCATTGGGAAGACACTCTCTTTGCCGCAGGCGATACCTTGTCAAAGATCAAGAATATTCCCAATACCAACGGATGCGACAGCCTGATAACTCTCAATCTATTTGTATGGGAGAACAAGACCACCCAGGCCGACAGTCTTGTCTGCAACAAGACCCTACCCCTGATCTGGAACGACAGCATCTTCACCCAGACCGGACAGAAGAGTACCACGCTCCACACAATTCATGGGGCCGACAGTATCGTCAATATGAATGTCACGGTGGCTATGGAATCATGGGGAACAGACAGCCTTGCTGCCTGCGGACAATACACCTGGATTAACGGAACAACCTACACGGAATCCTGCAACACGGACAGTACCATCATCCTCAACAGATTCGGCTGCGACAGTACCGTCTACCTGAATCTTACCATCAATCTGTCCACCATAGCAGAAGCTTGCTTCGATACCGTCTGCATATCAGGTTTGCCCTACATCTACGAAGATACTATATTCATGGAAGGTACCCTGTCGGGTCAATACAATATCTTTATGACCGACACCAACGGATGCGACAGCATTATTCCTCTCAATCTCTACGTAATGCCTCTGCCGGTAGTCGCTATCGAGCAGGTCGACTTCAATTGCGCCACATGGCAATATTCCCTTGCGGCCAGCCATACCGATGCCGTAGACTATATAACCTGGAGCTCCACGCCTGGAGACACTACTCTGACAGGCCAGGAGAACAACGATACCATCTGGGTGTCGCCCTATCAGAGCACGACCTATTCAGCCACAGCCTCGGTAGACCGGTTCAACTGCGGCAACAGCCAGAGTATTACCGTACAGACCGGACTCCCCATCGAGGCACGCATCAGCTATAATCCTCCCTACGCGACCGCCGACCAGCTTGAGCTGACCTTTACAGACGTAAGCATCGGCAATATTGCTTCCCGCCTCTGGCTTACCGAAGACCGCGAATATACCGAACGCAGTTTCTCCTACATCTATCCCATCTCCGAAGACTCCATCTGGGTCACCCTTATTGTATACGAAGACCAGCACCAATGCAACGATACAGCAACGGTATGGATTCCCTATAAGACAGGACTTCTCTGGGCTCCCAACGCCTTTACCCCCGACGGCGACAACAACCAGCGGTTCGTTATCGTATGCCACAATGTCCCCGAGTTCGAGATCTACATCTACGACCGCAAAGGGGCATTGGTATACCATTCGACCGACCCTAACGAAGGCTGGGACGGAACCTATAAGGGGATGCCCTGCATCCAGAATAATTATGTATACAAGGTCTACTACTCTACTATCGACGATCCCAATACCAAGCATACCCTCGTAGGTAGCGTCCTGCTGCTCCGTTAACCCTCTTAACCATTACTCCCAGTCATGCAACTTATAAGCGATTTCCCTTGGTATTTCATTTTCCTCTGCCTCCTGGCAGGAGCCGCCTATAGCGCCATACTTTATTTCTACGGACGCAACCGCGACGGAATGTTCTCCAAACCCACCCGCTGGGGACTGGCTGTATTGCGATTCGCCGGCATCTCTATTATTGCCTTCCTCCTGCTGGCCCCGCTTGTCAAGAGGACTCTCCAGCAACAGGAGAAGCCCATTGTGATAGTAGCCCAGGACTATTCCCAGTCCATTCTCCTCTGCAAAGATTCTGCCTTCTATAAGGGCGAATATGCCCAGAACCTGGCAAAGACCATAGAACAGCTGAAGAAGGACTACGATGTACAGCTCTACGCCTATGGATCGGAGGTACGCAATTCGAAGGATGGCGACACGATGTATCAGGACCCCTCTACGGATATAGCCTCTCTCCTTTCGGAGATACAGATGCGCTACGACAGCCGCAATCTGGGTGCACTCATCCTGACCGGAGACGGCATCTTCAACCAGGGACTCAATCCCGTCAGCCTGACCGAAGGCCTCCCCTATCCTATCTATACCGTAGCCATGGGAGATACCTCCGTGCGACGCGATGCGCTTATAGCCAACGTGAGGTTCAACCGCATAGCCTATCTCAACAACCAGTTTCCCATCGAGATAACCCTCAACGCCAACCGTCTCAAGGGCGAATCCAAGACCCTCTCGGTCCTGCACAACGGGAAGACGCTCTTTTCGAAATCCGTCAGCTATTCCTCTAACGATTTCTCCCATACCGAGCAGGTTCTCATTGACGCCGACCAGGCAGGTCTGCAGACCTATACCATCCAGATTGCGGCATCCGACGGAGAGGCCTCCATCCGAAACAACAGCCGAACAATCAATGTGGAGGTTATCGACGGACACCAGAAGGTCGCCATCATAGCAGCCGCTCCCCATCCCGATGTGGCCGCCATACGGCAAAGCCTGGAGGACAACCAGAACTATGAGGTCTCCTCTATGCTTATTGGCGATTTCAAGGACAAGCCCTCCGACTACGACCTCCTTATTCTTCATAATCTGCCCCAGAAGGGAAGCAATCTGCCGTCCTCTCTCAATCCCTTGCCCCAGGGAACACCCGTAATCTTCGTTCTGGGAAGCCAGACCGACCTGGCCCGCTTCAATTCGCTCCATACCGGACTGGAGATACACTCCCGAATCAATCAGTTCAACGAATCCACACCCGTGAGCAATGGCGGATTTGCCCTTTTCACGCTCGACGACGAGAAGCGCTCGCAGATAGAACACTTCCCTCCCCTCTCGGCTCCGTTTGGCGACTATAAGCCTTCGGGCAACACCCAGAGCCTGTTCACAGCCCGGGTGGGTACTGTTCAGAGCGGGCTTCCCCTCATAGCCTTCTCCCAGCAGCAGGCCACCCGTTATGCCTTCATCTGCGGAGAAGGAATATGGCGCTGGAGAATGGCCGATTTCGGAGCCAACCAGTCGCACGAGACCTTCAACACCCTCCTCACAAAGATTGCCGTCTATACCTCTACCAGGATGGACAAGGACCAGTTCCACGTTGAAGCCAAAAACATCTACCGCATGGGAGAGAGCGTAACTATCGAGGCCTCGCTCTACAACGACAACTATGAACTCATCAATACCCCCGAGGTTGAGATAACCCTAAGCAATCACGACGGCAAGGCCAACAGTTACCTCTTCAACCGTACCACCAATGCCTACTCGCTCAATGCCGGCGTTCTCGATCCCGGCCGCTATTCCTATACGGCAAAGACTACTTTCAACGGAACCGCCCTCTCCTCTTCGGGCTCCTTTGTCGTAGAGGAACTCAACCTCGAGGACATCAGCCTAGCGGCCAACCATGCCCTGCTCAACACCCTGGCACAGAACACGGGCGGAGCGCTTCTTATGCCCCAGCAGGTGGCACAATTGCCCGAACTCCTCAAGGCACGCGAGGACATCAAACCCATAGTCTTCAGCCAGACCCGCTATACCGAACTGCTCAATCTCCCCTGGCTGTTCATCCTCATCGTGCTGTTGCTGGGAGCCGAATGGGTATTGAGAAAATACAACGGAGAACTGTAAAAGACAGGAATTATCAGAGATGAAACTACCCAGGATAGTACAGGACGGCGTCAAGCTCATATCGGGCAACATCTGGGCCCAGGCCATTGCTTTTGCGGCCTACCTGATTCTTGCGCGCATATACACGCCCCAGGACTTTACCGTCTTCAACATCTTCTACTCCTATATTGAGGTACTCGTCATCGTCAGCACCTGCAAATACGAACTCTCCATTATAGTAGCCTCAACCGAACGCGAGGCGGCAGCCTGCTCAAAGCTGGCCCTGAGACTCAACACCCTCGTCTCAATAGCACTTCTGCTACTTATCGTCATACTCCATTTTACACCCCTGGCCGAAAGGATTCTGCTGTTGGGAGACTATTTCCCGATAGCGCTCATGATACCTCTTATGGTGTTCTTCTGCGGAACCTCGCGCGTATATGCCTCCCTGTTCAACCGATTCAAGCAATTCGGACAGATTGCCCTTTCAGAGGTCATAACCTCTACAGCCGGAGTTGCAGCCAAGATACTCCTGGCCTTTTCTCATATTCTGCATGGAGCAGGACTTCCCCTAGGTACCGTCATCGGCAAGATGGCAGGCAACATCAACTATCTCTGCCTGATGCGCAGACTCAACCTTCCCAAAGACATCTCGGCCCAGGAACGGCGAACAGCCGCAGCCCGACATCGCAATTTCCCCCTCTACAATATGCCCAAGGAGCTCCTCAACAGCTTCTCCTACAACCTGCCCTTCCTCTGGCTGGCACTCTATTTCGACAAGGATCCGGCCGTCGGCCTCTTCGGAATGGCCCTCACCTTTACCTTCAGACCGGTCAACATTCTCAATAGCGCCTTCGAAAAGCTTCTCTTTGTGCGTGTTGCCGAGAAAGTACGCCAGGGAGAGAGTATCCGGAAAGACATCAGCCGTTTTCTGCTCCTGCTCAATGCCACAGCTTTGCCCCTCTTCGGACTGCTGTTCCTTTGCGCAGAGCCCCTATTCAGCTGGCTTTTCGGGGCCAAGTGGACGGGGATAGGCTACTACATCCGATGCCTGCTCCCATGGGTATTTCTGGCGCTTTCGGCCACCTCCATATCATTCCTGGCCAACGTGTTCAACCGCCAGCGTGGCGAGTTCCTGTTCTACGTCGTTATGCTTCTGCTGAGAGCGGCAGCCGTGGTCTATGGCATCATGGCCCACGACTATCCCTCGTCCATCCTGTTCTTCTCCATTGCCAGCGCCTCCGTCGTGATGGTCCTCCTGGTGTGGTATCTGGGTCTTGTATGGCGATACGAGAAGAAGCGACAGGCATAGTCCCCTGGGAAAGTCCTGCGGGCATACAATCAGCATACAGACAGCATATAGAGTGCATATAGGGTGCACGGAATGGGTAAAACGCCCTGCCTGAGTGCTACTTATGTGCTGCCTAAGTGCTACCAATGTGATTGCTGAGAGCACGCATCCCCGAACATCAAACACCCCTGAAGGTGGTTCCCGCTACTTGAATTGCTACGGAATCCGAAACTTTTCTCAGCCAATATGTGAGCCTCAAAAGGGGAAAAAACAGCCGAAAGAGGGGTTCGGAAAGGCCAAAAGACGCCCGTATTTATACTTTTTGGAGGCATTTTGACCCCTTCTTTGTGACAGGCTTCATAGGAGAATCAGATTCATGGATGCCGTATTCTGCTGATAACCTGCTCTTTCAACCCAGACATATCATCCGTTTGTGACAGTAAACAGTTGTGACAGTTGTTTTTTGGACTACCCCCATACTTCTATTATCTTATATATTTATTTAATTATTAATTAGTTATAAAGATTTAAGAAAGAGGGTATATGCATTTTTTTAACTGTCACAACTGTTTACTGTCACACTTGTGCCTTAACTATTTCTCTACCAAGCACTTTGCATACGGACAATATTGTGACAGATATGTGACATCCCCTATTTAGGGGGTAAAACCTAGCGGAAAAGCAGATATTCTGCTTCTTTTTGGCCCCTATGACTCCCGTTCTACGATTTTTTATGGGTTCCGTGAAACAAATCTGATGTTACGCCGTTATTATATGAGAAAAAATGAAGTATTGTATAGGATGGTATCGGCCGATACCCTTGTCTGGCATAGCTTCTCTACACCTAATATCTATCGCATGAGAAGACACCCATTGTTTACCTTATTGCTTGCGGCATTAATGCTGCTTACATCCTGCTCGCATCATTATATCGTCAAGGGTCCACAGGGAGGCATAGCCACCAAGGTGGTTCTGCCCAAGGGGTTCGACCAGCAGCACGACAGCTGCGACCTGGTGATACTGATGCATGGAATCTTTTCGAGCAAGGACTATCCTCCTATGCCCCGCATAGCTCGACATCTGGCCAAGGAGGGTATAGCCACCATAGCGCTCGATTTCGGCGGCCACGGAAAGAGCGAGGGAGCCATGCAGCAGATGACCATTGCCAACGAGCTGGAGGAGGCACGCCAGGTGTGGGAGTATGCCCGTAGGCTGCCCTATGTGCGCAACATCTCGCTACTGGGACATTCGCAGGGGGGCGTGGTGGCAAGCATGCTGGCCGGACGGCTGGCTCAACAGAACGATGCCCCGGCTTCGCTCGTCCTGCTGGCTCCGGGATCTGTCATCAAGGAGGCCACCCAGGCGGGTCATTTCTTCGGCAACACCTACGATCCTGCCAATCCGCCCGAGTATATCAAATGCTTCCGCACATACAAGCTGGGACGTGAATACATGGTCTCGACCCAGCTGCTCGACATCTATGGAGAATCGGGCCACTATCAGGGACCTGTGTGTATCGTTCACGGAACCAAGGACGGTATCGTTCCTCTATGGTGCAGCCAGCGCTACGACGAGATTTATAACAACTCCACTCTCCATCTGATTGAGGGCGAGAACCACCTTATGGTAACCCACCTACGCGAAACGCTGGGCATCATTACGCCTTTCCTGAAGAGATAGAAAAGTAGCCAATCCGGATTGGGTTTACCTTCTTTGCAGTCAGATTTGCCTCTTCGGAGAACGAATTTCGCCTGAAACGGGAGATTCTGACTAGCCCTTATGAATGGAAAGGGAACAGGCCATCTACATAGAGAGAATCTTGAACTCTACTCTACGGTTGCGTGAGCGTCCGGCTTCGGTATCGTTGGTGGCGATGGGTTTTGTCTTGCCATAGCCTTTATATTGCAGACGGCGGGGTTCGATACCTTTTTCTATCAGATAGTCGACCACCTCCTTGGCACGGCTCTCGGAAAGACGCTGGTTGTAGTCGACCGACCCGCGACCGTCGGTATGGCCTCCCACCTCGATCTTCATTTTGGGGTAGCGTCGCAAAATCTCGAGCAGAGACTGGAGTTCCTTGAACGACTGTTGCAGAAGAATACTCTTATCGTAGTCGAAGAAGATATTCTCGAGCACAAATGTTGAACCGACCTGATAGGTTACCGAATCCTGGGCCTTAGAAGGGGTTTCTGTCTTGACGACGGGCTTGGGGTTGTCGCACGACAGGCATACGAGACGCACGTCCTCGATATAATAGTATGCTCCCGGGAGGAGATAAGTAAGAGAATCGAGGTCTCTTACGTTGGACTTTGATGCAGGGAAGAAATTGCCGATGGTGAGATATTCTTCGCCTCCCTGGGCTACAAACGTGCCCGAGATGGGAGTCCATCCTTTGGTATCAGTAAGCACATCGTCGAAATGGTTTACGACCTGAGGCACATAGTAGGAGGCCACCACCTGGTCTATGCCCTGGGCGATATGACGGACCTCCTTGTTCATAAGCACACCACGGACGGTATCCTCGATACGCTCCCTGGTAAGAAGGCCACCTATGGTTGCCACCGATCCGGAAGAGTATTCGGAAAGGCTTACATAGAAGGTGAGCTGATAGGTATCGCCTGCGCTAAGGGGTTCGCGCAGCTGGGTCTGAAGGTATTCGCGATATTCGGTCTTGGAACAGTAGATGCCGCAATAGCCAAGGCCTGTACGGGGAGACTGGATGCCGAGTTTGTTGTTAGGCACACCACAGTCGCGCGAGCCGCATACATTGTAATAATCGGCCGAACCCTTGGTGGGCTGGAACCAGGCGTCCACAATGGTGAGGGTGCCCAGGGCATCGATCTTACGCGGACACTCGCGATAGTCTTCAAACGAGCCGTTATAGATAAGGTTTTTGCGGGGTTTTATCTCCGTCTGGCTCCAACTGGCAACACAGACCAGCAGAAACAGGATGAAAATACTATTTCTCAACATTGCTGAATGGTTTTGGACATCGACTCCCAAAGCAGGGTAGCCGTACGGTCCCAATTAAAGAGATTGCGACGGCTGAGACCGCGTTCTACCAGGGTCGAACAGAGCTCATCGTCAGTTGCTATGCGGGCAAAGGCCTCTGCCATGGCATCTGTGTCGTAGGGGTCTACCAGAAGAGCCGCATCACCTGCTACCTCGGGCATGGAGGTCAGATTGCTCGTCACCACAGGGGTATGGGCATTAAAAGCTTCAATAATGGGAATTCCGAACCCCTCGAACAAGGAACAATAAAGCAAGGCACGGGCAGAGCCCAGAAGGAGCGACAGCTCGTCGGCCTCGGCACGTCCTAGAAAGACTACATCGTCCTTGAAGCGCATGTTCTCGTAGGCCTCTACCACCTCGCCTTCCCACCAGAACTTGTGGCCCACCACGACGAGCTTTTCCTGAGACTGGGGAGTGGCTGCACGCATCTTATCGTATGCCAACAGGATATTGGTAATATTCTTGCGTTTGGAGATGGTTCCGATAAAGATGAAATAGGGTTTGCCCTGGGTATATTTGAGACGGGTTGACTGTTGCTGTTCCTCGCTCACGGGCTGGTAGTTGGAATGGGATCCGTCGTAGACCACGTCTATCTTCTCAGCCCCAATACCATAGGTATCGACGAGGTCCTGCTTCGAGAATTCTGAAACAGTAGCCACTCGGGTAGCCTTCCGGGCAAAACGGGGGAAGAAACGGGTCATATACCGTTGATGAGAGGGACGCAGATAGTCGGAGGCATGCTCGAAGTTGAGGTCGTGGATAACCGTAAGGGTAGGCACCTTGGTCCGCAGACTCATCCATCCGTCGGGCGACAGAAAGAGATCTGCCTTATATCGGCGCAGGACCCTGGTAACGCTCCATTCAAAGAAGAGATACCACAGAACGGGATGCCGCGCCTGAGGGCAAAGAACAAGGAGCTTTACGTTGGGTGCAAAGAGGAACTGGGGATCGGGCTTGCGGTCGAAGAGGAAAAGGAACTCGTGTTCGGGATGGGCTGCAACGATACGACGCAGAGACTCGTAGGAAAACCAGCCTATTCCGTCGAGACGACCAGGGAGAAGCAATCGGGTATTTACAGCAATACGCATGGTTGCAAGGGTTTAGAGTTTGCCTTCGATAAACTGATGGATAACGCGAGGATAATGTTCCTTCTCAAGCAGATGTACTTTATTAGCCACATCCTCGGCCGTGTCGGCAGGCTCTACGCTACACGAAGCCTGAAAAAGGACACGCCCGTGGTCGAACTCCTCGTCGACAAGATGTATGGTAATGCCTGTCTCCTTTTCGCAAGCAGCCACAACGGCCTCGTGCACATAGTTGCCATACATTCCCTTGCCTCCGTATTTGGGCAACAAAGCCGGATGGATATTGACAATATGCCCAGGATAGGCCTTGAGAAGGCTGGGAGGGATCAGGAGAAGGAAACCCGCCAGGATGACATAATCAATCTGACGCTGGCGCAGAAGGTCGACAACCCGGTTGCCGCCGAAGAAATCGTCCTTATTCATATAGAATGCCTCTACTCCCAGCTTCTCGGCACGGGTGGCCACATAGGCCTCTTTCCTATTATATATAATACAGTCCACCACAATGCCCGAATCAGGGTTACTCTGGAAGTATTCTGTAACCTGCTGAACATTAGTACCATTACCAGAAGCTAGTAGAGCTAATCTTTTAATTTTCATAAAGTTAACGATTCTGCACCAAATATCTGTCTTTTCGAGGTGCAAAATTAGCAAAAAATACCATATCCGAAGTAAAAAACCACACTTTTTTGAAGGAAAAACGGCACTTTCGGCATCAAAAAATTCATATACACTTGATTGTATTACATATTCTTAACAAATTTAACATTAGAAAAAGTAATGAAAAAGTGTTGCTAATTCAAAAAAAAGTCGTTAATTTGCACTTTGTTTAACTCAT
Source organism: Bacteroidales bacterium (assembly GCA_024400565.1). Lineage (GTDB taxonomy): Bacteria > Bacteroidota > Bacteroidia > Bacteroidales > P3 > Colimorpha. The sequence continues at coordinate 29,705 of JAKSMQ010000017.1, forward strand.
AAATTTTATTAAAAATGTCTGAAATCGAAAGCAAAGTTAAAGCAATCATCGTTGACAAACTTGGTGTTGACGAGAAAGACGTTACCCCCGCAGCTAGTTTCACCAACGACCTCGGTGCTGATTCCCTCGACACCGTTGAGTTGATTATGGAACTTGAAAAGGAATTCAACATTCAGATCCCCGACGAGGCAGCTGAGAAAATCCAGACCGTTGGTGATGTTATCAACTACATCGAAAACAACAAATAATCAGGTATACCCTTTACCTTTTTATTTTCAGATCTGAAAAGGTAGTAATCTCGGCAAAGGGTTATCCTCCCGATAGCCCTTGCCGATTTGACTAACCGAAATGACTTCCCCTCGGGACTTTGTTTCCCTTAGGAAAAAGCCAACAACGAAGTCGCTCTCTGGCGACTTTTTGTTTTATAGTTGCCTTGCTGTTTTGGATAAAAAGAAGATAAAGAAATGGTTGCACGCCACTCTTGGGCTACGCCCCAGGAAGTTGGAGTTGTACCAGATAGCTCTCACCCACAAGTCGCTCAGTAGCGATGTGAACGGCCATAAGATTAACAACGAACGCCTTGAATTTCTGGGTGATGCGGTATTGGACCTCGTAGTGGGCAACTATCTCTACCAGCGATATCCTTTTCAAGGCGAAGGCTTCTTGACCGAGATGCGTTGCAAGATTGTGAGTCGGGCCAGTCTTAACGAACTTGCCAGCAAAATTGGACTCAACGAGCAGATGATCTACGACCGCTCACATCAGAATGTCGGCAAATGTATGGGCGGAAACGGGCTTGAAGCGCTCATCGGGGCTGTATATCTCGACCGGGGATACCGACGAACCAACCGATTCATTGTCAAGAAACTGCTAAACCGATATATGGACATCAGCTCTATCGAAACGAAGGGCTGGAACTACAAAGGAAAACTAATTGACTGGGGACAACGCCATCATAAGAGGATTACCTTTGAGGTAGCAAGGACCATCAAGGCCAACCGCCGTTCGCCCCTTCAATATGAGGTAAATCTCCTGATCAACGACCGCAAAGCCGAGACCGCTACTCACGACACCATAAAACAGGCCGAACAGCTGGCAGCCGAAAAAGCATTCCTCAAGATTCAGGCACGCGAGACGAAAGCCCATCAAAACAAGGAATAGTCCCCTACCCCATCTGCGTCCTTCCGAAAATGTTTTATTAATCCCGTACATCTGTAACGTAAGGGAAAAATAGGACGTGCAGAACTTATTCTTGCACTATTACCGAAAGACGAACCGATGACTTATCGGCCGACTAAAGGAAACAGACTCCTAATCTGACCTCTTATCTGAAAATATTCTTTCTGAAAAAGGAATTAAAAAAACTGCAGACCGGCCTGAAGACCGATCTGCATAGGAGTTGTCAATCTTAAAGAATTGGCTTATTTGCCTTCGCAGCAACCGCCATCTTTGTGCTCGTGTTTGCAACCTTCGTGGTCGTGGCCACAACCTTCGTGACCTTCGCAGCAACCTTCGGTAGCCTTGATTTCCTTAGCCTTAGCTACGAGCTCCTGCATGTGAGCAACGTCTACATACTTAGCAAGGTTTTCGCCATTTTCGGAGATGAGGTTTTCAACCTTAGCAGCTACCTTAGGAGCCATGCCGTTTGCGGTCTCAACGAGTTCAGCCAACTTGGTCTCAACCTTTGCCCAGTTCTCAACAACAGCTGCGCTATCGTTAGCCTCAAGGCCCTTTGCAATCATGCTGAAGGGGCAATTGCCTTCACATTGTTCCTGCTGAGCAGCGGTATCGGTGCTGGTAGTATCAGCAGCATTTTCGTTGTTGGAGTTGCAAGCTGCAAAGCACATAGCAGCTACACATGCCATAGCAAAAAAAAGTTTTTTCATGTCTTCTTTAATAATAATTGAGGGTTCGAAAGGTTCCAATAAATCATTAATTACAAACGCCTTATGTGGATGCGAACCCTGACAGACACCCCTTCAGACGTTGGTTTTTCGAAATGCAAAAGTACACATTTATTTTGATTAAAAACCCTATTTAATAATATTTAGCATTCTGGTTCATGCGAATAGCCCATTATTTGCCCCGAACAAAGTGTAACGGAAATGTTAAATTATTAGGTTCAAACGTAAATAATTTTGGTCATATTAGTATTTATGCGTACTTTTGCATTCTCGCATTTAATTAGAGTAATAAATAATAAAAAAATATAACGCTTTATGAAAGATATTTTTGCAAGAATCAAAGAGTCCACTGGCGGTCCTTTAGGTCAGTATCAGAAGTTAGCAGACGGTTATTTCTACTTTCCTAAACTGGAAGGCGAATTAGGTCCCGAAATGATGTTCAACGGCAAGCCCGTTCTTAACTGGAGTCTGAACAACTATCTTGGCCTTGCCAACAATCCCGAGGTACGTGCTGCCGACGAAGAGGGCGCTCGCCGCTGGGGTCTTGCTTACCCTATGGGAGCCCGTATGATGAGCGGTAATACCGCCCTTCACGAAGAGGTTGAGGCTATGCTCTGCGAATATACTCACAAGAAACACGGATACCTCCTCAATTTCGGTTACCAGGGACAGATTTCTATTCTTGACACTATCGTTGGCCCCCGCGACGTTATCGTTTGGGACAGCGAAGCTCATGCATGTCTTATCGACGGCTTCCGCGTAACCGGCGCCAAGCGTTTCAAATATCAGCACAACGACATCGAGAGTCTGCGCAAACAGCTCGTTCAGGCTACCGCTCTGGCAGAAAAGCAGGGTGGCGGTATCCTCGTTGCTACCGAAGGCGTTTATGGTATGGAGGGCGACCTGGGTGCTCTCGACAAGATTTGCGCTCTCAAGAAGGAATTCGACTTCCGTATCCTTATCGACGATGCTCATGGTATGGGCGTTATGGGTCCTGAAGGACGCGGTACCCACACCCATTTCAAATGCGAAGACGACATCGACCTCTACTTCTGCGCTTTCGCAAAGACTATGGCCTGCATCGGTGGCTTTATTGGCTGCAACGACCCCGATATCATTATGTATCTCCGCATGAACATGCGTAGCCAGATTTACGCAAAGAGCCTTCCCATGCCTATCGTATATGGCGTTAAACGTCGTCTCGAGATCATCAACCAACATCCCGAGTATCGCGAAAAACTCTGGGAACTCTCCAGCTACCTTCAGAAATCTCTCCAGAACGAGGGTTTCAATACCGGTGTAACCGAGAGCCCCATCACTCCCGTATTCTTCCCCGGCGACGTAAATCAGGGTACCAATTGTGTTGTTGATCTCCGCGAAAACTATGGTATCTTCTGCTCCATCGTAGTTTATCCCGTTGTTCCCAAGGGCCAGATTATGCTCCGCATCATTCCTACAGCTGTTCATACCAAAGAGCATGCTGACCGCACCATCTCCGTATTCAAGGAAATCAAGAAGAAACTCGATGCTGGCGAATACAACAAGCCCATGCCCAATATGCGTCTTGCAAAATAGTGACCTGTGAATAGTGATTAGTGACCCGAAGAATTTCTTCCCGTCACTAATCATTTTTTCGTCATATTCCATCTCACTATTCCATAATCACTATTCCCTCAATGAAATACAAACTAGTTTGTAAGAAATGCGGCGAAACCATCGGTTCTTTCAAAGAGTGGTTCGCCAATGACCAGAAATGTCAATGTGGGTCAAACTACGCTGAGATAATATACCCCAAAGCCGACTATAGCCGTCTGCCTGAATCTTTTGAGGATGACGTCCACAGCCATTTCCATTATTTTGACTACCTTCCTCTCGAAAACAAGGAGAACGTCATATCCTTCAACGAAGGTGCCATCCCTATGGAGCGCTGGGAACATATGGAGCGCGAAGCCAAAGAGAAATATGGTATCGACTGCAAAGTATACATGTACCGTAACGACCTCAATGGCGGAACCCATTCCTTCAAGGATGTAAGCGGATCGCTCGCAGCCTCTGTAATGAAGGAACATGGCGTAAAGGAATATTGTCTCGCTTCAACCGGTAATGCCGGAACAGCTTATGCTACCTACCTTGCCAAAGCAGGCATCAAGTTTACCTGTTTCAGTCCCAAGTGGGTAGATGAGAATACCAAGAAGTCCATCCTCGAAACAGGACAGACCCTTGTTGTAAGTCAGGGCTCCTATGGCGACGCCAAGAACGAAGCAGCTGAATACCACAAAAGTCACGGCGTAATGATGTCGTGCGGAAATATTGACCCCATTCGAGTAGAATCCAAGCGTACTATCGTCTTCGAATGCATGCGACAGCTGGGCCAGCTCCCTACAGTCTACATGCAAGCCGTAGCAGGCGGTACCGCCCCTATCGCCCTTGAGAAAGGATACCGCGACGTCCGCAACGATTTCCCCGAGCTACGTATGCCCCGAATGATACTCGTTCAGCAAGACGAATGCGACCCTATGGTTACCGCATGGGAATGGGCCAAAGAGCACAACTGGCCCGTCGGCTTTGAGAACCGCTATGAAGCCAAGAAAGACTGTCATACCCGAATCGGAATCCTTACCGCAGCCAATCCCGGCAACTACCCCATCGTAGCTCCCTTGGTACGTCAGAGTGGCGGCGATTTCGTACGCGTAGAAGAGGCAAGCCTTCCCCAGTTCGGCAAGCAGATGCAGAGAGAGAACGGAGTCCTCATGGGACCCGCCTCCATGGTATGCTATGCAGGATTCTACAAAGCTCTTGAACAAGGACTTATCAAGCAGAACGACATCATTCTACTCAACGCCGGAGAGGGTACCGACCGCGCTCAATGGTTTGTTGATGAAGTCAACAAGATACAATAACCGACTAATCGTTTTACAACCCAACTATGATGTTTCAAAACAAGGTCGTTTGGATAACAGGCGCAAGTTCCGGAATCGGAGAACAGACCGCATACCGATTTGCACAGGAAGGGGCTCGCATCATCGTAACAGCCCTGGAGTCAGACCTGTTGGAAAAGGTGGTAGAGAAATGCAAGCAATTGGGAGCTCCCGATGCCGCATCCTTGCCCTTCGACCTCTCCAAGACTGACGAACTGGAGGCGCTTGCAGATAAGGCATGGAACACCTTCAACGGCATCGATGTCTTCTATAATAACGCAGGCATCTCCCAACGCGGAACTACTGTAGAGACCGAAATGCGCGTCATCCGGAAAGTGATGGACGTTGACTATTTTGCTCCCGTTATCATGACCAAAGTCATCCTTCCGCGCATGATAGAACGAGGTGGCGGACAACTGGTTGTTACCACCAGCATAGCAGGACTCTTCGGATTTCCCCAGCGTTGTGCCTATTCTAGCGCCAAGCATGCCCTCTATGGCTTCTTTGAGACCATCGCGGCCGAAGAGTATGACCACAACATCCGGGTTACCATCGTATGCCCCGGTCGCGTGAAGACCAATATTTCCCTTTATGCCCTCGAGAAGGACGGAAAACAGCATGGGAAGATGGACGCCGGTCAGGCCGGAGGCGTAACGCCTCAGAAGGCTGCCAACCAGATAGTAAGGGCCGTATACAAGAAGAAACGCGAGGTACGTATCGGAAGCAAAGAGCTCCTTATGGCCCAGATCAAGCGCTTCTTACCAGGACTTTGCGCCCGCCTATCCCGCACAATAGAACCTATGTAATCCAACATTCCATTGGATATTCTATCAATAGGAGCCATGGTTAATGGCTCCTATTCTGTTTTTGTACAAAATTGCCATTAGTAATAACCCGTAGAAATCATAATAGAGTAATAAGAAAATCTATTGGATGAATTAATTTTAATAATTTCTATTAAACAATGAACTCGGCAGGGGCTTAGATCGAACCTTTTTATATTTTTTTCAGGTTATAGAGTAGATTAGCGAACATACCTATAAAATGCCTATTCTATGCCCATACAGTTTCTTAACCCTCGGGGGTAGAACCAGTATAATGGCAGTATACAACCACTATAATCATATTGTAGATTCTAGAATTGTTTGCTTTTTGTTTGTAGATGTTCAGTAGAGAGCCCTTCTATCCCCCCTCGCAAATGATGTTTGCTTATTTTCAGAGATTACTGGAAATCGAATTCTTCCAACCGGTATCTCTATTCTTTCGATTATGCTTTTTCTTCTTTGGGAAACCGGTTGCCTTCCTTTTTCCGTAATTGAAAACTATTCAAATTGCGACCGGCGAATTGAATTTGGTTTTGTAGAGACGATTCAGTCCCGATATAGTGATTTTGTAGAGATTTTGTAGAGTCGATTCGGTGTCCATTCGGTGTTTTTGTAGAGATTTAGTAGTCTTTTTGTAGTGTTTTTGTAGTACTTTTGTAGTCAAAACGGCCACTTTTGTAGTCGATATCTCTTCCTTCTATATTTATCTTTCTGAGATACAGATTAATGATTCAGTAGAAAAGTTAATTTTTAAGCGGTAGGAGCCGTGATATTAAAGAAACCTATTGGATGAATCCTAAGTTCCAATTAGAAATGCAACTTTTGAGAAAGAAAAGCACGAGGAAAA
>JAKSMQ010000018.1 GCA_024400565.1 Bacteroidales bacterium
ACGTTCGTTGACGAGATTTTTCGAGAAACGCTTGCATATATCAAGAATTTTTGCGTATCTTTGCATAAAAATTGTGCATGATGATGGTTTTTTGTAATAACTTGATTTTTACCACAAAAATACGAAAAATTATTGACATACACAACTTTTTTGAAAGAAATTATTAACAAATTAATTCATCCAACAGGTTAGCAACGTAATAAAAATGTGATAAATGAAATAAACCATGAAAGCAATATATAAACTCCTCGTCATTGTTGCCATGCTGGTGATGTCCACCCTGGCATTTGCATTACCCGCCAAGCCCACAGATACGGACGATACCATACCCGCATTCCCCCGTAGCGACGACTATTATTATACCAAGTGGTACGATGACTGTCCAAACTTTCATCCCGATGGTGTTGTAGACAGTTGCCTTTGTCGCTTATACAAGTTTCATGATTGGTTCTCGGGCAGTTCATCTCCAGCCAAATGGGAACATGCTCCAGGCCGAATGAAGATAAAGGGGCTAGTGGCGATGCTGCAGCACTATAGCCCTCCTACGGTAGATTCTCTCCCAGGTCAGCGAAAGCGTCCCGAATACCTGTATCTGTATCAGCTGACGGGAAGACACCATACTTTGCGCCAGGATTATCTTGATGGTGTAGACTTGCAGATTCTCGATTCGGTGAGATGGGATACGGCAACGGCAAGGGTAATGGAATTGCGTCGAGGTTGGAATGGTGAATACAACCAGTATTGTTATCTCTACGAAGCTTATTTCAAGACCCCCGTGTATGTCGATACTGATTTCTATATTCGCGGTACCATTAACAGCAATTATCAAGGGTCTGGTAGAGACGGTATGATTCATACACTCTATGTGGATATTTTGGATCTTTACGATTATGTATTCAAGGATGACAAAGAATGTAACTTTCGTGATTATTGGGAAGAATTAGATGTAATTTGCGAACCCCAGGGATGGCCCTTTGTTATTTATGATCAATTTGATCCGACAATAGGCTGGTATGATTTTTGTGGAAAAAGTCCCGTAGGCTATTACCTTGTTATCGCAGACAAATGGACTCTTGATGCAACGCCAGAAGACAGCCTGTACGGTCAGGTGCTGGGAGGGGGGCGCTGGCCCGACGAGAGCTACGACACCATAGAGGCTGTCCCCAATCCCGGTTACATCTTCCTCTCGTGGAACGACGGCAATACCGACAATCCAAGAGTAGTCCACCTATTGAGCGATACATCGTTTATGGCATTATTCCTCCCAAACGGAGAATTCGCTTTACAAGTAACTTCAGCAGATGAGACACAAGGATCGGTGAGCGGCAGCGGCACCTTCCTCGACGGAACAGACAACACCATTACCGCAACCCCCTTCCACGAATACAAGTTCACCCAATGGAACGACAACGTTACCGACAACCCCAGAGTGGTGCATCTGGTGAGCGACACCTCCTTTACGGCATATTTCGAGCCCAAGCCCTACTATAACGTGCAGACAGCCACCAGTAACGACGATTTGGGCGAGGTGCTGGGCGGAGGCCTGTATATGGAAGGCGAGGATGCTACGCTGACAGTATCGGTGGCACAGAACGGTATCTTTGAAGGCTGGGACGATGGCGTGACGGATCAGCCCCGTATCGTAACGGTGATGCAGGATACACTCTTCACAGCCCTGTTCTCGGAGAAGGAAGGTATCGACGGGGTAGGCAGCCTGACCTTCGCAGTCTCCCCCAATCCCACCACGGGCCGCATAACCCTGACGACCGGCCTGTCAGAGGCCTATGAGGTATCCGTTATGGACATGAACGGCAAGACCCTCCTGAACAGGAAAAGCCACGTTGCCGTGACCGAGGCAGACCTCAGCGAACTCCCCGCAGGGCAGTACCTCCTGGTGGTAAGAACCAGAGACCGTTTCGGAGCCAGACCCATCGTGAAGAAATAACGCCCCGACAGGTTATCATTATAAACACACCACATAATATTGCAAACAGTTTATGTATCATTTAAGATTTAAGGATACTCATGATACGATATTATTAACATAAATTACCACGAATTTTTCACGAATTGATTCATTAATTATTCTTATGATTCATAACTAATCTATTTTAATACAATAATTTATGAGAAAATTCATGGATAATTCATGATAATTTATGTTCAGCGAAGCGAAATCCTTTTATCGCTGTTATTCTTGTTTTGAATGGAAAATCAATTCGTTGAGGGATGTCTGTTAAGATTTGACGGACATTTATTCTGAGTATTTCAAGCCGTATGGGCTGTAACGCTTATGGTTCTTGCTAACTGCTTTGTAGAGAAGTGATTGGGTGGATTCGGTTACAGTTACAGTTGTTACAGTTGAAAAATGTGTGTTACATACACCTTTATATTCTATATAACTAATTAATTATTAAGTAAATATATAATCCAAAGGTGCTATGTATGCCTCGCAAAATTTAACTGTAACAACTGTAACTGTAACGGAATGCCACTCTCTTGCTTGTCTAAAGAACGCATATTCAACGGATTAATAGACATTGAATCTATTCTTCTCCTACGAGGATTGTACCCGAAATGGGGTACAGAATGTCTCCAAATCGGGCAAAAAGGGGTGTAAAAAGCCCTGTTTGGAATCATTTTCCCGATGTTTTTCTCCAAATGAGGGTTGACTTCGAAACGGGAACGCTTATTCTTTTGAAAATGCGTCTAACTGGAAAAAGCAGATAATTGCTGTTGAGATGAAAAAAAACGCTCTTCTCTATACGGGTCTATAGGACTACACGCCCGCCTCGGGCCAGAGAACGTACAGAGAGCGTATAGACAGCATACAAACAGCATACAAACAGCACACAGACAGCACGGGTTCATCCTTTTGTGCTCCCTATGTGCTGTTTGTGTGCTGTCTGTGTGCTCTCTGTATGCCCCCTATGGTCTGCCGGGCCTGTCGGAAAAGCGATTGCAAAGCCCGCAAGCCCCTTCAGTCTGATGGGGGGGCAGTCGATCTGATTTTGAGGCCGTCGGATGTTGCGGTCGGGAGCCGGGAAAGTGGTTAAGTGGCCACCCGTTGTCATTATTTTTCTTGTATTATAAAAAAATAGTGTATCTTTGACCTCTCCCAATACATGCATGGTATGAGGTTTATTGTTGTATGAACCAGTATGCTATGTTGTGCTTATTATGTAATAATAACAAGTAATTTTTTGAAATAAGTATCACGATGGAAAACAAAATGGACAGTCTGAAGGCGCGATTGGCTAAAATGTCGGCCACTCTGCAACGAATAGAAGATAATGGCGCAGCCTCGCTGGAGGTGGATCTTCTTCTGGCGGATCTCCGTGCCATGTATGAGCAGGTTCTGAACCTTAATGCTGAGGCTCCCGCTCCTGCAGTTGAACCCCAGGCCGAGGCAGAAGAGAGACCCATGGCCGAGCCTGTTGCCGAGCCCGAACCTGTCGTAGCAGCCGTAGCAGAACCTGAGATTGCTCCCGAACCTGAACCTGAACCCGTGCCTGAACCTGAACCCGAACCAGTCGTGGAGGAAAAGCCCGTAGAGGAAGAGGTTAAGGAAGAGCCTGTCCAGATTAAGGAAGAACCCGTCCAAATCAAAGAAGAACCCGTCCAGCCCAAGGAAGAGCGGGTTCAGCCCCAAGCCGAACCCGCTCCCCAGCCCGCTCCTCTAGCAGCCAAGGCTACCATCAAGACCGTTTCGCTGGCTGACGCTCCCCAGGCCGAGCCCACCTTTGCTCCCGAGCCTGTAAGTTTCGAGCCCCAGGTAGAAGCCGTCAGCCAGCCCAGCCTCGAAGAACTCGAGCAGCCCGGCAACGACCTCCTTTTCGAGGAGACTCCTGCTCCCCAGCCCAAGCAGAACGAGCAGACCTCGCTCTTCGAGACCCTGCAGAGTCAGCCCTCCACCATCTACGACGCCCTGGCAACGAAGGCAGGCTCAACCCTTGCCGACTCGATGGTCAGACCTGTCTCCGCTCCCAAGGCCGAGACCTATACCCAGCCTGCTCCCATAGCCGCTCCCAAGGCCGAGCCCGCAGCCGTTCCTCCCGTAGAGTCGGCTTCGCTCATCGACCTGCTCAAACAGAGCAACTCTACCTCAACCCAGGAGCCCACGGTTAAGACCCTGGCCGATATGTACAGCCAGAACAAGTCGGATGCTGAACGCAACTTTGACAAGAAAGTCGACGACCTGCGTACCATCATCAACATCAACGACAAGTTCAGCTTCATGAGCGAGCTGTTCCACGGCAACATGAGAGTATACAACGATTTCATACTCCAGCTCAACAGCATCAGCGACCGCGAGACCGCTATGGTAGCCGTCAGCGAGATGGCCGAACGCCAGAACTGGGATATGGAATCGCTGGCCGTCAAGACCTTCTTCGCCATCTTCAACCGCAAATTCTAACCCCGCAACCACTTTCTACCCCGCATGAATAACCACAAAGCAATACTCTTTTCCGCCCCTTCGGGCTGTGGCAAGACCACCATCATCAAACAACTGTTGCAGCATTTCGACTGCTTTGAGTTTTCCATCTCAGCTACAAGCCGCCAGCCCCGTGGCGAAGAGAAAGACGGCGTGGACTACTATTTCCTGGATCATGCGGAGTTTAAGAAACGTGCAGCCGAAGACCTTTTCCTGGAATGGGAAGAGGTATATGCCGGCACCTGCTACGGAACCCTCAAGACCGAGGTGGACCGCATCTGGAACAACGGCCATGTAATCATCTTCGACGTCGACGTGAACGGCGGCAAGAACATCAAGAAATATTTCGGCGACAAGGCTCTCTCCATCTTCGTGATGCCTCCCAGCCTCGAGGTGCTGGAGAAGCGTCTCCGCAGCCGCGGAACCGATAGCGAGGAGTCGATCCAGAAACGCCTGGCTCGCTCGGAGAAAGAGCTCAGCGAGAGCCCCTGCTTCGACATTACCATCGTCAACGACGACCTGACCAGAGCCGTAGAAGAGACCAAGCAGGCCATCGCCAACTTCCTCAACAGTTAAACTAATATCACACTTCCTCATCACCTGTGCGTCCACTATTAGACTATCTCAAGCGATTCAACTATGTTTTCCTCTTTCTTCTGCTAGAGGTACTGGCCATCGTGATGATCAGCAAGAACAGCTATTACCAGAGCTCGCGCATCGTGTCGTGGGCCAACGGCATCGCCGGAGGCTGGTTCTCGTCGGTCAACTCGGTCTCCAGCTATTTCGGACTCCGCAAGGAGAACGAGCTGCTGGCAGCCGAGAATGCGCGCCTCCACGCCCAGATGGCCTCGTCATATATCAGCTACTCCGACACCGTCTTTACCATCCGCGATACCGTCTACAAGCAGCAATACTCCTATACCGAAGCCCGCGTCATCAAGAGTTCGTGGAACAAGCCCGACAACTACCTAATGATAAACAAGGGTAGCGCCCAGGGCATTCAGGTAGACCAGGCAGTCGTGTCGCCCCAGGGCGTAGTGGGAGTGGTTGTAAGTACCACCCGCAATTTCGCCACCATCATGCCCGTGCTCCACAGCAACAGCCGCAACAGTATCAAGGTACGTCGCGGCGACCTGGTAGGAACCCTCATCTGGGAGGGCGGAGACTACCGTACGGCTACGGTGGTAGATATTCCCACCATGTACGAGCTGTTTGAGAACGACACCATCGTGACCTCAGGCCTGGCCAACGATTTCCCCGAAGGAATCCTGGTAGGCTACGTCGAGAGCGCCGAGCCCTCCGAGGGGTCGGGATTCTACAAGGTAAAGGTTAGTCTGGCTACCGACTTTGTAAACCTCTCTCATGTCTATATCGTCGACAACCGGTTCAAGGCAGAACAGGATGCCCTGATGCGCAAAACAGAAGGAGACAGCAAATGATGAACAATACTCTTCTTAACATAGTCCGATTCTCGATTCTGATGCTGTTGCAGACGCTCGTGCTCAACAACATCTATCTGGGAGGCTACATTACCCCCTTCCTCTACATACTCTGCATACTCATGCTGCCCACGTCGACCCCGCGTCTGGCCATGCTCCTGATAGCATTCTCGGCAGGCCTGCTCCAGGATGTGAGCTGCAATATGCTGGGGTTCCATGCCTTTGCGGCCACCTTTGTCGCATTCCTCCGCATACTCTTTGCCGACAAGATACTCACCCGAGGCGAGGATATCGAGATTGATGTTCCTTCCATCCGCTCGGTTCCCATCGCCCCCATGCTCTACTATCTTATCATCCTCATACTGGCCTACTACATCGTGTACTACTCGCTCCTCTTCTTCAGCTGGCGCGATATTCTACAGATAGGCATTTCCTCGGTAGCCGGGTCGGCCCTTACCTGGGTGCTGGCCGTTCTCTACCAGACCTTATTCATCCGCCGAACGACATGAAACATCTTGCCTACATACTCCTTCTGCTGGCCCTGCTGCCCCAGGGACTCCTTGCCCAGACGGGCATAGGAAAATGGCGCAGTCATTTCTCCTACTCTCAGGCCAACCAGGTATGTCAGGCCGAAGACTGTATCTATGCCTCGTCCCCCCTCGGTCTGTTCCATTACGACTGCTCGGACGGGACTACTACCCTTCACGACAAGACGACAGACCTTAGTGATGTGGGCATCTCGGCTATCGCCTACGACCCCTCCACCCGTTGTCTGGTCGTAGCCTATACCAACGCCAATGTCGACCTGATTATCGACGGTCATGTATACAACCTGTCGGATATCAAGCGGAGCTCCATTTCGGGCAGCAAGAGTATCCATAGCATACGATTCGGCAGCCGTCGAGCCTATCTCTCCTGCGGATTCGGAATCGTGGTGGTCAATATCGCCCGCAAGGAGATAGAAGAGACCTATTATCTGGGCGAGGACGGTTCGCAGGCTCCCGTCTACGACCTTGCATTCTGCGACAGCCTTATTATCGCCGCCACCCCAAGGGGATTCCTCATGGCGCCCAAGAACAACAGGCTGCTCAATATCGTATCGACCTGGTCGGTCTGCAATCCCATTCCTTTCTTTGAAGGAGCACGCCTTGAGACCAACGGCAACGAGCTGATTCTCTTCGACGGACTCAACAGCCTTTCGCGTCTGCTGGTCGAGAGCGCCAATACCATCAGCGTCGTCCGGTCTGACTGGCGCGATGCCGACTATGTCCATCCTTCGGGCGACCGGATTCTTGTGGGCAATGGCGACAGCCTCTTCGTCTACGACACCCAATATCATCTTGAGAAGACCCTGACGCAGACAAGCTGGCTGACAGACTTCAAGGCTAACGACGCAATCCTGGCAGGAGGAAAGATCTATGTGGCCCACCGATGGGCCGGTCTGACCGAGGTAGACCCCAACAGTCTGGAGGTCAACACCCGTACCCCCAATGGTCCGGGCTCCGACAACGCCTATCGTATCGTCCCCTTCCGCAACCAGATAATGGTATGCCCGGGCGGCAAGTCGACCACCTTTACCAATGCCTATCTGCTTCCCCAGGTCTATATCTTTGACAACGAACGCTGGCAGCAAGCCGACAACAGCATCCTCCCTTCGGGTGTCTACGACATCCTCTCCATAGCCGTCAACCCCAAGGACAGACATCAGATGATGGCAACCGCATGGGGATCGGGCGTCATAGAGTATACCGACAGCAAGGCTACCGCTTTCTTCAATACCGCCAATACCGGCGGAGCGCTCCAGACCTGCGTCCAGGGCGACTATTCGGGTATCCGTACCGGAGCTGTGGCTTATGATATCAAGGGAAACGCCTGGTTTACCAACTCGCTGGTCGACAACGGACTCGTGGTACGACGCAAGGACGGATCGTGGGAGAGTTTCAATACCAGTTCCCTGACCGGAGGGTCGGAGATTGACAAGATTATCTGCGATAGCGTGAGGGGATACAAGTGGTTTGCCGGACGTGCCAACCATATCTACGTCCACGACGGAGAAGGCAAGATGGCCTATGTGGACCCCAACAACGGAAGCAAACTCGAGACCTCATCGGTCAATTGTCTTGTCCAGGACCACCACGGAGACATCTGGATCGGAACCAACAAGGGCCTTAAGGTCATTACCAACGGATATCAGGCCTTCGCCAACGGAGGCAACGGCGAAAAATCGCCCGTGACCTGTATCAATATTACTATCTCCAACAACGAATTTGCCGAGTATCTGATGGCCTACGAAAGCATTACCGCAATTGCTGTTGACGGAGCCAATCGTAAATGGGTGGGCACATCCCAGGGCGGACTCTATCTGATTTCGGCCAACGGATACGACGAGATAGTCCATTTCACGTCGCGCAACAGCCCTCTCTTCTCCGACAAGATAGTCTGCATAGAGATTCAGCCCGAGTCGGGCGAAGTATTTATCGGAACCGATCGGGGCATACAATCCTATCGTTCTACGGCCACCTATGCTACAGCCTTTGCCGCCAACGAGGTAAGTGTATTTCCCAATCCCGTCCGTCCCGAATACGATGGTCCTATTGCCATCAAGGGCTTCAGTCGCAACGCCCTGGTCCATATAACCGATGCAGCCGGACATATCGTCTTCAGCACGACAGCCGATGGCGGTCAGGCGGTATGGAACGGACGTACCAACGAGGGCCGGCGTGTGGCCTCGGGTACCTATTTCGTCTTTGCATCCGACAAACAGGGCAAGAACTGGGCCGTAGGCAAGGTACTCATCGTTCGCTAATCCTCCAATTGCAATCCCGACCAATCCTACTCAAGCCTTGTTAGTCTCCACCCAAGCCCTTGTGCTACATACCACTCCCTATTCCGAAACCAGCATTATTGCCAGGGTGTTTACGCGCGAATTAGGCGTACGAAGCTACATCATAAAGGGCGTGAGAGGCGGCAAGAGCCGGGCCCGTATGAATCTGCTTCAGCCGCTTTCCTATCTCGATGCAGTCGTCTACGCCAATCCACGGTCTACTCTCAACTATATCAAGGAGATGCATCCGGCAAGACAGTTTCCTTCGCTCACGGTCTCTCCCGTACATAGTGCTGTCGTATTCTTTATCAACGAGCTGTTATTCAAGACGCTGAGGGAAGAGGAGGCCAATCCCATGCTTTTCGGCTATGTGGTCGAAACCCTTGCCGGACTTGATGCCGCGGAACGGGTTCCCGTCGAGCTGCCCATCGTCTTTATGCTTCGCCTGTCGCAGCATCTGGGTATCGAACCTCTCAACAATTATAGCATCCAGGAGCCCCTTTTCAACATGAAAGAAGGCTGTTTCGTACCCCATCCCTCCAAGTTTACGATGGCAACCGACAGCAATATTGCCTATTTGCTCAACCCTACGGAGAGTCTCCATCTACACTATTTTCTCGAAATGGTCCATTCCTCGGCTCCGGCGCCCATACTTCCGCTCCAGCAACGTATCGACCTCATCAATATTCTGCTCCAGTATTTTCAGGCCCATATCTCCGATTTCCGCCATTTCAACTCCCACGAAGTCCTCCACGCCGTTTTGGAATAGCATTTGCCGTTCCTGACGAAGAGTTCCTTCGAGAATCCGCGTTCTAGAGGACTCTTTATTCCGTCGCCTACCGATTATCCATATTTGATGAGGACGGGGATTTATGGGCCGTTTTTGAAGCTTTGGCGGGTATTGGGGTTGATGTCTGGATTAGCCATTAGCCAATGGTTATTCGTCTGTCGGGTATTTTTCTGTCGACAGAGATTGGCCCGTAAGGATGTCGTCTTGCATCTGAACAATCAAGATCCCGTCTTTGTTTTATACAGAATCCTAGTTGAACTATTAGAATTACCTATTACCTAGTCAGTTTTGGAACCTTTATTGCGAAATTGGAATCATAGTCCTGAAACGAATACGCTCCCATAATGGGGAACTTTGGGTTCGAGGAGGTCTTTTTAGGCCCTTGAGAGCGTCCATTTGAGGCATTTTTTGCCTCTACTGAGCTAATGCCTCTTAGGGGAATTTGAGTTAGCGTTGTCGTATTCTGTTGTTGTTGTGCTTCTTAGAAAATATTATTGCTTATGATTCTTCCAATTCCAGTTCTTCCAATTAGATTTTAAGGTATCTATGCTCTTCTAATATTCTATATAACTATATATATATTAATTAGTTAGATAAGATATATAGAGGTATGTGTATACCATTTATTAATTGGAAGATTTGGAATTGGAAGATTTGGGGGTAGAGATAAAGATGTTTCCCCTACGAAGCAAGCCTCCTCCTTATGATAGGTCTTGAGGTTTGACATTCCGGGAGAGGGAATATGCCAGAGAAAGGACGTTCTGTCTCCCTAGAGAGCATACAGGTAGCACGCTGATAGGTTAGACGACTCGTTTTCTGCATGCTTAGAGCTCACAAGGTGCTGTCTGTATGCTGCCTACGTGCTGTCTGGGACTCGCATCGACCTGGGACCCACACCTTCCGAGACTGCCTCACGCGTATGTACTATCCTTGTCGATGGTTTTCTCTCCAAAATTTTCGAAAAGTGAGATGGTAGGAATGTTGGCAAAGGCCATAAGAATATCATCTGAAAAAATAATACAGAAAGAAAAAGTGTTGCCCCGCAGAGGCGAAGCAACACTTGATATCAGGAGAAGGTCGCGATTAGATGCGGCCGGGGTAAATCTTGAGAGCTTCCTCGAGGCACTTGATAGCGCGCTTGAGGTCGTCGATGCAGAGGCAATAGGTGATACGTGCCTGACGCTTACCATCCTCGGGATTTACATAGAATCCGGTACCGGGAGCCATCATTACGGTTTCGCCATTGTAGGTGAAATCGGTGAGGAGCCACTGGCAGAACTTGTCGCTATCGTCAACGGGAAGTTCGATCATGGTGTAGAAAGCACCTTTAGGAGTGGGGCAGAAGCAACCGGGGATCTTGTTGAGGCCTTCAACGAGAGTGTTGCGGCGAGCTACATACTCTGCGCTAACAGCGTCGAAGTACTCCTTGGGGGTGTCGATAGCAGCTTCGCTGAAGATCTGACCGAAGCTGGGAGGAGAGAGACGTGCCATTGCCATACGCATAGCTGCGCTGATGACATCCTGGTTGTGGGAGATGAGGGTACCGATACGGGCGCCACAAGCGCTGTAACGCTTGGAAACGGAGTCGAGGAGGACTACGTTCTGCTCGATGCCTTCGAGCTGCATTACGCTGAAGTGTTCAGCTCCGTCGTAGCAGAACTCGCGATAAACCTCGTCAGCAAAGAGGAAGAGATCGTATTTCTTAACCAGTTCAGCAACCTTGAGGAGTTCCTCTTTGGTGTAGAGGTAACCAGTGGGGTTGTTGGGGTTGCAGATCATGATAGCGCGGGTCTTGGGGGTGATAGCCTTCTCAAATTCCTCGATGGGAGGCAGAGCGAAACCGTCCTTGATAGAGCTGGGGATAGTCTTAATCTGGCTGTCGCTGAGCATAGCGAAGGTGTTGTAGTTTGCATAGTAGGGTTCGGGAATCAGGATCTCTTCACCAGGATTGAGACATACGGTAAAAGCGAACTGAAGGGCCTCGGAACCGCCGCAGGTTACGATGATCTCGTTTTCGTTGATGTTGATGTCGTTGCGCTTGTAGTACTCAACGAGTTTCTTACGATAGCTGAGGTTGCCGTTGGAGGGAGCATAAGCGAGAACACCGATTTCGGTTTCAGCGAGAGCCTTGAGAGCACCCTTGGGGGTCTCGATGTCGGGCTGGCCGATGTTGAGGTGGATAACCTTGGTTCCGCGAGCCTTGGCAGCATCGCTATAGGGGATAAGTTTACGGATTGCCGACTTGGGCAGATCGTTTCCTTTCTTAGAAATTTGAGGCATGGAATTTATTGTTTATGTGTGATTGTTTGCTTTGGGAAAAAAGGGGAAAGGAGAAAGCGGATGCTGAGTCCGCTTTGTCCCTATGGATGAATAGTCGGTCGTGCTATGGAGCGGGGGGACTATTTCTGAGTTACGTTGCCTTTGATGGTAAGTACTACTCGGTCGTCAACAACGGAGTTTGAGGTAACGGTGATGGTTTTCTGGAAATTACCTATGTTATTGGTGTTGTATTTTACTTTGATGGTACCGGTCTGGCCAGGCATGATGGGGTCTTTGGTCCAGTTGGGAGTGGTACAACCGCAGCTTGCACGTACGTTGGCAAGGATAAGGGGCTCGTTGCCGGTGTTGGTAAAGGTAAACTCGCAGTTGCCATCGCCACCCTTGTCTATCTGGCCGTAGTTGTGGAGACGAGTGCTGAACTCAATCTTGGGACCATTGGCGGGAACGGTGTTGGTTTTGTTGGACTGTGCGTTGACTGCACCCATAATAAGGGTGACGAAGAGAGTTAAAAGAACCAGTTTCTTCATGGTATAATCTTTTTTAATTGTTTCAGTTATATTGTTTTTGCTTTTAGTACCACTAGGGGCTTACAAATTGCAAAGATACACACTTTTTTTGAAACTATAATGATTTCTTTTCAAAAAAATGCTCAGTTAAGATTTTTTGTAATTAAAATGAACGCGTGCGCGGGTCAGAACATGATGCCTGAATTGAATCTGTAGAGGTTCTCGAGGCTGACTACGCGGTATGTGATACGGTTCTGGCTGAAGGTGATTTCTACCGTCTGTGCGATGAGTCCCTCCCAGCTGTTCCAGTAGCAGCATCGTACCTGATATACGTTTCTGCTCTTTTTGGATACGGAAGGTAGAAGGTTGGTTTTCTCGTTGGGACGGGAGTAGGGCTTGGTTGTGAAAGGGCTTCCCTGTTGCTCTGTGAGTCCCCAAGCTTCGTGTATCTTCTCAAGGTCTTCGAGTCGGAAGATATAAGTGTTCTGGTTATAGCAGGCGTGCCACCAACAGGGGATTGCGTGGAAGGATTCGTGAAGGAGAAATATCTGCCAGGCGGCCATGGGGTCGGGGCGGGCGGTCAGGTATTCCTCTATTTGGAATCTCTTTACGCTGGTTGTGTCGTTGAAGTCGTGAGGGTTGATCCGGGCAGAGTCTTCTATGTGATAGGTGAAGAAATAGGAGGCATCGCCCATGTCGCATTGTAAAGCGTGGACAAGTCCCAGTCGGATTCCTCTTTTGGTACTCACTCTGTCTAAGGTCAGGAATATTTCGCCGGCATCCTTGATGTAGTAGGGCTGTTTGGCTTTCTTTATCTTCAAGTTTGTTTCAAGATTAAGATATCGGAGTTCATCTTGCCATTTCTGCAGCAGCTTCTCTTTTCTCTCTTCGGAAAGGCCGGTACTGTCAATAATCTCTTTCCGTTTGTCTCGCAGGACGTTCCATTTGACATTATGCTGCTGTTCTATTTCCTGCAGGTCGAGGCGAAAGGAACTTCCCTGAGATTCGAAGTCAAGCTTGTAGCGATGGAACATCTCGTCTGTGTGACGGAGAAAATCATAGGCCTTGCCGGCCAGTATCTCAGGGGCTATATCCGAGGGCATAGCCTGAGGGACGATGATAGTGTCGGAGAAGGATCCGTAATATTTCTCTTGGGCAGAAAGCGGGCTGCAAAGAAGAATAAGAAGGGCAAGAAGTGTGGTCTTTTTGTTTCTCATAGCGGGTCTGAGGAGGGTTTGTCTAGATGTGATTGATTATCGTCTGGTCGAAATCGTGAGAGGAATTTAGGAATCGGATTTCGATGGGAACGTAGCCGATGGGAAGGCCGTCGAACAGTTTGAACTCGGGGGTGTTCCGTAGTCGGGCGGCGTCCTTCTCGGTGGTGAGAATGATCTTCCGGCTGGAGGGAATCTGATGGAAGGTATTGATCAGATTCTGGATTTCCTCTCTGGTAAAATCGTGATGGTCGGGGAATTGAAGCAACGTTACCTCGTGGTCCTTTTCAAGGTATTTCTTGAGCGGCTGAGGATGGACGATGCCCGTGAACAGAAGGATGTGGCTGGCATCCTTGGAGAGAGGACTGCTCCCTTCGAGGGCAACGGGAAGACCATAGTCGAGACAGGAGAAGAAGACTTTCTGATGGGGGAGGGGGTGGAGTCTGTTCCGTATCTCGTTCTGCTTCTCGTAGGAGAGATCGTGAGGACATTTGGTTATGACGATAAGGTCGGCCCTACGGCTCTCCCTACGGCTTTCCCTGAGGTTTCCGAAAGGCAGAATCCGGTCGTCGTAGAAGGGACGTTCGTATTCGGAGAGGAGGATGTTGACAGAGGGCTTTACATAACGATGCTGATAGACATCGTCGAGCACGATAACCTGGGGCTTCTTCTCCAGCTGCATGAGATTCCGAATGCCTTCCATTCGTTTCTCGCAGACAGAAGAGATGACATCGGGGAATTTGGATGCCACCATAGAGGGCTCGTCGCCCAACAGCTCGGCAGGCGTGAGAGAGGATGGCTCCGAGGCCAGATGGAATCCTTTGCTTTTGCGGCGGTAACCCCTACTGAGGAAGGCTGTAGTATAGTTGTTGTGAAGCAGTCGCAGGAGATACTCGGTATGGGGCGTTTTCCCGGTTCCTCCGGTAGCAAGGTTGCCTACGCCGATGGTGGCGACGGGGGCAGACTCCTCCTTGAGTATCCCCCAATCAAAAAGAATGCCGCGGATACGCACGCCTACCGCATACCAGATGGTAAGCGGGAATAGACAATAGGACAATATCTTGCGGATGGATTGCATAAGGTTGTGACCGTTACTTTCTCGTTGCAAAGATAAGAATATTTCTTGAATTGCCAAACAAAAAGAGAAACCGAAACCCGGCGGATGATTTCTCTCGCCGGGTTAAGATAAGATGTCTGATCCAAAAGGATTAGTCTTCTACAACAAAAGGATACTGATAACGGATGGTGTAGCCATTCTCGGTAGCTTCCTCGATATAGATGCGGACATAAAGGTCTGCGGGATCGTGGATTGCGGGATTGTTGTAGGCATTCAGGTTACCTTTGGCAACAGCTTTTACAACATAGCCATGCTCTTCCTGGGGAGCAACAGAGGTGGTGTAGCCGGTGGTAGGAATTTCCTTTACGCTCTTGAGGCTGCCGGTCTTGCCATAATCAGCAATGGTAGCTTCGGTTGCAAATGTGTTCTGCTGGGGAACCTGGTCAAGAACGGGATGGCATTCGCCGCCTCTAACTACAATCTGACCGTCAACGAGAGCAATAGAGAGAGTCATAGGATAAGCTGCGGTTGCATCATGCTCCATGAACTCAGTAATGGTAAGAGCATTTTCGGGAGTAAGTTCCATTGATGCGAAACCTTCGCGGTCGTCGGCTTTGCCACAGCTGGTGGCGAAAAGGGTAAGGGCTGCGGCCATGAAAAGGCCAAAGATGTTACGTTTTTTCATTGTAATATGTTTTTATGTTTAAAGTGCAAAGATACGAACTTTTTTGAAATGATGAACAAAAAAGCAAAAAATACTCTTCAAATGAGGATATCAGGGTACGGGGTCGTAGCCTGAACCACCCCATGGATTGCATCGGAGAATGCGTTTGAATGCCATCCATCCTCCTTTTACAGGCCCGTATTTGATAATGGCCTCCTTGGCATATTGGGAGCAGGTAGGAGTGTAGCGGCAGGCTGCCGGAGTAAAAGGCGATATGCAGTTCTGGTAGAATTTTATGAGCATCAGAAACGGCCAGGAGAAAATCTTTTTCAACATCTTTCCCTATTCTTTATTATCATTTTCTTCACACGAGGAGGAACATTTCTTGAGGATTTCCTGCTTCAGTTTGGTCAGCATCTTTGCGCTCTTAGGGTACAGGACAGAGTAGGGGAAGACCTCGTTGTGCATATACGAGAGGGAGAGTATCAGCCGCAGACGGTTTTCTTCAAGAAACTGGTACAATTCGGGTTTCTGCAGACGGTAGCATTCGCGCATAAGGCGCTTGGTCCTATTCCGGTCTACAGCATGACGCAACTTGCGTTTGGGAGCAACTATCAGCACCTGGGCCTGGCTCTCGAAAGGGAGGGAATCTCCTTCGGGTATTACCATCCAGCGTACGCTAAAAGGGAACACCATGAGGCGCTCCCCTTGTTGGAATACTGTGTCTATCAGCTTTTGGCTGCACAGTCGTTCGCCTTTGCTGAAAGTATACATCGTTGGGATTATTCTTCCTTTTTAGTTGCTCGTGTACGAGTGGCAGTTTTCTTTACGGCTGTAGTCTTTGTGGCAGTCTTGGCCTTGGGTTCAGCCTTGGTGACTGTAGTCTTGGCTGTCTTTTCTGCAGCTGTCTTGGTAGCGCGGGTAGTAGTGGCGGCAGCCTGCTTTGCGGCTTCCATACGCTTGGTTACCTCTTCGGGAGACAGACCTTCCGACTCGGCCAGCTTGCGGGCCTTTTCGGCAGCACGTATCTGACGGCGTTCGGCTGCTTTGGCCTTCTTCTGCTCCATCAGCTGTTTGTACTTGGCCTTGCTGGTAAATACCGACTTGGTTGCCTTGCGCTGGGGAGTGGTAGCGGGCGTGTCGTTCGAGGTAGAGGAAGAACTGGTGGTACTCTTGCGGAGAGAGGTCTTCGACTTCAGGATCTTGGGCTTCTGGTCGATCATAGGACCGGAGTCTTTGCCCATAATGAAGTTCTCAACGGCCATAGCCATGGAGGGAGACTCCTTGGTGGGAGCTATCACGGTAGCCTTGATTCCTGCAGCAGAAAGAGCCTTGTTGGTAGCAGGACCGAAAGCGGCTACGAGGATGACCTCTTCTTTGGCCTTGGGGAAATTCTGAAGCAGAGAGCGGACTCCTATGGGAGAGAACAGGCAGATCATATCGTAGTCCTTGAGACTGAGATGTTTCAGGTCGCGGGGAACGGAACGATACATGGGAGCCTTTGTGTATTTGAATTTCGACTTGTCGAGCAGCTTGGTATATTCGGTCTGCTTTTCGTCGGAACAGGGGAAGATGAATTTCTCGTCGCGATGTTTGGTCATGATATCTATCAGCTCACCAAAAGTCTGGTTGCCGGGGAAGACCTTGCGCTTGCGATACTGGATATAGTTCTGAAGGTAGAGTGCTATGCTTTCGGTGGTACAGAAATATTTCATGGATTCGGGTATCACCTCGCGCAACTCTTTTGCCATACGGAAGAAATGGTCAACGGAGTTCTTGCTATTGAAAATGACTGCAGTATGATCGGTAAGATGAATACGTGTCTTGCGAAATTCAGACACAGAAATTCCCTGCACTTCAAAAAACTTGTAGAAAGTAAGGTTAACTTTGTGTTTTTGGATGAGGTTTTTGTAGGGGGATTTCTCCAAATCTTCGGGTTCAGGCTGAGAAATTAGAATATTTTTGAGCTTCATGGACCTCTTTTATTGTATGTATAACTCTTTGATAGATTATGATATAAGTACCTTTAACGCTATCAGTAACGGCACGATTTCAAGAATGCAAAGATAGTAAAATAAATAAAATTTAGAGTTTTTTATATTAGAAATTGTCAAAAAAATTCCTCTTACTAATCTCATCAGCATTAATAATCCGAGCAATCCGCCAAAGGTGTAAACCAGCCCCTTGGGCAACGTGCAATAGCTTACCAGCATCAGCATGGGAAGGGCTATCATGCCTGAGATATAGTCGAAAATGTAGGTGTTGGCTATGTAGATGCTTGTGGCAGGACTATTCTCGAAAATGGCTCCCAGCAGGTGGACACACCCATTCCGAACAAAGAAATAGAATATCAGGCCAGCAAGGGCAATTCCGAAATAGGCCAATCCGTCGAGGGGTGTCTGTATCAGGGTAGGAATCTTGATGGCAAAGGGTACTAACGCTATGGTTGCCATATTGATAAGAGCCATAGGCAGAAGGGGACGGAGGTCGCGGGTGTTGGTATCGCGCAACAGGCGGTAGAGAACGCGGGGATTGAAAAGAGCCTGGATGATTTCTGTCGTCTTGATGCTGAGGGTGTTTATCAGTACGCTGAGCAGAATGAGCAATACGACCAGCACTCCGAATATCCAGTCGGGAGTACCGTTCAGATGTCTTGCCTCCGAGGCATTATCGAGAGTACTTGTCTGCAGTTTGTGTTCGGTAAACAGGCTCTCGCGGCTTTGGGGAACAACGTCGTTGAACTGGGCAAAGACGGAGTCGATACAGAATGTCTCTTGAGGAATGTCCTTTTGCACAAACTGATAGGGCTCCTGGTTCAGGAAAATCATTTCTTGGCGGGGACCGTCGGAGAGGCTCTCCTCTTCGGACTGGGTCTCCTTCTCCTGGGCTTTTCCCTCCTTCTCTTTAGCCTTTTCTTTGGCCTTCTCCTCTTTCTTCTTTTCTTCTTTCTTTTTCTTCTCTTCGGCCTTCTTCTTTTCTTCTGCTTTCTTGGCTTTATCTTCGCGCTCTTTGGCCTCTGCTGTAGCTATCGCAGCCTGCTGATTTACCGGAGTTTCCTCTACGACAGGTACGACATTGGCGGCCGAGTGGCGCGTGCTGTCGGGTGTTTGAGGAATCCAGTATATGATGTTGTCAGGCATCTTTTCAATGGGTTATTAGCAGTCGTTCTACAATAGAGGATGAGGCGGTCTTTACCGCCACATAATAAACTCCTAAACGCAAATGGGGCAAAGAATATTGTATGGAAGAGCAAAAATTGTTGCCTAAATCGGCCACAAGCCGTCCGTGAACATCATAAATGCTAATCGAAGCCTTGACGGGCTGCGGGCCTAAATCTATTGTGATTCTGTCTTTTGCCGGGTTAGGATAGAGGACAAAAGAGGGCTGGGGCGTAGGGCTGACGGCCACAGGATAGTCGCAGACTCTCATCGTGTCTATCCAGGGCTTCATATAGGGCCTGGATGCTGTCAGGGTGACTAGACTGTCGGAGGGTGTGGCATTCAGACGGATTGTTCCTTCTCCAAGGCTGTCGAGAAGCGTTACTCCGAGCAGGGCTCCCTGTTCAGCCAGAGCCACATACGAATTGGGCGTTCCGGATAGGGCAATTGAGCTCGTGCTCATGGTTATCGAGTCGTGGCATACAAGATTAATTGCCTCTGCACGACCCTGATAAGGCACAAGCGAAGGGTCTCCGAAGAGATGGTAGATCTCCCAGTAGAAGTCGGCAAACTGCGACCCCGACTCCGTAACGGCATAGTTGCCGGCCATCAGAATCTGTCCGGCCGTAAGGGCCTGTTGCAGACGGGACTCTCCATGAGAGTGGAGCATCAGGTCGAAGGCTCCGCAAGAGGCTGAATCGTAGGCTGGTTGGGTCGAAAGAGGTTTGCTCCCAACAGCCCAGTAGTAGTCTTCGTTCCAGAGGGTCTGGTTGGTAGCGCCTATCACGCCTATGGCTCCGCCATTCCTTTTGCGTAGGAGGGTCTCTCCCAGCGAGGTGGCCACATAGTCGTTGCCCTGGCAGCAATTGTTGATTACAAATGCGAATTTTCCATCGTCGGGGAGGGAGAGAAAGTCGTTGTTCGAGATGGTAGGATATTGCAGACAATAGGGCTTTCCGTGGCCGGTATAGTTGACGAAGCCGTTGCCTTGCTCCAGGGCAGCTAACACGCTGTCTTTGCGCAGCAACGACCAGTCGGCCGGTATGGTGTCGAAGGCCGGGTTGAGGAAATGGGTAATCTCGGCCGTGGGCATGGCGTGGGCAAAAGCCCTATGCAGATAGTCTATCTGGCCGTTGGTTACCACGGGGGCGGGGCTCAGGCTCTCGTTGCCGGCCATCAGAAGAACCCGGTCCAGATAGCCGTCGTCGGCCATCTGGTAGCGCTCGTATCCGATTATCTTGCTCAAGGCCTGAACCAGTTGAATGGTGTCTTCGACCGGGATTCTTCCCAGAAGGGCGTCGGGGAACACATCGCCCGTAAATTCAGCATAGTAGAGGTCTGTCAGAGAGGAAGGAAGGCCGCTCACGTTGTGGCGTCCGGGGAAGGGCTCTATATGGTTTATGTCGCCCACAAGCAGAATGAACCGTGCAAAGGAACCCTCGGCGTGGGTGCTGTCATAGAGGGCCTGCAACATCGATTTGATAGAGTCTCTCTGATAGGTGTCGACATACATCTCTCTAACCTCGAATCCCTGTTCTCTTTTCCATTGTACGAATGGCTGAAGAGATGGTCGGAACTCGGGTCGGGAAACCACCAGGTACCCGGGCGCTCTCCCCGTGAAAGTGAGTCCGTTGAGAAAATCGTTCTTGCTCTCAGCCATAGGGGTTGCTCCGGTCAGCCTTCTCTGCATTTTTCTCCTTATTACCAGCGTGTCGCCCCGCAATTCGAAGGGACACAGGCTTATCTGGGCAAGACTGTTGTCGCGCAGGGTTCCCAGCAGACGCCATTCAGCTTCCTCGCAGGAGGGAACCATGGCGGGCGTACCGTCCTTGAATAAGGGTTGGGCAACGAGTTGGATAGGGGATTCCAGTATCCGGTATTCTTCTTCGCACATCGTGCTTTCCCATTGGGGCTCAGCTTCAATGGGGAGAGAAACCGTCTGCCGCCATACGGGCAGGGAGGCCTGACCCGGACTTTGGGTGGAGTAGGGGAGTCCTTCGGCTACGATTCTGAGCGTGCCGTCCTCCTGGGCGATGAGCTCGAAATCGCCTAAGGTTAAGGTATATACTGTCTCGCCGCAGTTCTGCTTTACCTCTACAATAGTCTTTTGCTGGCCCCACGAGCAAGCCAGGGGAATCAGCATAGCGCAAAGAGCAAGAAGTCGCTTTATTGAGGTAGGCATAATGATAGTCGGATTTATTATCTAATAACGCCGAAGTCCGATAAATATTGTGTGGCAGACAGGCGGCCTTTCCTTTATGTCGTCTGTTCTTGATGGGAAGAGACTCTCTTTCAGTTTGTTGTCGGTCTGACTCCTGAAATTATCATTTCATCATCCCATTGAGTCCGTTTTGGGTCTGTATAGAGAGCATATAAACAGCATACAGACAGCATACAGACAGCACATAGGCAGCACGAATGGGGGCAAAAGTGGACTCTATGTGGACGCTAGGCCGACTTTATGCCGAGTCTAGGCCCTTGGAGCGTGGCCGTTACTCAATCCTTATTCAAGGACTCTTCCACGGCAGACGACGGATTTTTGATGCTTTTTTCCTCCATGTGATGCTTTTTTTGTATATTTGCATCGCTTTATGCCCTGGATTTTCGCAGAGTATAAGCGTCGTAATCTATTAGAATATAATAAATACATGGCAATATCATGGCAACAATGAAGTGCTCCATTCCTAAAGGAACCCGCGATTTTCTCCCCTTCGAGATGGCTCGTCGCAACTATATCTTCGATACTATCCGCGAAGTATTCAAGACCTTTGCCTTCGAACCCATCGAGACTCCCTCGCTCGAAAACCTCTCCACCCTTATGGGCAAGTATGGCGAGGAGGGCGACAAACTGCTCTTCAAGGTTCTGAACTCGGGCGATTTTATGAAGGATGTCGACTTCAGCCAGGATTATCACAAGGTAGCTCCAGCCATCTGCGAGCGTGGTCTCCGCTACGACCTCACGGTACCTTTTGCCCGTTTCGTGGTTCAGCATCGCGACCAGATTACGTTCCCCTTCCGCCGCTATCAGCTGCAGCCCGTATGGCGTGCCGACCGTCCCCAGAAGGGCCGTTACCGCGAGTTCTACCAGTGTGATGCTGATATGATTGGCTCTACCTCGCTGCTCAACGAACTCGAGCTGGTACAGATGATCGACCTCGTGTTCCAGCGTCTCGATATCGAGGTAACTCTTAAGATTAACAACCGCAAGATTCTTGCCGGTATTGCCGACCTTATCGGCGCTCCCGACAAGCTTGTTGATATTACTGTGGCTATCGATAAACTCGACAAGATAGGTCTCGAGAAGGTTAGAGAGGAACTGGCCGGCCGCGGTCTCACCCCCGAGCAGGTGTCAGCCCTCGATCCTGTATTCAACCTTTCGGGTAGTGCTGACGACAAGCTGTCTCAGCTCCAGGCTCTCTTTGCCGAGGTTCCTACAGGCCTCAAGGGTGTTGAGGAAATGCGCGAGCTCTTCTCCCTCATAGCTACCGTACAGCCCAAGTGTCATGTAGAACTCGACCTTACTCTGGCCCGTGGCCTCAACTACTACACGGGAGCCATCTTTGAGGTCAAGGCCCACAATGTCAGCATAGGAAGCATCTGTGGTGGCGGCCGCTACGACAATCTTACCGGCATCTTCGGCATGCCCGACGTGAGTGGCGTCGGCATCTCCTTCGGAGCCGACCGAATCTACGACGTGCTGACCGAACTTGAAAAATTCCCCGCTACGCTTGGCCAGGCAGCCCAATGTCTCTTCATCAATTTCGGAACCGAGAGCCAGGCTTATTGTCTCCGTTGCGCAGCCCAGTTGCGTCAGGCAGGAGTCTCCACCCTTATCTATCCCGAGGCTGCCAAGATGCGCAAGCAGATGGAGTTTGCCTCGAAGAAGAATATTCCTTTCGTATGCTTTGTAGGCGAGAGCGAGATTGCAGCCAATACCGTTACGGTAAAGAATATGGCTACAGGCGAACAGCAGACCGTAGCTCTCGAAAACCTTGCCGATTCAGTTCGATAATACCCCACCCCCGTAACCTCTCATGAAGCGTCTTCTCCTAACTGTCCTGTTACTTTTTGCCGGCTTGTCTGCATGGGCTCAGGTTGATTCGTTGCCCATGATAGAGGAACCCCAGCAACCTCTTGAGGTTGTTCCCTTGCCCGATACCAATGCGGCTACTATTCTGCAACTTGAGTTTGAACGCGACTCCCTCAAGGAACTCTTGCTCCAATCTTCGAACGAGATGCGTCTCTTTACCGATTCTGTCTCCTATCTATACAACGAGTTGGTAAAGGCAGAAAAGCAATTTGCGGCCAATGCCCGTTTGCGAGACTCCCTTGTAGCGGCCAACGACCACTATCAGATAGAGCTCACAGAAAAGAACCGTATGCTCGAAGAGAAGAATCGTCTGCTCCTTGAGAAAGAGGCCCTTGTGGCAGAGAAGGAGAAATTGTATAGAGATGCCCTCTCCAGTTCTACCATCGATCGTGCTAAGCTTGAAGCCGATATTACTGCCCGTCAGGCAAGTATCGATGCCAAGAGTCGCGAGATAGAGTTTCTCCAGCGTGGTATCGACGACAAAACCTCCTCGCTCTCTGATCAGAAAGCCGCCTACGAACGCCTCTCTCAAGAAAACAGATACTATCTTAATGTAATTGACTCTCTCCGTAATAGGGTAGTTGCAATCGACAAAGAGAATATCCGCAAGCAGGAAGAGAACAAGTATCTTGCTCAGCGTGCTAAAGAGGCCGAAGAGAAGGTGGCAACTGCTACCAACCGTAAGAAGAAGGTCCGCCCCATTCAGGGTATCGCCATGCGCTTCTATCGTACTCCTGAATGGACCATCAGTCTTACCCCCAAGACCGACGGAAGCGGCTACGAGAAGCAGATATGGAACCGTAATGCCGGCAATATGGAATTCGACTTTATTACGGGTGCTTCTGTAATGCTTTGGGATCTTACCCCCGTTCTCAACAAACCGGATACGGCTAGAACCCTGCTTACCGATATCCGTAGTTTCGACCAGCAGTTCTCCTACGACCTGGGTCTTCATGTGGCCTTTGGCGGCAGCAACCTGTTCAAGAATTTCTATGTAGGACCCTCGTTCCGCTTTATGGACTTCTTCTATTTTACTATGGGTATTAATGTGTGTGAGTTTGAGGTGTTGAAAGAGGGCGTACACAACTACGATATTCTTGATGCTTCGCAGAATATGACCGATGTCATCTGTAAGAAGTGGCTCGTCAAACCCTTCTTCTCATTCAGCATCGACCTCGACTTCCTGTCGTATATCAAACGCTAAGTAACTTGCGTCCCAGTATATTCTTCTATAGACAAATTCTAAGACTCAAACACACACTCCGTACTCGGCAAGCCCACCCTCTCGCTTGCCATAGGTCCTTTCTGCCAGCCTTACCCCTAGCATAATTTGAAATTCAACTGATAATTATCGGCTTTCGGACTTATTGTTATTTTATGACATTCCTTCGATTGGGTAGGGATATCGATCTTGTTTGATAGCATTTGATTTGATTCATATGTGTTCCTAGGCTTACCCATTCGGCTACCATTCCTCCTCAATGTCTCGTAAAAGAATTCCAAATCGAATAATCAATGGTTTGGTAAATTTTCTTTTCGGGGTTGTGATTTTTTCTGTACGATAATCGTTTAATAAGGACATGAAAATCGAAAACAGAAGTCAACATCCGTTCTTAACCCTCCTGGACCAACATCATCGAGCTATTGACAAATTATGCTGGGCCTTTGCCAGAGGTAATGAGATGGATTATGAAGACTTGAGGCAGGATGCGATAGTTAACCTATGGGTCGGTTGGAAAAATTATAAGCCGTTATGCCAATCTGTTACGTGGGTGTGGCGCATTGTGTTGAATACCTGTATCAGTTGGCAACGCCGAAACCGAAGATACCAAAGTATCAATAGTATTTCGTATGCCGACTATTCGGATGATTCAACCGAAACCTATCTGCATCAGGAACTATCTGAACTTATCGCCCTCTTGCCTGAGAAAGACCAGCAGTTATTAGCATTATATATGGATGGTTGGAAATTACAGGAGATTGCGCAGATGTTATCAACTACTGAAACAAATATTCAAACACGTATTTATAGGATAAAGAAACAAATAAATAGACTTTCAAATGAATAACTACGAAGAAATTATAGAACAGATACACGAGTCAAACATGCATAAGCGTGAGTCTGAACAGAATCTGGCTCCATCTAGAACCCACCAACTTTGGATCAAAATGGCCCTAGCTGCGTCTTTGGCATGTGTCGTTTGTCTATCTGTATTTATTATAGGCAATCCAAATAATCAACCCCAACCTTTTGAAATTGCCAGGATTGAAGACCCTGATCAATTTGAAAATATGTGTCAGCCAGATGTAAAACCATCAGAACCGCAAGCAACAACATCCATGCGGAGTAACCCTAAAGATGACAAGCTAATAGTAGTATGTCAGAATGATTGTGATGTTGAAGATGTTTTGCAAAGATTTGAACAAACATTGTCTACTCTTAATTAAGAATATTATGAAACGATTTTTATTTACTATTGCATTTGTGCTGAGCACTCTTCCTGTATTGTGTCAGACAGCAATATTCAATCATTACAGGAATCGACCCGGAGTTCAGGCATCCGTAATCAAAAACTATGATATTGGAAACCACACCAAAGTAACCGTTACTATGCTCGAGGCAGCAGACAAGGCTACATATATTGAATTAAAGGAAGAGATAAAGTCCATGGGTTCCGTTGATAAAAAGGGCAACTCCCCAGAAACCAACAAGACGCCTTTTAACATAGGAAAGGTTAACTCGCTAACAATGAATGTCTCAGTAGTAAATAAAGAATCTGGTACTAGTTCAACCCATTCTCCTTATCATCAGGTTGACATTCAAAGTATAGCTCCTTTCCCTGGGGATGTGGGTGAGTATTTGGTTTGTGGGTCGGATAAAACCGTGACTATATTGGTATTTCATTGCCCAGACCATGACACTTACCAACGAATTATGAAATACGTCCTAATTAATTCCATTAGAAAATAGCACGCTCTTTTCATCTCTAATTATTAATTCAAATACCTCTATTATGAAAAGAACAGATAATAAACTCGTACTTAAGGTGGTTTTAGGCACCTTCATGTCTCTTTTGGTATTGTCCATCGCATCTTGCCAGAAGGAAGACTTAACCTCAACTGTAGCCGCTACCAATGTTGACTCCGAACCGACAACAATTTCTGCCAAGTCTGCAGACTGCGATACTATCAATTTCGGAGGCAGATACAAGGGTGTCAAATATGATGTCGTTATAGTAATCGATCGTGATAACAACACGTTCTCGTTTGAAGGAGACGTGACCATTGATGGTTCAACATATCATATTCATGGTATTGGAGACGTCGAGGTAAGGAATTTCAATGGCTCTATTACTGATGCAAATGGAAATGCTGTATCTCTGACAGACTATTGGTTGGACATTATTTATAATGCTCTCGATCTTACTGGGTTTGTAGAGCAACAGATAGTCAATAGTATTAATATTCAATAACATTTCTTTGGATAGAAAAGGTGGAGCTATTTTTGGTAATAGGGGATTCCTCTCGGAACGCCCCTATTACGCCTGACCTATTGGCGAAATTAGTCAAGAGTATATCTGTTCTTGATAAAAATTACGGGCAATTCACGAGCATATCTGTTGTGTAGCAGGCATGGCTCCTAAGGTCCACCTAGCGTCCACCTAGCGTCCACTTAACGTCCACCTAGCGTCCACTTAGCGTCCACTTAGCATCGGAGTAGCGTCCCGAATCGGGCTCGAAAGTGGACGCTAGGCCGATGCTATACGGATTCTACCCTTAGCCTAAGGGGTGACAATCGATACAGAACCGCTCAACTACAGAATTCTATATCTATCGAAATTTCCTCCTTCAAAAGTAGTATGAAGGACATTCGAAATAGGGTCGACCCAAGGACAATCGCGGACTGGACGTGGGCCGAACCCAGGCCGATATACAGTTCTATATAATATCCATGTCTTTTCCTGAAATTGCTTGTCACTTTTCTATATCGCTTGGCTTCTGTATCTTTGCAAAAAGATGTGATTGATAGTTTCTTTTAATAGATTGATTATTTATAAAATCATAGTTCGTAATTGGCGTGTACAACTCGTTGAAAGAAAAATAAATCCATTAATTCTTCCCGCCAAGGTAGGAAAAGATTTTGCTATTTGAAATAATGGTCGTATCTTTGCAATTTGAAAGGACTATGGGTCTGTGTGGCTTTCTGTTTGATTACGAGGGGTAAGCCAAGTGTCCTGTCTGAAAATGCAACTGATTAACTGATAATACCTTTTATTGTATGAACTTATTGATGGTCGGAACTTCTGAAATTATTATTATCCTTCTGATTGTATTGGTTTTTTTTGGCGGCAAGAAGATTCCTGAGCTGATGAAGGGTTTGGGTAAGGGTGTGAAGGAATATAAGAACGCGATGAATGGCGTTGAAGAAGAGGTGAAGAAGGCTGCTAACGACGTTCAGAAGGACGACGATACCAAGCAAGCATAATCGATGTCGCAGTCGAACAGTAGCGACAATACCTTCTGGGGACATCTGGAGGTGTTTCGTTGGGTGATAATACGCAGCCTGTTGGTGTTGACGGCGGTAGCCATAGGTGCTTTCTGCTTCAAGGATTTCCTTTTTAACGGACTGGTGCTGGCTCCTATGCGGCAGGATTTCATTACCTATAGAGGCTTGTGCTGGCTGGCATCCGCAACGGGTATGCCTGATTTGTGTCCCGATATCAGTCAGGTTGAGCTGATTAATATCAACCTTGCCTCTCAGTTTTTTATTCACATGGAGATGGCTGGGGTTGTGGCTCTTGTGGTTACATTCCCTTATCTGATTACTGAGCTATGGCTGTTTGTGAAACCTGCTCTCTATCAGAAGGAACGGGGTGCTGCCGTGAGTGCTGTGGTAAGCTTTGTGCTGTTGTTTTTTGCAGGTGTGGCTGTCTCGTATTTCATCATCTTCCCGCTCACGCTCAACTTCCTCGGCAACTACCAGGTGAGTGAGGCTGTGGCGAATCAGATTTCGCTCAATTCGTATATCAGTTCGTTCCTCTCTCTGATGTTTATGATGGGAGTGGTGTTCGAGATGCCTGTTGTGGCTTATTTCTTTGCACGTATTGGCGTGCTGAAGAGCAGTCTGCTCAAACACTACCGCAAGATTGCCATCGTGGTCATTATGATTCTGGCGGCGGTAATAACTCCCAGCGGAGATGCCTTTACGATGATGATGGTAGTGGTACCGCTAATGCTTCTGTATGAGTTGAGTACAGGCGTTGTAAGACGAGTGGAGAGCCGTAGGGCTGACCGGGAATGAGACCTGTGGAGGAAAACATTTTTTGCCATTCCTCTTCGGATTGATTTTTTTTATGTATCTTTGCATTTCAATCGCAGATGATACGAATGCTATAGCTATGTGAGTGACAGGTTTTTGGGCGCGGGCTTTGCGTATTCTGCTGCTTATAATATTAATGATAATAAAGAAATAATATAATGAAAAAGACATTCTTCTTCTTAATGGTTCTGAGTCTGGCCTTCTCGGCGGCAGCCCAGAACAAGATGATCAGCTCAAAACAGCTGATGAGCCGAGAACTCAGACCCAGCTACCCGATGAGAGGATTTACCTTTGTGACGGGTACCAATCAGATTGCCTATGTGCAGGATACCATTCTTTATGCTGCTTCCTTCGCAAAGGGCAACCTGGGCAAGGCTAAAGCCGTAGTAACCCTCTCCCAGCTGAACAAGGCTCTGATTGCCGCAGAGGGTACAAAGCTGACCTATATCCCCAAGGTGGATTTTCTCAATGCAAAAGAGTTTACCTTTACCTCGTACAACGACATCTGGATTTACAATACAGCCAAGAAGACTGTTACCCGCAAGGGTACCGCTATGGCTGGAAGCGATCTGAACGTGGCGTCGATGCGCTATGCCTACAGCAAGGATGGCTCTACGCTTGTTATTAACGACCACGGCAAGGAGTATACCTACGGCGACGGCGGCATGGATGTGGTTTATGGTCAGAGTGTACATCGCAACGAGTTTGGTATCAACGGCGGTACCTTCTGGTCTCCCAAGGGCAACAAGCTTGCATTCTACCGCATGGACCAGAGCATGGTTGCCGACTATCCTATGGTAAAGACCAGCAACAAGGGTATTGCTGTTACCCAGCCTTTCAAGTATCCCATGGCAGGCGAGAAGAGTCACCATGTTACCGTCGGAATCTGGGATGCTGCTACCGGCAAGGAACTTTATCTCCAGACCCGAAAGGATAATTCTGTTGCTGAATGCGAGAATTATCTTACCAATCTTACCTGGAGCCCCGATGAGAAATATCTCTATATCGCCAAGATTAACCGCCAGCAGAACCACATGTGGCTTGAGCGCTACAACGTGGAAACGGGCAAGCTTGACAAAGTGCTCTTCGAAGAACAGAACTCCCGTTATGTAGAACCCTGCGAGGGTCTGTATTTCGTTCCCGGCAACGACAACCAGTTCCTTTGGTTCAGCATGCGCGACGGCTACAAGCATCTCTATCTCTACAATACCGATGGAGAAATGATCCGTCAGATTACCCATGGAGAATATGAAGTGGAGCAGTTCCTCGGCTTTGATGCCAAGAGTGAGAACTTCTTTGTCGGAGCCAACAAAGAGAACCTTATCGGTTGTGCCGTATATAAGGTAAATCTTGCTAGCGGCGAGATGAAACGTGTTACCAGCAAAGAAGGTACCCACATGGTTGTTATCAACAAGGAAGGTACCCAGCTGATTGACTATTATTCTTCGGTTGATGTTCCTGCACGTGCGGTAGCTATTGATATTGCCAGCGGTAAGGAGGTAGAACTCTATAATGTAGCCAATCCTTTGGCCGATTATGCTATGCCTGAGATAAAGATGGGTTCCATTAAGGCTGACGACGGCAAGACCGATCTTTATTACCGTATGATCCTTCCTCCCAATATGGAACCAGGCAAGAAATATCCTACCCTCGTATATGTGTATGGTGGTCCCCACTCTCAGTTGGTAACCGACAGTTGGTTGGGTGGAGGAAATCCCTATTTCCTTTTCCTTGCACAACAGGGATATGTAGTATTTACTCTCGACAATCGTGGTACCGACAACCGTGGCTTTGAGTTTGAGAGCTGCACCCATCGTCAGCTGGGAACCCTGGAGATGGCCGACCAGATGGCAGGTGTACGCTTCCTTCAGCAGCAGCCTTTCGTGGACAAAGACCGTATGGGCGTTGAAGGATGGAGTTTTGGCGGTTTCATGACCATCAGCCTTAAGCTGGCTCATCCCGAAGTCTTTAAGGTTGCCTGCGCTGGCGGCCCTGTAATCGACTGGAAATGGTACGAGATTATGTACGGCGAGCGTTATATGGATATGCCCGAAGAGAATCCAGAGGGATACAAGAACAACAGTCTTCTCCGTAAGGCAAAAGATTTAGAGGGTCGTCTGCTCGTTATCCATGGGGCAGAAGATAATACCGTTGTATGGCAGCATAGCATAGAGTTTATTGAGGCTTGTATCAAGGCTGGCAAACAGGTGGACTATTTCTTCTATCCTCACCACGAACATAATGTTTTGGGATACGACCGCGTCCATCTCTATGAGAAGATGTTTGACTACTACGAGACTCATCTTAAATAGACAATACAATGAAAAGGATCTTCGTTATTCTGTCGTTAACCTTCGGTATGACTATGTCCCTTTGGGCTCAGTCTTCTCCGATGTTAGTAATGACGGCGCTATACAAAAGCGCATACCTTCATCAGAAGGACCATCGTCCCGACGATGCTATGCTTTGTCTCAATGCGTTGCTCTCGATCGACAGCAACTTGGTACAGGCTATAGCTCTCAAGGGTTATGTATACGAGGATTCTTATGCCAACTACGATTCTGCAATCATCTGCTACAACCGAGTTGCCGAACTGGCTCCCCGATATGCCCAGAACTATGTAAATATCGGGCATATTCACTACATCCAGGGTCGATATAAAGAGGCTGTTAATAGTCTGGAGAAAGCAATTGAGATAGACTCCAACTACGCGGATGCCTATTTCAACCTTGGGCTCATTGCCAATGAGCAGCATTATCTTAAGGATGCTATTACGTATATGAGAAAGGGCATAGAAAAGGGGTCGGCAGCAGCACGGCGATGGGTGGATGAATACGAAGAGAAACTGGCCTCAGGCAAGGCTGATGAGTAGGTTATTGAAGAGAAAAGAAATAATATATCGGGGTGAAACCTTTCATCCCTAAAAACAATAAAAAGCATGTTTACAGGAATTATAGAAAAGACCGCAAAGGTGGTCAATATAGAACAGGAAGGTACTAATTTCCATTTTACTCTAGAGGTAGACTTTGCTGACGAGCTGGCTATCGACCAAAGCATGGCTCACGATGGTTGCTGTCTTACTGTGGTTAAAGTCGATAAAGAGAAAAAGCAATATGTAGTAACTGCTATGACTGAGACCATGCAGAAGACTTGTCTTGGGCAATGGAAGGTTGGAACTGAGGTAAATGTAGAACGTTCTATGAGAATGGATGGCCGTTTTGACGGTCATATCGTTCAGGGTCATGTAGACCAGACTGCTATCTGTTCGAAGGTAGTGGATGAGAATGGTAGTTGGCGCTACTATTTTACCTATGATCACGAGAATGCTCCCAGTATTACGGTACCCAAGGGCTCTATCAGTATCAATGGTGTCAGTCTTACGGTAGTAGACTCCGAGAAAGGTATGTTCTCTGTTGCTATCATCCCTTATACCCACGAGGTGACCAATTTCCACAACTTCCAGCCTGGTACAGTTGTCAATATTGAGTTTGATGTATTCGGGAAATATGTACAACGTCTGATGGAACAGTATATGGCCAAATAAAGCCCCCCTGGTTCGAACATAAATGAGTCATCCTTCTTCACAGAGGATGCCTTTATTATTAACAGCTTTATGAAAAAAAGTAGGGAAATGATTATGCTATGCCGCTATTGGTGT
This sequence comes from Bacteroidales bacterium, assembly GCA_024400565.1. Lineage (GTDB taxonomy): Bacteria > Bacteroidota > Bacteroidia > Bacteroidales > P3 > Colimorpha. Next base: position 31,436 of record JAKSMQ010000018.1, read on the forward strand.
TGTATGTGATGTCGTTGAAGATCTGAAGTACAACCTTACCATCCTGCTGGATAGATTTGAGAAGACAGCTACCGTAGGAGTCACGCTCTACAATTTCTTCAAATTTGGTTGAAGTTCCTTTGGTGTCCTTGCGGATGATGTTGTCGTTCTCATCATACTGGTAGTCTATTTCGATATTGTCTCCCTCTATCTCTCTAAGTTCCTTTACCAGGCGGTTCTTCTGGTCGTAGGTATAGGAAGTTACGCAAAGAGAAACGGTCTTTGAATAGAGGTTGTAGCATTCTACAATCATGCTCTCAATCTGCCCGAGAACCTTCTTTGAGTAATTGTATTTGTATGTGTATTCGTTATCGCTGGTCCTGCGAGAGTTCTCTTTTACATAGATTTGGTTATGAAAGCGGTCGTATTGGGCTATATGGTCGGTATGATGAATATTGTTGTAAATGGTATCGTGTCCGGTTACGTTGCCACATAGGTCGTAGAGATAGTTTATTTCGTAGTTTCCAAGGAGGTTGTCTTCTACTACTATCTTGTATAGTTTTCCTTTTTTATAAGAGTTTGTCTTGTGTATGATGTTGGTATATTCAATCTTGAACCCACGAATAATCTCGGATTTGGTAAGGGGAGTGGTAACATTCTTGTCAATGTTGCCGATTTTGCGTGTTGATTCAATATCGTAGCCCTGCTTGTCGAGAGTGTGAGAGTCTTCGATTATGGAATGATTAATATAATCTACCATATGTGAGGTCACGGTTCTGACATCGCCTCTAAGGTCGAGATTCATTTTGTCGGTAGTAACCTTAGCAGCCATAGTATCAATAACCAGATGGCGATAAACGCGGGTTCTGAGTTCGCGATGGTATATGGTATCCTGAGCGTATGTTGCGAGAGTTGTAAGCAGGAGGATTGAAGTGAGTAATAGTTTCTTCATAGGCTGTGGTTTTTATAGTGTGAGAGTGTTATCAGATGTATTGTGTAAGGGGTTATTCTAGTGGGCGGCAGAGACGTTTAGTATCTATGCTGTGTGCTCCGTTCATGCGGTCTATATAGTTGGCAATTTCTTCCGTTGTGAAGGGCTCTCCGACAGAGTATTGCTTGAAGATGTTGGCAAAATAGGATTGGATCTCATCGGTTATGAATACAAACATTTCGTAGATGGCAAGGCCTTCTTGATCCATAGTTTTGCTGATTCCGATTCCCGAGTTGTGAGTGATATTGAGGGCGCACATATCAAGACCCGCCTTAAAGCCCTTTTCAGTTTCGACCAGAAGGTTCATTTGCTGGTCGTAAAGGTCTTCAATAAAATATTCTATCTTGTCTTCTTGTGAATACATCTGCTTAATCGTTTGAATATCTATAAAATATTTGGTTGTTTCGAGAAAGTGTCTCGTCTCTTAGTATGTTGCAAAGATACACCCATATCGCGAGGTGTCAAAATAGAATGTACCTATATTGTTATTGATATTTTCAATAGTGTTTTATATGATAAAGAATAGGATGTAATGGATTAAATATGTTTCGTCTGTTGAAATATAATTGTTTATGTAATGTAATAGGGACTTTGAAGAGTAGTATTTCTATATAAAATCATCAATTGAAAAAGCAACAGGCCTTATCCTATCGAATAAGGCCTGTATATTATATAGTTAATACTATAATATAAGTCAAGAATATAAGTCAAGGACCCGTCCTTACAGGCGGGTCCCTTGTATCGTGGATTGACGTATGTCGGTTAGAAGAGTCCTTCGAGGACTTTGTCGTCAACGAGTTGAGGAATGGTAACCTTGAGTTCGGGACATACCTCCATAGCACGCTTGATGGCGAACATAGCGCCCTCGTTGCGGGCCCAGCTACGGCGTGCAATACCGTTGTTGACATCCCAATGGAGCATCATACGCAGGCGACGGTCGCAATCTTCGCTACCATCGAGCATCATACCGAAGCCACCATTCATTACTTCGCCCCAGCCTACGCCGCCACCATTGTGGATGCTGACCCAGGTAGCGCCACGGAAGGAGTCTCCGATAACGTTCTGGATAGCCATATCGGCGGTACGGTTGGAACCGTCGTAGATGTTGCTGGTTTCACGGAAGGGGGAGTCGGTACCCGATACATCGTGGTGGTCGCGGCCGAGAACGATAGGAGCGGAAATTTCGCCCTTCTTGATAGCCTCGTTGAAGCGGGCAGCAATCTTGGTACGGCCTTCGCAGTCAGCGTAGAGAATACGTGCCTGGCTGCCTACCACGAGCTTGTTCTCCTTGGCACCCTTAATCCAGGTAATGTTGTCGTGCATCTGCTGCTGAATCTCTGCGGGAGCGGTAGCAGCAATTTCTGCCAGCACGTCCATAGCAATCTGGTCGCTCTTGTCGAGATCCTCGGGCTTGCCGCTGGTACATACCCAACGGAAGGGGCCGAAGCCGTAGTCGAAGCACATGGGTCCCATAATATCCTGAACGTAGCTGGGATAGCGGAATGCGCTACCATCGGCGTTCATGATGTCGGCACCTGCACGGCTGCTCTCGAGGAGGAAGGCGTTGCCGTAGTCGAAGAAATACATACCCTTGGCGGTAAGCTTGTTGATGGCTGCTACGTGGCGACGGAGAGATGCCTGAACGGCCTCTTTGAATTTCTCGGGCTGTTCGGCCATCATGGTCTTGCTGTCCTCGAAGGAGATACCTACGGGATAGTAGCCGCCTGCCCAAGGATTGTGGAGGGAAGTCTGGTCAGAACCGAGGTCAACCTTGATGCCTTTCTCTGCGCAGTATTCCCAAAGGTCTACTACGTTGCCCTGGTATGCAAAAGAGCGGGCAATCTTGGCGTCGAGAGCCTTGTTTACTTCAACAAAGAGCTCGTCGAGGTCGGCATGGATTTCGTCTACCCAACCCTGCTCGTGACGCTTGTTGGTAGCGGAGGGGTTGATTTCGGCCGTGATGGATACAACACCTGCGATGTTACCGGCTTTGGGCTGAGCGCCGCTCATGCCACCGAGACCGGCGGTAATGAAGAGCTTGCCTGCGGTACCGCCGCCCAGTTTGCGGGCTGCGTTGAGAACGGTAATGGTGGTACCGTGAACGATACCCTGGGGGCCGATGTACATATAAGAACCGGCGGTCATCTGACCATATTGGGTAACGCCAAGAGCATTGTAACGCTCCCAGTCGTCGGGCTTGCTGTAGTTGGGAATCATCATACCGTTGGTAACAACCACACGGGGAGCATCCTTGTGAGAGGGGAAGAGGCCCATGGGGTTGCCGCTATACATGGCGAGGGTCTGCTCTTCGGTCATCTCGGAGAGATATTTCATCACGAGGCGATACTGAGCCCAGTTCTGGAATACGGCACCATTTCCGCCATAGGTAATGAGCTCGTGGGGATGCTGAGCAACTGCGGGGTCGAGGTTGTTCTGAATCATGAGCATGATAGCAGCAGCCTGACGGCATTTGGCGGGATACTCGTCGATGGGGCGGGCATACATAGGATAGGTAGGACGCAGACGATACATGTAGATGCGGCCATATTTGCGAAGCTCCTCGGCAAACTCGGGCGCGAGCATGGCGTGGTCCTTGGGGTCGAAATAGCGGAGAGCGTTGCGGATAGCAAGCTTCTTCTCTTCTGCGGTAAGGATTTCCTTACGCTTGGGAGCGTGGTTTACGGTAGGATCGTAGGGTTGGGGTTCGGGAAGAACGGTTGGAATACCCTGACGTAATTCATTCTGAAATTCTTCGAGTGTCATATCGTAAGTTTTTTTATTTTCTCCAAGATATTGTCGGGCGATACATTATCTTAATAATAGCCCCGACGGCATCACCCGTCAATTCTATAACCCTTTGCAAGACAGCAAAAAGATATGGAATAGCGGACAAATACCGACTTGCAAAGATACTAAATTCCTTTGGAATGAGCAAATTTTTTTTCTTGGCTTCAATCCTTGTAGATTCCAGACCAAAATGCAACTACTCCTGCAAATGTAGGAAAAATTCTTG
>JAKSMQ010000019.1 GCA_024400565.1 Bacteroidales bacterium
TTTTGACAGCCGAAACCTCCGACCCGCGAAAAGAAAAACTTCGGCAAACTGGGAATAGGTATTCTCCGATAGGGCCAAAGCTTGTCCGTGGCCTCGGGGAAATGGAGTAGAGCGAGACAGGCAAGAAAGATGAGTCCTATTGGCTTAGCAGCTCATCGAGAGTGTGAAGCACGGATGGCAGGTCTGAACAATGAAGCAAGGGAATCCGTTGTTGTTCGGTCAGATGGAGCGACTTGTATTGCAGACACCAGTATTCCTTAATCTTGCGTATCTTGGCCGCTTCGGTTATAGGACTGTCCAATATGGCATCGACGAGTGTGCGCAGAAAGGTTTTGGCCAGCTCTTCGTGCAGAGGCAGACCTTTGATACGCAGAGGAAGAAGCGGGTCGTAAAGAATGCCCCTGCCTATCATGAAATCCTCCACCTGGGGGAACCGCTGGCGAAGATAATGATAACGCTCGGCTGTACAGATGTCTCCGTTATAGATGACAGGATGCTCGATAAGGGTGAGTACGTCGGCAAAGGCCTCGATGTCGGGGACTCCGGTATAGACCTGTTTTCCGATACGGGGATGGATGGTGACCGACGCCAGGGGATGGCTGTTGAGGATAGGCACAAGAGGATAGATCTCGTCGGAACGGAGATAGCCCAGGCGCATCTTGACCGACAATCGTCCTTTGAGACGGGGCACCACTCCGTCGAGGACTTCTCTGACCTCGTCGGGGTAGGGGAGGATGCCGCTGCCGCGATGTTTGCCCGCCACGCGACGCATTGGGCAGCCGATGTTCCAGTTCACCTCTTCATAGCCCAGGTCGTAGAGTCGGTTGGCTAGGGCGACAAATTCGTCGGTCTCCTTGCCCAGAATCTGGGGGATGACGGGAATGGAGTCTATGTTGGCCTCGGGCCATACGTCCGACACCTTGTCGATGGCATGGTTGAGATTGCCATGGGTGAGCGACAGGAACGGACTCACGGCAAGGTCGATTGCCTGAGGAAAGACCTTGTGGTAGGCTTTGCGGAAAAGGAGCTCTGTAAGCCCCTGCATGGGTGCAAGGATGATCATGGAGGCGGAGGACTAGTCTTCTTCGTCGTCGGAGATGGCCTGATGGTGAGTGTTGACGTAATTCTTGAGTCGCCAGATGAGATGATTGCCCATCTTGTTTACGGGCTTGTAAAGGGCCGATTCTGACTTGGCTGTAGGGGTGAGAAGGGCCTCACGGCTGTCGATGACGTTGATATAGTAGAGTATTACGCTGAGGATGCAGACACATTGGAGCATGCTGAAGACGGCTCCCAGCAGATTGTTGAGAAAGCCCACCCTGACCAGTTTGACAACCCCCTCAATCATCTTTCCGAAAAGGAACGACAGGACGACTACGGCAACAAAGGTGATGAAGAAGGCTATGAGAACGGCATATTCGCCCTGAAGTTCGATGAGCTGGGCTACACGGCACGAGAAGTGGATGGCAATATAGGTGCCTCCCATGAGTCCGGCAAGTGTGGCAATTTCAAAGATAGCCCCTTTCTTGTATCCTTTCCAGATGAAGAATCCCAGGGGGATGGCCATGATGAGATCGAGAAGATTCATAAATTGAAAAATTTGGTGCAAAAGTACGAAAAAATATAAATATGTCAGTTTTTTTTTATATATTTGCATTCTATGCATAAAGGGGGGTATGTCTCCTAATGCGTTGATTTTGCGTTTGTCGGAGTTGATTTTTATTAGTTTATATTAAATATGCGATATAAAAGTTGTTCAATCTCCGGCCCGAAAACACAAAAATGAGTCTTTCGGGGCTCGCAAATACAAAAAATCTGAATAGTCAGCACCCGTGTCGGGACTGACGATGCCTTTGGCGTACCCGACGCGAACAAGCAAGCACAAGCAAACATGAAATTTTTCAGCTACAACCTTACTCTCGACATCGACGGACTGCAGATGGTGGATCCCGGAAGGGAGCGTCCCTGGGTGGTGGATTGTCTCAACCCCCATTCGTTCGTCACGGCCGAAGAGGATGCAGCGTTCAAGCAGGCGCTTACAGACTGCGATATCCTTCTGCCCGACGGTGTGGGCATATGCATGGAAGTGCATCACTGGAAAGGTCGTCAGATAAAGAAGATTGCCGGCGACGATTTCCATCGTCATGTGCTCGGCGAGCTGGAGGCAATGGGTGGACGCATCTATTATATGGGCAGTACAGAAGAGGTTCTGGACAAGATCAAAGCCCGTCTGGCTCTGGAATATCCCCATATCGAATGCCGCACCTATTCGCCCACCTTCTGCAAGAAACTGTCCGAAGAGGAGTGCCAGCGCATCTGTGCCGACGTGGAGTCGTTCAAGCCCCACGCCTTAATGGTAGGCATGACGGCACCCAAGCAGGAGAAATGGATTCACGAGAACGTGCATCGCTTGCCCAGCGTGAAGGTGATAGGTGCCATAGGAGGCGCATTCGAGTTCTATGCCGGAACAATCAGGCGTGCTCCCCAATGGGCCATCAATCATCATATGGAGTGGCTATGGCGCTTTGTCAAGGAACCCAGAAGAATGTGGGACCGCAACGTGAAAAGTACCCCCAAATTCCTCCGCTATACCCGCAAGCATCACGAGGAGATGTAAGTCCCATAAAACAGAAACAGAAAAAAAATTAACCGGCCGTACAACACATCGGCAATACCCATAACAATAATCCAACGCTTATGAAGTCCTATAAAACACTACTCTTTGTTGCAGCCTGTCTGCTGCTGGCTTCTTGCGGCACCTTCAAAAAGTCGGTGCTCCTCAACGATATCGTCGTTCCGAGCGACTATATGGCTCCTACCCGCCACGACCTCAAGATCAAGAAAGGCGATGATCTGAGGATAATGGTTGCCCATCACGACCCCAAAGTCGTAGAGATGTTCAACCATTCGGTTTCCACATCCCCGACAGGAGCAAGCGAAGGCAAGCCCAGCAATGTGTTCCATGTTAACAGCAAGGGGTATATCACCATGCCAATCTTCGACAGCGTGAAGGTCTACGGTCTCACCTGCCAGGAACTGGAGACTTTCCTGATGCAGAGACTCGAGAACGAGGGTATCGCTTATGGCGCAACGGTAAACGTCAAGATTGCGGGCTACAAGGTTACCATCATCGGCGAGACCGGTACCGGAGTCTATCAGTTTGAGGACAATGGTGCCACGGTACTCGACCTGGTTGCCAAGGCTAGCCTTGCCGGCGGATTGGGCAACAACACCCGCCGTGACAAAATCCTGGTTATGCGCGAGAGAGATTCGATCTGGCAGAGCGACTACATCAGCCTCCTCACGACAGACCTCTTCTATTCGCCCTATTTCTATCTCGAACAGAACGACGTATTCTATGTCTATCCTACCCAGACCTCTATCTGGAAGAGCGACGACAGATTTGACTACTGGTGGAGCCGTTTCGGCATGATTACCTCGCTGGTAAGCCTTGCTACCTCCATCCTCATCTATACGAAAATGAAATAGCCCGTAGCCGGACAATACATCAACATTCTTCAAAACATCAAACTCTACACTACTATATGATTGACCAAGGAAAAAATGAAGCTATGCCCAATATGGCGATGCCTCCTGCCATGAAAAAGAAAGATCCTATTGCCATCGTGCAGTCGGTAATCGGTCTGCTTTTGTCGGGCTGGTATTGGATTGTGATTTGCGTTGTGGTATGTCTCGGCGCAGCCTGGCTCCACCTGCAGATGAGCCCCAACGTCTATTCGGTGGGCGCTACCATGCAGATCAACTCGCAGAACCAGCAGGTGAATGCCGATGTAATGAAGGCTTTCCGTACGCCCAGCGTAGCAGAGAAAGAGATTCATTTCTTCAAATCCCGTCAGGTGATTCAGGATATCGTTTCCGGTCTCAATCTGAATGTGACTTATATCGCACCCCGATTCTTTGCCGATGAGGATTTGTACGACCGTTCTCCCATCGATGCACATTTCGTGGACAACACCTATCCCAGCTGCAATTTCAAGATCCATTGCCGTCTTTCGGACTACACCCTTACGACCATCGAGACAGAGAAAGGCGCCCGTCCTCTTGAGTGGACAGCCAAATATGGCGACACGCTCGTTACCCCTCGTGGTGTTGTCGTAATCCAAAAGCGCCCCGGCGCAGCCCATGTGTCTGACCAGTCGCTCGAGATTCATTACAGCAGCATCGAAGAGGCTATCTCCCGATTTAGCGGCGCCATGTCGGCATCTATCGTCGACGAAGAGGCAGGCAACATACGTCTTTCCATGAGCGACGTCAATCTCCAGCGCGGCATCGATGCTGTAAACATGTGGATTGATACCTACAACCGTCATTCGGTAGCATACAAGAACCGTGTGGCCGAGAATACCGCCAAGTTTATCCAGGAGCGTATCGAGGTCATCTCGGTAGAGTTGTCGGATGTGGAGGATGCCATGGAGAGCTATATGCGCGAACACAACATTACCGACATCGACAACCAGGCCGGTCAGAACATGAACAACCGCAACCAGTATAACTCGGCTATCGTTGAAGAGGAGGTGAGCATCCGTATTGCACGCGACCTTACCAACAAGATCAAGGATTCCGACCGCGGAGCGATGCTTCCTAATGTCAACGTGGGAAGTTCAGGTGTCAACAGCATGATTGAGTCCTACAACGCCAAGGTCCTCGAACGTCAGCATCTGCTCGAATATACCAGCGAGAAGAGTCCTCTCGTAAAGGATGCCGATGCCCAGATGGAAACCATGCGCAACACGATTGTACGTTCGCTCGAGAACTATACCGAGTCGTTGCGTATCCGCAGCCGCGAATACAACAAACAGCAGAACACCAGTTCGGCTGCCATCAACACCCTTCCCTCGCAACGCCGCGAGCTTCAGAGTTTCACCCGTCAGCAGTCTATCAAGGAACAGCTTTATCTCTATCTGCTCAACAAACGTGAGGAGAACGCCCTCAAGCTGACCATTACCGATGCCGATACCCGTGTCATCGATTACGCCAGCGGTTATAAGGTCGCTCCCGTTCCCAGAAGCACATATACCTTTGCCCTGCTGCTCGGTCTTCTGGTTCCTATCGCCATCATGTTCATCATCCGTTTCCTTGATGTCCGCATCCATACCAAGAAAGACGTAGAGGACCATTGCTCTATCTCCGTAACCGGTATGATTCCCGAAATCGACGAGGATACCTCTCATATCATCAGCAAGAGCGGAAAGGACAGATACAACGAGAACTACCGTATTTTGAGAAATAACATCCAGTTTATCGGTGGCGATACCGACAGAGGCAAGGTCTTTATGCTCACCTCTGCCCGTTCGGGTGACGGTAAGAGTACCATGGCCTACAATCTGGGTCTGGCATTCGCCTATGCAGGATCCAAGGTACTTCTCGTAAACTGCGATATCCGTAAGAGAGAGTCCTGGCATGGTACCAAGGAAAAATACAAGACTGGTCTGACCACCTGGCTGGCCAACAGAGAGGGTAGCAGCTATGAAGACCTGATTGAGGAGGATTCAATCCATCCCGAGCTCCATGTCATCCACAACGGACCTATTCCTCCCAACCCAGCCGAGCTTCTGATGAGCAAGCGTTTCGACCAGCTCATAGAGCGAGCCAAGCAGGATTATGAATATGTCATCGTTGACTCTGTGCCTATTGATATCGTGGCCGATGCCTTCATTACCAATCGTGTAGCCGATGCCACCTTCTTTGTAATCCGCGAGGCTTCTAGCGACCGTAGAATTCTTACCGACCTCGAGGACCTTTACAAAACTGGCAAGCTCCGTTCCATGAGTATTATCCTTAACGGATTCCAGACTCAGAACCTCGGTTACGGTTATGGCGGATACGGCTATGGCTATGGTTACGGTTACGGCTATGGTTACGGCTATGGCGAGACCTATTCAGATTCATCATTAAACTAACAGAATAAACTAACAAACAAGGGTAGACAAATGAAACAATTAAAGCGATTTGTCCTTCTTTTCATCCTTCTGTCGGGTGCAGCCCAGACTGTAAATGCCCAGATTGATACCCTTTTCGACAGAAAGGCTTCGACGGTATATGCCGACGATGAGGGTATTGTAAAGGATATGGGCATCTTTGTTCGCTCCCATTTTCTCGACAACTGGTTTGCCGCCGTACAGGTGGGTGGAAATCTCTATGGAGGTTTCCAGGACTATAGGGGCCCCCTTTTCGGAAAGAATCCTATCACAGACGGACATCTGACCTATTCGGCAGAGATTAAGGCCGGACGTTGGGTGTATCCCGCCTTGGGCTATCGTCTCGGACTGGGTGTCGGTACGATGCATGGATTCCTTTCGCGCCAGACCTATAACGACTACCTGACTTCTATAGCTATTCATGGCGGCCAAGGACAGGCTCAGGCCGGATACGTAGGTTACTATTGGGAGTATGACAACGACCTTCTTATCCAGCGCTGGAAATATGGCTGCGGAATCCTTGACATTATGGTCAAACTGATTAGCGCCGAAGCCTATCAGAAGAATCGCCGTTTCACACCTATCCTTTATGCCGGAGCAGGATTCCATCTGGCTTTCTCAGAGCCTAGCGACGAGTCGATGCGAGGTGAACGCCAGGAACGTATCGGTTCGGAAATCCATGGCGGAGTCATCCTCAATTACCGTTTCAACGAAAACTGGTGTGCCTATCTGGATGCCAGAGCTTCTATCATGACAGGAACATTCGACCGCGAATTTGTTGCAGGTGCAGAGCTCCCCGTATTGAATGAGGACTTTCCTATCTATTGTCAGCTAGGCGTTTCCCGCCATTTCCATTTCCGTAACGAAACCCAGCGTACCAAGTGGGACAAGATGGATGAAGTAATCGATGACCAGAGAGTAGAACGCAGACGTCAGGGCGTATTTGAAATGATTACGCATACCTATAACTTTGCAACAGTCAACTATGTGGACACACTTTTCTCGTATGATACCATCAACGATTTCTCGCCCGAATATGATTCTTTGCTGTTGCGCCGTGCCCGTCAGCATGTCCAGGATCAGATAGACTCTTTGCGTCGTGCATTTGACCGCGACTGCCAGGATGCCGGACTGGATGACATCCTGGGCCGTCGTCTGTTGCCCTATGAGATGGTATTCTTTGAACTCGACAAGTGGAATATCCTTAAGGAAGAGGATATTAAGATCAGAAAAATGGCTTCTGTCATGAAGGCCTTCCCCAACTATCAGTTCCTGCTGATCGGTTCTGCCGACTCGAAGACCGGTACGGTCAAGAGAAACGACTTCCTCAGCGTAAACCGAAGCGATGTCGTCTACAATCAGCTGGTATACAAATACGAAGTTAATCCTGCCCAGCTGAAACGAGTGTACATGGGTGGTATTCTTGACTTCGACCCGTTCGAGCTCAACCGTGCTACAGTCATTATCATGGACCATCCAAAGGTGATGGAAGAATTCAACAAACTCAAAGCCCAGCGTCAGGCTGGAGGCTCTACAGTTGAGTTCTAGTATTATTAATATTGGTTTTCAATATTTGTAGATTATGAAAATGAAGAGATTTATATTGGTGTTGCTTGCTATCGTGGTATTTGGCGGTTATGCAGCAGCACAGGAACATCATACAGGAACCCGTGAAACAACCGAATCGTTTACCCAGGGTATCGGTTGGATACATACTCCATTCCTTACCAACTGGTTTGTCGAAGCTCAGGTGGGCCCTTCGATCTATTTCGGCTATGAAGACAATCTCGGTTTGGTGAAAGATAGAATAAAACCCAATGCAAATCTGCTGTTCGGCCGTTGGATGTTCCCTATGCTGGGATATCGTTTTGGCGGTGGCTTTTCCTATTACGAAGGATTTATGAGTCGTGCAACCTACGACCAGTATCGTCCCAATATCGGACATGGTCAATGTGAATATGAGGGTGCAACGGCTTTAGGCGGCTATTACTGGCATTATGACAGTAAGCCAGGCACACTTGTACAGCGTTGGAAAGCAGCCTATATTACAGCCGATGCAATGTTCAATATAAGCCACTTTATCCGCTACAAACCATCCCGTAGATTCTTTACATACGGCTATATAGGTTTTGACTTTTTAATAGGTCTTTCCGAAGGATGTGTAAATCCTCAAGGCGTAACGGAAGTCTCTTGGCTTGTTGATCCCAATATGGGTGCTGACGGTCACCTTGGTATTATCGAATCATGGCGTGCTACTAAGAATCTTGAAATCTATGCAGATGTCAGAGCGACAATGTATGAAGGTCAGTTCGACCGCGAAAAAGTACAAGGCGTAGAAAGAGGCCTCACCTTGGAAGATTGGGGACTTAATGTGAATTTCGGTATGCATTATAACTTCAATTTCTGGAGTCCGGAGAAGCGCCTGGCCTGGTACAAGGAACACGTTGATCCCGAGATTTCTGATTTGGATGATTTGCCCAATCATATGTATACCTCCCATGCCGTAAATGTGAATGTATTGACCTATGTTGATACTATTTACACCTACGATACCATTTCTGAGTTCTCTGCCGAATATGACCAACTGATTCTTCAGAAGGCTCAGCAATTCAGTGGCGTGGCTGTTGACTCCCTTCGTGCAGCATTCGATCGTGACTGCCATGAATATACTCTCGAAGATATCCTTGAGAAGCAGCTTATCCCTTACGAGATGGTATTTTTCGAACTGGACAAGTGGGATATCCGTCCATCTGAGGACATGAAGATAGCCCGTATGGCTTATATCATGAAGGCCTTCCCCAACTATAAATTCCTTCTCATCGGTTCTGCAGACTCTAAGACCGGTACCGAACAGCGTAACCAGTTCTTGAGTACTAACCGTAGTGATGTGGTTTACAACAAGCTGATTTATCAGTATGATGTAAATCCCGACCAGCTGAAGCGCGTATATATGGGTGGTATCCTCGACTTCGACCCATTTGAACTTAACCGTGCAACCGTTATCATCATGGACCACGAGAAGGTTATGGAAGAGTTCATGAAACTTAAGGCAAATCGTCAGGCAGGCGGTAGCTCTGTTGAAGTAGACAAGGACGATTTGAAATAATCAGAAAATCCAGACATCATTCTGACATTCGGTTCTAACACGTTCTCTTAATCACATAGGCTAAAGATAGATGAGAATCCTAATGGTACATAACGACTATGGTCGCTACAGCGGAGAAGAGGCTGTGGTAGACCAGTTTGTTGCCGATGGCCGTGCCAGTGGTTATGAGATGGAGGTGTTGCGCTGTACATCCAAGTTTGCCCGAGATAGCTTCTGGGGGCAGATCAGAGGATTCTTCAGCGGTATTTATTCTCGTTCGGGTGTCAGAATGATGCGAAGGGCAATTCGCAGTTTCCGGCCGGATGTGGTTCATATCCACAATCTCTATCCTTTTATCTCTCCAGCGGCGTTGTTTGAATGCAAACGGGCAGATATCCCTGTGATTATGACCGTACATAACTATCGCCTTATTTGTCCTACAGGTCTGTTTCTACGTAATGGAAAACCTTGTGAAGAGTGTCTGATAAAAGGTAATGAGAATGGTTGCATAAGATATAATTGCGAGGGAAATCGTTTTCGCTCTTTAGGATATGCACTTCGAAACAGAGTTGCCCGCAAAAGAGGGTCCTACCTTAAAAACGTAGATTATTATTGCTGTCTGACCCAATTTCAGAAAGAGAAATTGGTTGCAGCAGGTTTCCCGGAAGATCGCATCTTCGTATTCCCAAACTATATGAATATGGCATCCCGTTCAGTAGAAGCGGGACTTGAAGGCAAGAACTTTGTCGGATATGTTGGAAGACTGAGTGAAGAGAAAGGTTTTGACCTTCTGGTTGAAGTTGCACGTAGGCATCCTGAGATACAATTCCGTTTTGCCGGAGTCAAGCGGGAGAATGAAACAATTGTGCAATTGCCCAATGTAGAATATTGCGGACAACTCGGCAAAGAGGCTTTGACCAAGTTTTACGAGGATGCTCGTTTCGTTGTCATACCGAGCAGATGTTATGAGGGCTTCCCTCTAGTTATTCCAGAAGCCTATAGCAAAGGAGTTCCTTGTGTCGTCCCTAATCATGGACCTTTCCCAGAGTTGATTCATAATGGAAATAAATATTGTGGCAGAACCTTTGTTCCGTCTGATGTGGATGATCTTGAGAAACAGGTTATCTCTCTATGGAATGCTGAATCTGAGTTGATAGAATATAGCCAGAATGCCGTTGATGCTTATGATAAGCTTTATACCAAGAAGGTGTTAAACCAGCGTTGGCATAAATTCCTTCATCAGGTGGCTCTTCACGAAAAGATTACAGCCTAAAACTTTGAGAGGATGAAACGCGTAGCCATTGATATCAATTCTGTTGTGCCATACTATGTCAGAGGTTGGGTCTCAGGCATTGGCCGTACTACTATGGAATTGGTAAAGGCTATGGATCAGTTGGACGATTTGCCCTTTGAGGTAGTCCTGTATTCGCAGAATATGAAGGGCATAGGCGGGCGCAATATGAATCTGCATTTTTCCAACAAACACTTGTATTTTCCTTTTCGCAAGCAATATAACAAAATATTGAGTCATACTCCCTTTAGAGAATGGCTTACAGGATACGACCTCCTTCATATTCCGCATAATCACGACTATCTTCATAATCCAGACAAGTCTGTGATTACCATTCATGATACCCTTTATTTTACCTACCCGGAACAGAGATTGGATCATGAGTTCGCTCGCCAAAATTATCCTCAGTTAGCCAAGAAATGCCGAGGAATTATTACTTGCAGCGAGTCCTCTAAGCGTGATATTGTCAAATATCTAGACGTAAATGAAGAGAAGGTGGATGTTTGCTATTGGGGCTACAATAGCAATCTTTTTCATTACGATAGGAATAGAGACGTTGATACGCCCTATTTCTTGATGGTGTCATGCAGCTTGGGAAGGAAGAATACGATGAATCTTTTGCGCGCTTATTCCCAATTTGCCAAGCAGCAGCCCTTGCATCATCTAAAACTGGTTTGGCCTAATGTTCCAAAAGAAGTTGTCGATTATCTCCAAACAGAATCTTTAAGCAAATATGTAGAAATTTGCACACAGGTATCTGATGATCAATTGGCTTCTCTTTATAAAGGGGCTACAGCAACATTCTATCCGTCCCGATACGAGGGCTTTGGTTTGCCTGTATTAGAATCTATGGCTTGCGGAACTCCTGTCGTGACATGCTCAAACAGCAGTCTGCCCGAGGTTGGGGGAAATGCAGCCTTTTATGTTGATCCTGACGATATTGATGCCATGGCAAAATATATGGAGCAATTTGAGAATGGCGATATTGATAGAGATGATATTATTGCCAAATGTATAAGTCAGGCCAACAAGTTTTCCTGGGAACAATGTGCTAGGCAAACTATAGATGTATACAAGAAATACTTGGACTAGATGAAAACCGTACTTGTTGGAATACCATGCCTTAAGGTCGGAGGAACCGAGATGCAGACTCTAAGACTGGTCGAAGCATTGCTCTCGGGTGGCCATAGAGTGGTGACGGTATGCTATTTCGAGTATGATTATGAGATGGTTCAAAAATTTAAGTTAGCGGGTAGTAGGGTTGAATGTCTATCAGCTTATGGTAACCGACCACAAGGTCTTCGTAATCAATATCGGTTCTTGAAAAAAGGACTTAAACGTGTGGTTTCAGAGTATCATCCAACAGTTGCCCATATACAGTATATGGCTCCTGGGGCTTTGCCGATTATTGCTTTACGTAAGTTAGGCATAAAGACCATCTTGGCAACAAGTCATACTATGGGAGATATCTATAAGAATCTTCGTCTGGTTCATTTTGTGCAGCGTCATTATCTTAAAGTATTTACTTGTATCACAGAGGCTGCGGAAAAGAGTTTCTTCAGAAAGTCAAAACTCTATACACCTCAAGTTCCTATTAGTCGCCATCAACATTTTACCATCTACAATACCTTGGCTCCGAATTATGAATTTTCTCAAGCCCGTCAATTAGGAAATACAATTCGTATAGGTTTTGTCGGTAGTCTAAAACCCATCAAAGGGGCAGATTTACTATTACCTGCGTTTGCTAAGTTTAGACAAAACTATCCCAATAGCAAAATGATTATTGTGGGAGAAGGCGAACTGAAAGAACATATGATGCAACAAGAAAAGGAGTTAGGTCTTGACGGTGTGGTTGAATGGAAAGGCAAACTACCATACGAGAAACTTCCTTCAAACTACCAAGCAATAGACCTCCTATGGGTCCCATCCAGGAGTGAAGGATTTGGACTTACTGCAATTGAGGCTATGGCGAATGGTTGCATTGTAATAGCAAGTAATGTGGGAGGTCTGCCCGAGATAATAAATAATCTCAAGTTGTTTTTTGAAAAAGAATCAATATGTTCCTTGGTGCAATGTACTCAAGATATTATTAATAGCGACGCTGCATCAGTCTATTCGCTTTCTCAATCTATGATAGAGAGAGCGCGGATGTTCCAATTTGATTCTTATCGTGAATCCATATTATCCCTATACTCCCGAATCTAAAAAATATTTTACATTCTAATGGTTAATCTTCTGGCATTTATTATTCTCACCGCCTATATGGTCATTTACATGAACCGCTACTGCGTGCTCATGAAATATCCCGCCAATAGTCGACGTAAACTAATGCTTGAAGGACCAGAGGCGTTCCTTGTTCTTTTGTTCGCTACGGGTACAATGGCAATGTCCTCCTCGGGTGGTGGTCATGGTGCATCAGGAGGTTTTAACTTGCAAGCTATTCGATTACTGTTGCTTGAAGTATTGCTCTTTTGGAGTGTCTTTAAGGCTCGTCTTAGTCCGCAATGGGGAATAGGAACTGTTTTTTATCTGATTTTCATACTTTGGCTGGTCTATAGTATGACTTATTCAAATGCCGGACAATATGGGTGGCGTTATATCCTGAAGTTTCTTTATCCTTTGGTTATTATGCTAGGCGCTTCTGCAATTGCCCGTGATGAAGAGGTGTTTGTAACTATCTGTGTATGGGCTAGAAGAGTTGCTCTTATTACTGTTGTTCTTCCATTTATACCTGTCGTTAATGGATTGTTTGGAGGCTTCTTTTGGTATAATGCTGCGCTAAACATCCATTATGCGACTATTGTTTGCATCTCTCTTGTGCTATTTTTCTATTATGGCAGGGATTGGAAAGATCTTGCAATGGTAGTGCTATTTATCGTTCCTTGTTTCTTGCAGGTGCATCGTACAGGTCTTTTGTCTATCTTTGGTGCTTTAGGTGTATGGTGCTTCTATAAATTCAAGTGGGTTTCTCTTCCATATATCATAGGTGTAGCAGCTATTGGCGTAGGAATTATTTTTTATGTACCCAGTTTTCACGAAAAGATGTTTTGGCGTGAAGGTGAAAAAGGTCAAGAGATTACCATACAAGACCTTAGAGAAGGAAATATTTCTCAGGAAGATGTCCGAAACAATGGACGTGAGGCTGTTTGGCAGATGCTTGAAGAACAGTTTTACGAAGGTCATGAGTTGAGAGGATCGGGTATCGGAAGTTGCCAGAAATTTCTATATGAGGCAGGCCCTACTGTCGTAAAACAGAGTCATGGAGACTATGTTCAAATACGATGTGATGTAGGTATGATAGGTATGGTGTTGTATTTGGCAATATTAGCTGTTATTTTGATACATTGCTTTATTGAGAGTGTTCGTTCCTCAAATCCTCCCTACCTGAAAGCATGTGCCATGATAGCAGCAGGAGCATTGGCGGGAAACTATATGGGTATGTATAGCGATAATGTCGTTACCTATACAATGTGCACATCAGGTTATCCATTTGGCTTCTATGGAATCATGCTAGGCCTCAAAGCTAAACTAAAAGGACAATAGATTGTATGATTTCGGTAGTAATACCTTTATACAACAAGGCTGCAACCATCCAGCGGGCCATTGACTCTGTATTATCTCAAGACTTTCAGGATTTTGAGTTAATAGTTGTTGATGATGGTTCAACAGACAATCCTACTCTTCAAGTACATCCTAAAGTAAAGGTGGTTAAGCAAGAAAATCAGGGTGTCTCAGCTGCAAGAAATAGAGGTATTGCAGAATCGAAAGGTGATTGGATTTCATTCCTTGATGCAGACGACCAATGGAAAACGTGGACTCTTGAGGAAATGTGGTCTCTCCATATTGATTATCCCCAATGTCAGGTGATAGGTACATCTTATGACTATCTGGATGAGAGTGGAACTCATAGGAATATTATCCTCAATCGTCTGCCATTCAAACAGGGTAGGGGATTGTTGACTAACTATTTTGAAGTAGCGTCCTACTCTAATCCACCTTTCTGTTCTATCAGTATTATGGTAAAGAAATCCTCGTTGAACAGTATTGGAGGATTTCCATATGGAGTGGGGCAAGGAGAAGATCTTCTTACTTGGGCACGTTTGGCAGTAGAAAACAATATTGCCTATAGCACTCGCGTGTGTGCTACATTTTATCCGGAGCGTTCATCTTATTACAGTCGCCCTTCGCGCATTCCAGATTCTTCTGACCCAGTAGGTAAAGAATTAGAATCGATGCTTGTAAGGAATAGTCATGTGGTTGGTATTAAGGAATATGTAGGACATTGGCATAAGATGCGGGCCTCTATATATTTGCGTCTTCCAGGTTGTGGTCGCGAAGCTAGGGCTGAAATCAAGAAAGCATTGAACTATTCTTCTAACACACGTAAACTACGAATTTACCAATGTTTATTGCTCGTACCATACAGACTACGTATGAAACTTTTTGAGCGTTTGTAGTATTTTATGGCTCCTATCTGTCTTTTCGTATATAATCGTCCACAAGAAACATCATTACTTTTGGATTCACTCATAAATTGTGTAGAATGCAAGGATAGTGACTTAATCGTTTTTGGAGATGGTCCAAAGACAGACGAAGATAAGGTAAATGTAGACAAGGTCCATTCCCTCTTCTATAAGATAAAAGGTTTCAAAAGTGTAACGCTTCATTTTAGAGATGAGAATCAAGGGTTGGCTCAATCTGTCATCCAAGGTATTAATGCGGTGTTTGAATGTTATGATAGTGTTATCGTGCTTGAAGATGATCTGATTGTGTCAAAGGATTTTCTGTCTTTTATGAATGATTCCCTGGCGACTTATCATTCTCGAGCCGATATATGGTCTATCTCCGGATATACACCTTCTATAGAGATTCCTTCTGATTATAGTGAAGATACATTTCTCGTACAACGCCCTCAATGTTGGGGATGGGCAACATGGAAAGATCGTTGGATGCAGGTTGATTGGGATGCAAAAGATGCATCGGTTTTAAAAGATAGAAAACAGAAAAAGTCTTTCAATCTCGGAGGCAATGACCTCTCTCGTACGATGGCAATATGGAAGAAAGGAAATCTTGATGCGTGGGCAATAAGATGGGTATTTTCTGCTTGGATCAAACATAGTTGGACACTCAATCCTGTACACTCTAAGATAAAAAATGTAGGTTTCTCTAATGCAGCCACTCATCGGGGGTGGAATGATAAACGCCACTATGTAGAGATTTCTTCCAAAATCATCACGCTAAACCCCGAGATTCAACCAGATCAAAGAATAATTGACGCTTTTAAGGCTCATCACGATCTCGGGCTTGTCAGCCGTGTTGGTTATTTCCTTCGTCTTCATAACTTAGGTTATAAACAAATCAAGCGATTCCTTCGTTAAAAGATGTTCTATATCGTATCGAAAATACTTAAATTCTTTCTCTTGCCCATGACCTGGGTGTTAGGTCTGTTGGTGCTGGCTTTGTTTATTAAAGACAAGAAACGTAACCGACTGAGAGTTGCTTGTATCATAGCTTCTGCAGTTTTCTTCCTTCTCTTTAGTAACCGACCTCTTTTTAATTTTGCGCGATATCTTACCACAAAGTCCTACCTTGAGCAGAAGGATCCTCAGAAATATTATCCTGTTGCCATTGTCATGGGAGGATTTGGAAATATGAATTGTGAGTCACATCAGTTTAACTCGATGCTTGACCGAGGAGGTCGTCTTTATGAGGCTATTCGACTTCAAAGGTTAGGTATTGTTGGACGAATCTTAGTAACAGGTGATGCCTGTGTCAACATCAACCCGGACAGCTCTTCTTCTTATGAGGAGTTCCGTAGTTATGTGTCACAATATGGAGTACCCAAGGAGAATATCCTTGCCGAACAGCGAGCTCGCAATACACGTGAAAACGCAACCTATACTATACCTATTCTCGACTCTCTCGGCTATTGTCCTGATGATTGCCTCCTCATAACCTCCGCCAGTCATATGCAACGCTCTCTTGCATGTTTCTCCGCCCAAGGGTGGAATCTTACTCCATATGCTGTAAACATTTACCCACCTGTAAGCCATCTGCAAGTAAAGGACTTTATGCCTGTTTATCACATTCTAAGCGATTGGCAAGAACTTATGAACGAGTGGTTCGGGCTATTGGTTTACAAGGTGATGGGGTATAACTAATAGAGAATAATTTACTAAATAATTCATTAATATAAAGCAGATGTCCTCTGCTAAACAATACTATTTACTATGGGAAGAGCTTTTGAATACCGCAAAGCAAGAAAAATGAAACGTTGGGGTCACATGGCCCGCACCTTTACCAAAATCGGCAAAGAAATCGAAATGGCTGTATTAGCCAGCGGTCCTGATCCTAGCAGCAACCTTCGTCTCCGTCTTCTTATGGCTACAGCCAAGAGTGAGAGCATGCCTAAGGAAAATGTAGAACGTGCCATTAAACGTGCTACTGAGAAAGATAAGAGTGCATACAAGGAGGTTGTATATGATGGAAAAGGTCCTCACGGTACTGTATTCGTGGTTGAAACAGCTACAGACAATCCTACTCGTACTGTTGCTAACATCCGAGCTGCCTTCGTTCGTGGCAAAGGAGAATTGGGCACAATGGGAATGAATGACTTCCTTTTTGAGCGCAAATGCTCCTTCGTTGTAGCAAACAAAGAAGGTGTTAACATGGACGAACTTGAACTCGAACTTATTGATTTTGATATTGATGAAGTATTTCTTGATGATGATGAAATCAATATCTTTGCAGATTTCAAGAACTATGGTCCTATTACCAAGTATCTTGAGGATAACGGATTTGATATCAAGAGTTTCAAGTTTGAACGCATTCCTCTTTCCATGCGCGAGTTGACTCCCGAGCAACAGGAAGACGTAATGGGTCTGGTGGAACGTCTTGAGAATGATGACGATGTGGTAAACGTATTCCACAATATGGCTTAATTACTACCCCTACTTATAACTTCAAAGAGCGAGATATCCATTTCGGGTATCTCGTTTTTTTTGTTTAATTAGAAGAGAAGACCCCACAAACGTTTTCAAGAATTAGAATTTGAAAAGATCCTTTTGCTACTTTTATATTGATTGTATTTTTCTTTTTTTGAAACTTTCAAGACAGAATTACGTTATTATAAGAAGGTATTTTAATAGAAATGTTTAGACTGAAATGAAACGTTTTTTCTTGTCTGCTGCTTTGTTGCTTGTTGTTGCTGTTTTTACTTCATGTAACAACAATGTCGCTACTTCAAATGCTTATAAAGGAACAAAATGGGGTATGTTTGTGAAAGGGAACGATACTCCTCATGCTGTTTTTGAGTTTATATCTGACGAATACTATATCTGGTATATGGGCGATTGTCTTGAAGAAGTGGGAAAATATATTGCAGTTGAAGACCGTGTGATTATTACAAAATCGGATGGGGAACTTCAATGTCTTAAACTTAATGGAGATACGCTTTCGTCTCAGGTTCACAAATATGTAAAGTTGAAATAGTCGAAAGGCTATCACAAGTTGAATAGATAGAAAAGGCTCTGGCAACAGAGTCTTTTTTTTATTGTAGGTCGGTTAGATAATTTCATTAGTCGGTTGGTAGCCATTTGATGTCGTCGGAGACATAGAATCTGTTATCCTCTCCCAGATTAAGCATAAACGTAGTGTCGGTTTTGTAGGAACCGGCAAAAGGTCGAAATCCTGTTAAGAAGATTTTGAGGCCAACTATACCTTGGGATGCAACATCTTTTACTTTGCCATGGGCTATTTCGTGTGGCTCTCCATCAATTATAATGGTATCTAATTTATGACGGTCACAACGCATTTTCCTACAGCCGTTTCCTATAGAGTCTACTTCCCAAACCTCTAGGAATTCTGATTGGTAGATGGTGTTATCGAAGGTGTATTCCACTTCGTATCGAGTCTTTTCTTTGTAGCATGAGCCAAGTAACACTCCAATTGTAAGCATAAGAGTCGTGAGAGTGAGAACTCGTCGAGTAGTCATATTGTAGAATAGTCTTTTATGTAAATATTGTATTATGTGGTTGATATATAATGTGTTGTGTATTATTGGGATGTATACGAAAGGCAGGTCTGTTTATAAGAGTGATCCAATCTGAAATACAAGGAATGCGGCTATCCAAGCGAGTAACATACTCACACAGAGTGAGAATGTAGCCCAGCGTCCGCCTATCTCCCGTCGTATTGTTGCCATAGTGGCAATACAAGGGAAATAGAGCATCACAAAGAGCATAAATCCAAAGGCTACTATGGGCGTAAATCCGCTCTTTGCACGTAAGGCTGCAACAGTAGAGTGGTTAAACTCCTCAGAATGAGCGTCAGCATCTACGTGATAGAGGATTCCTATAGTACTGATAATGGCCTCTTTTGCGGGTAGACCTGTAAGCAGACATACGTTTAGTCTCCAATCAAATCCCAAAGGTTTCATAACAGGCTCTATGAAACGGCCGATTGCAGCCAGATATGAGTTTTCGTTTTGAATGTGAACACATTCACTCTGTAGTTGAGCAATAGTAATTTCGCGTTGTTCAGAAGAGAGAGAAGAGTCATTTTCCACCTGAATAATCTTTGCCTCGATTGGGGTGATGAGCTCCTTGTTTCGAGGGAAATACTCAAGCGCCCAAATGATGATAGATGCCCAGAGTATTACGGTAGCAATCTTTTGCAGATAGTCCCAGCAACGCTCCCAGATATGAACACCCGTGTTGTGAAGAGTTGGCTTTCGGAAGGGTGGCAATTCGGATACAAAATCGTCCTGGCTCTTGCGAAACCATCTGGTTCGCTTCATCATAACGGCAAACAGGATAGCGACAATAATACCTATAAGATAGAGCGACATAATAATGATAGCGCGATATTTTACATCGAAGAATGCGCTTACAAAGAGCATGTAGACAGGCAGTCTGGCCGAACAACTCATAAAGGGAATCATGAGTACGGTAAGGGCTCGATCCTTCCAGTTGTCAATTTCGCGGCAAGCCATAATGGCAGGTACGTTGCATCCAAATCCGATAAGCATAGGAATGAACGACTTGCCATGAAGACCAATGCGATGCATGATTTTGTCCATTAGGAACGCAGCACGAGCCATATAGCCACAGTCTTCCAAAAGGGTGAGCAGGAAGAACATAATGACGATATTGGGAAGGAACGACAATACGGCTCCTACTCCTTGAATGACTCCATCAACACAAAGAGAGGTGAACCATCCGTCTGCAACAGAGCCTTTTATCCATTGGCAAAGATTGTTGACAAGGGCCGCAATCCAGTCTTGGGGGTAAGCCCCGAGCGTGAAGGTTGACTGGAACATAAGATACAATATTCCAATCAGTATTGGGAAACCAGTCCAGGGATTAGTAAGTATGGCGTCAACCTTTTGAGTGCGAGTGTGATCTGTATCTTTCTTACTATGTCGGAGGGTTTCGTTCAGGGCGCCGGCAACAAAACCATGTTTGGCCTTTTGAATGAGTTCTGCTGGATCCTCGTGATAATGCATCAGGATGATTCGTCGTTGCTGTTCGGCAACTTCAAGGAGGGCATAATAGTTGTTCTGATCCTTGAATAGGGGCATCATCTTGCGAGGGTCCTCGAGCAGCTGAACGGCAAGATGTCGTTTGGAAATGTGCTCGTTAATGGTGGGAATCTTCTTGAGCTCTAGAGTAATAGCCTTGATGGCCTGCTCGATCTCCTTCTGATAATAGACGTGTACATGCTTGACCTGCGATTCGCGGTTTTCGTGAGTGGCTATGATGCACGAGATAATCTCATCAAGACCTTTGTTAGAATTGGCATCGGTAGGAAGAACCCTAAAACCCATCAGACGACCCAAGGTCTTGTAATCGAGTTCGTGGTCGTTGGCAAGAAGCTCGTCGTAGTGGTTGAGAGCCATCACAAGTTTATAGTGGCGCTCAATAAGACGGGCTGTAGTCAGAAGACTGTATTCAATATCAACGGCATTAACCACATTCAATACTACGTCGGGGCGAAGAGGGGTGAGCTGGTCGAGATCTTCAACCTCGAGCCATTCCAACTGGTATCCTTTGGCCTCTTCAATTGAGATCTGGGAAGCGTTCTTGCACAAAGTAGTCGCTCCACTACCTAAGGCTCCAACAACGGCGATGCGTATGATATTCATTATATTAGTCTTCTTTTATGAGATAAGATTCGTGTCGTTTTCGAAATGCAAAGTTACGTCTTTTTATTCATACCCTATATCATTATTATTAGTGATTTTTGATTTGAAGATGTTTTTTGATTGACAATTCGTATTGCAAACCTTCGCTCACACATATAGTCCTTTTGCCCTTTCTTGTCAGGCTGTAAATGCCATATAAAGTCCATATAGCCTCCATATAGCGTCCACATAACGTCCACATTGCGTCCACGTAGCGTCCACCAGTTTAGGGAATAGTGCAGCTTAGGTGGACTCTAAGTGCTGTCTATATGCTGCCTATATGGACGCTAGGTGCTGCCTAGAGGATAAGAAGCCCCCGTCGGGGACGACGGGGGCAAAGATATCAAATAATGGGAATGGCTTAGTATTTGAAGAAGCCTTCGCCACTCTTGCGGCCGAGGAGGCCAGCACGTACCATCTTGCGGAGAAGGGTGTGGGGACGGTATTTGTCGTCGCCATATTCAGCATGGAGAACTTCCATAATGGCGAGGCAAACATCCAAACCGATAAGGTCGCCCAAAGCGAGAGGACCCATGGGGTGGTTTGCACCAAGTTTCATGGCGTTGTCGATGTCTTCTGCTTTAGCTACGCCGTCGGCAAGGATTCCGATAGCTTCGTTGATCATGGGGATAAGAACGCGGTTTACTACGAAACCGGGAGCCTCGTTTACCTCTACAGGAACTTTGCCAATCTGAGTGGAGAGTTCAATAATCTTTGCGCAAACATCATCGCTGGTCTTTTGACCACGGATAACCTCAACGAGTTTCATTACAGGAGCGGGGTTGAAGAAATGCATACCGATGAACTGGGCAGGACGTTGGGTTGCAGCAGCAATCTCGGTAATGGAAAGACTGGAGGTATTGGTTGCGAAGATACATTCGGGTTTGCAGATGCCGTCGAGCATGGCAAATACCTCTTTCTTCATGTTCATATCCTCTGAAGCAGCCTCGATAACGAGGTCTGCATCGGCGAAAGTAGCATAGTCGGTTGTTCCGGTAATGTTGGCAAGGGTAGCATCCATGGCAGCCTGTTCGAGTTTGCCTTTTTCTACGAGGCGACCGAGACCTTTGGTGATTTTTGCAACGGCTTTGTCGATGCTAGCCTGACTACGGCTTTTCATAACTACGGGTACGCCTGCCTGAGCGAAGGCCTGTACCACACCAGCACCCATAGTGCCAGTTCCGATAACGTATACTTTCATGGTTTGAGTGTTTATATTGGTTTGTTGATTAATTCGTTATTTATTTCCGGCAGAAGATTATTTTCCGATGAATTCGGCCTTGCTTTTTTCGAGGAATGCTTTCATGCCGGTTTTCTGGTCTTGGGTAGCAAAGCATTGGCCGAAGAGGCGGCTTTCGTATGCGATTGCCTCGTCGGCGGGAAGGTCCCACTCGGCGTTAATACATTCTTTGGCATAGGCTACGGCAATGGGGGCATTGGCGCAGATGGATGCGGCTATCTTCATGGCTTCGGCCATAAGGTCGGCAGGTTCGCAGACTGCGTTAACGAGGCCGATGCGCAAAGCTTCGTCAGCCTTGATGTTGCGGCCTGTGAAGATGAGCTGTTTGGCCATACCCATACCGATGAGTTTGGCCAGACGGAGCGTGCCGCTGAAACCGGGAATGATGCCTAAACCGACTTCGGGCTGGCCAAAGCGTGCGTTGGAGGAGCAGATACGGATATCGCAGGCCATTGCCAGTTCGCAGCCACCACCAAGGGCAAAACCGTTTACAGCCGCAATAACAGGGATGGGAAGGGTTTCAATCTTGCGGAATACGTCAGCTCCACGTTTGCCAAAAGCTTCGCCTTCAGCAGCATTAAGGTTGGCCATCTCGGAGATATCGGCACCTGCAACAAAACTCTTTTCGCCGTCGCCGGTTATGATGAGGCAGCGGACACTCTTGTCAATATTGTCAAGATAATTGCCAATCTCGCCAAGAATGGTTGAGTTGAGGGCGTTGAGACTTTTAGGGGCCGAAATGGTAAGTACGGCTATGTTGTCTTTAAGTTCGGTTTTCAGAAAGTTATAATTCATCTTGTATATTTTTTTGAGACTGCAAAAATAAGACTTTTATTTCAAACAGCAAAAACTTTTTGCTAATTCAATCTTTTTCTGTATTTTTGCCATTTGAAAACGAAAATGCAACAGTTAATGAATACTTCTGTCAAACATATTGTTAGGCGCATTTGTGCTATTCTTGTCGTGCCCCTGATGGGCATGAGTTTCTGCTCTTGCAGCGACGAGCTGTACGATGTCAACGATCAGGTAACGGGACATTGGGTTGTGTGCGAAGTGAGCATGCCCGATCTTCTGTCGCTCGATTTTGACTATGACGGGTTCGACTATGTTGCCTATGTTGACAATGCCGACTGGGATCATACGCCTCAGTTTCATAATGGAGAATTCGAGTATAGGATAGTCCGCGACCGGAGTGGCGATACTGTCCTGCATCTTACTCGCACAGAGTATGATCCTATTGATGAAGCCTACGAAACAGAATCTTACAAATATATTTTCCATCAGGTTGACGAGGATGATATCGAACTCACTACGCCTAACTCGCTGTTCTGGAGTTCCAAAACCTTCAGATTTACCCGCAGATAATATATTTTCCATCCCAAACTGCTAGATGCTATGAAATTTGAAAACTTTATAGATAGAGATAAGCTTTATGGCATGCTGGAGAATAACACTCCAACTGAAAGCCAGATTAACGAAATACTCAATAAGGCCCGCAAACTCAAAGGACTCAATCTGGAGGATGTGGCCAAACTTCTTTGTGTAGAGGACGAGGCTCAGATACAGAAAATCCTCGAAACGGCTATGTATGCCAAAGAGGAGATTTACGGCCGCCGTCTGGTGCTGTTTGCTCCCATCTATACCGGTAATGCCTGTGTAAACAACTGTGTATATTGCGGATTCCGCCGCGACAACAAGTCCCTCAAACGTAAAGTCCTTACTATGGATGAGATTGAGCAGGAAACCCTTACGCTGCTCCGCCAGGGACACAAGCGAGCTCTCCTTATCTGTGGCGAAAGTTCCCGCAACAATACCGACTATATGGTAGAGGCCATCCGCCGTACCTATGGTGCTAAAGATGAGAAAGGAAGTACCATACGCCGTATCAACGTTGAGCTGGCTCCTATGAGCATAGAAGACTTTGCCAAACTCAAGGCCGAACATATTGGTACCTATGTATGTTTCCAGGAGACCTACGATCCCATTATGTACAAGGAATTCCATCCCGCAGGCACACCCAAGGCCGATTATCTGAACCGTCTTACCGTTATGGACCGTGCACAGGCCGGTGGTATTAACGATGTCGGACTGGGCGTTCTGTTTGGTCTTATCGACTACAAATTTGAGATACTGGCTCTCATGGAGCATGCCCGCCATCTGGAGGAGGATTGGGGATGCGGTCCTCATACCGTCAGTTTCCCCCGCATCGAGCCTGCTGAAGGCACACCATTTTCAACCCATGTTCCGCATCCCGTAAGCGACAAGGATTTCAAGAAGATAATTGCCATCATCCGTATCGCTATGCCTTATACAGGTATCATTATCTCTACCCGTGAAAGTGCAGAAATGCGCAACGAGCTGGTTAAGTATGGCGTAAGTCAGATTTCGGCTGCTTCGCGTACCAACCCTGGTGCTTATTCTCAGGAAGAAGAGAATACTGGCGCACAGTTCTCCTTGGGCGACCATCGCAGTCTTGACGAGGTCATCTCTATGATGTGCGACGAAGGTTATATTCCCTCGTTCTGTACAGGCTGCTACCGCAAGGGGCGCGTAGGCGCAGACTTTATGGATCTGGCAAAACCGGGTCTTATCAAGGAATACTGCAAGCCCAACGCTATGTTCACCTTCCGCGAGTATCTCGAGGATTATGCGAGTCCCGAAACCAGAGCCAAGGGCCTTGCCTTGCTGAAAGAACTGGTGACCACGTTCCCCAAAGAAGAATTGAAGAGAAAAGTAGAAGGCAACCTATGCCAGATAGGTGAGGGTAGCCGCGACCTTTATTTCTAAGTTATAACACCCAAAAGTAATACAGATGCAAGTAGCAGTAATTCTCTCAGGATGTGGCAATCGCGACGGTAGCGAGTTGCAGGAGACCCTTTCTCTCTTATTGGCCCTCGACCGTAGAGACATCCGTTATCAATGTTTTGCCCCCAAAACCGATTTTGCCGTGGTTGATTACCTGTCGGGCAAAGGAGAAACGGGCGAAAGGCGTTCTCTCTTTGCCGAAGCCGCACGTATAGCTCGCGGCAACATCCTTGATCTGACCGAGTATAGAGCAGATAACTTCGATGCTCTCTGCTTGCCAGGCGGTATGGGTGCAGCCCGCAACCTCTCTACGTATGCTTTTGATGGAAAGAATATGCAGGTAATGCCTGAGGTAGAACGTGCCATCCTGGATACTCACAAGCAGAAGAAACCGGTTTGCGCCATGTGTATTGCTCCCATAGTACTGGCCAAGGTTCTGGGTCCTTATGGTGTAAGACTGACAATGGGTCAGCATTGTGAAGCCTCAGAGGTTGCAGAATCATTGGGTGCCCATCAGGTAGACTGCCAGCCTACCGAGGTGGCCGTCGACAAAGAAAACCGCGTCATTACTACTCCCGCCTATATGGTTGCCAGCCGTATATCCGAAATCTTTGATGGTGCTGAAAACATGGTGAAAGAACTCTGCGAAATGCTAAGATAAGCAACTCTTTCTGAGTCAATAAACACTTTTTGTTGAAAAGTTTTTTCGACAAATTAATTCTATTTAATAGAATTGTATTATCTTTGCAATTCAAAATATTGTGTACGTTTAACGATAATAATAGTTTAATAATATGAAATTCATAGTTAATAGCCAAATCTTCAACAAGCAGCTCCAGGCGATGAGCGGCGTACTTGCAAACAACAATACCGTTCCTATCATCAATTGCTTCCACTTCCAGATTGAAGAAAATATTCTTACTGTTAGAGCAACTGACCTGGAGACTACTCTGGTTACGAAGATTGAACTTGAGTCGGGCCGTAGCGAGGGCCTTGATCAGGTGGCTGTTCCTTCCAAGCTTCTTCTGGATATCCTCAAGAATCTGGATGACGTTCCTATGACTTTCACTCTCAATCCTAACAACTTCGCTATTGAGATTGCTTCGGGAGACGGTAAGTACAGTCTGGCCGGACAGAATGCTGAGTCATTCCCCATCGTTCCTGTAATTGAGGACTCTGCCAAGGCTATTATTCCTGCTTCTGTATTGGTAAACTGCATTTCCAAGACCTCCTTCGCTTGCTCTAACGACGAGATGCGCCAGCAGATGTCGGGTATCTTTATGAAATTCAGTACCGAGAATCTGACAGTTGTTGCTACCGATGCTCACAAGCTGGTACGTTATCGCAACAGCGAGGTTCAGGCCGACCAGGATGTTGAGTTTATTCTTCCCAGAAAGCCCATTACGCTGATTAAAAATATTATAGCTTCCTACAAGGATGACTTCCCTGTTACCGTTGAGTACAACAAGACTAACGTAAGTTTTTCATTCGATAATTTCTTTGCTGTTTGCCGTCTTGTTGAGGGCAAGTATCCCAATATCGAGGCTGCAATACCCAAGGAGAATCCCAACAAACTCATAGTTGACAGAATCTCTTTCCTCAATACCCTCCGTCGTGTAAGCATCTTTGCAAACAAGTCAACCCATCAGGTTCGTCTTGCAATGGATGGTGCTGTTCTTGAGGTATCGGCCGAAGATATTGAATTCTCCAACGTGGCTCACGAGAAGATTGGTTGCGAATATCAGGGCTCTCCCATGGAAATCGGTTTCAACGCCCGTTTTCTTATGGAAATGGTAAATAACATGGAAACTGAACGCATTATCATTGAGATGTCCCAGCCTACCCGTGCAGGTATCATCTTCCCCTACTATGAAGAGGAGAACGATAGTAAAGAGGATATTCTCATGCTCGTAATGCCCGTTATGTTGGCCAACTAAGCCAAAGAACCATTAATTCAGATTTTTTATGGCAAGAATCAAGCAACATGGCAAAACCCGTCTTTGGGGCGAACTTACCTCGATGGTATTCAGTATCACGTTGGTTTTGTTCGTTCTGGGTGCGCTATTGTTCATTGAATATCATTCCTATCTTACCACCCATCAGATGCAGGAACGTATCACCTATAAGGTAGATCTGGTTCCTGAGGTTTCTGATAGTACCGCTCTCGCTCTTCAGCAGCAGATTCAAGGATTTGACTATGTGAAGAATGTGGATTATATCAGTCGCGAACAGGCTGCCGAACTTTTCTCAGAGGAGATTGGCGACGAGTTTGTAGATTTTCTCGGTTATAATCCTCTCTATCCTTCTCTGATGGTAAACTTCAAGAGTGGTCTGCTCCCCGAGAAGGATAAGAATGTGATAGAAGGATTTACGAAAGAAGTGGGTAGCAATCCCGATGTGACCGGCGTTGTCTATCAGGAGAATGTTGTAGACGAACTGAACGATCTCTTTTATAAGATATCCTGGTTCCTGATTATCTTCATTTCTTTGCTTCTGTTTATCAGCGTTGTGTTGATTAATAATACCATCAAGCTGGCAATCTATGCTACCCAGAGTACAATCCAGACCATGCAGCTGGTAGGAGCCAAGCGCAGTTTTATTGCTCGTCCGTTCCTTTGGCGTAGTGCCCTTCTGGGTTTGCTTGGAGGTGTGATTGCTGATGGCCTTCTTGTAGCTGTGGTTTATTCTTTCAGCACTCAGTTCAGTCTACAGCTTATGATAGCTGAGCATATGGTTGTATATTCCGTTATGGCCGGAATAGTTCCCCTGGCTGGTATTCTTATCGCCTATTTCTCCACACTTTTCTCAATCAATCATTATTTGAAGAAGAAAATAAAATAATCGACACGAAGTTATTAACTTAAGAAAAAAATATCATTTCATGGCAATAGACAACAAGAAAAATACAAAAGAGCTCACCTCCGGTAAGGAATTTGCTTTTGCTTTTGGAAAGATTAACTATATCATAATGGGCGTCGGCCTGGTTATCCTCCTGATAGGTTATATCCTTTTGAGCGGTGGCGGTAGCGATGATCCTAATGTATTCAACGAGGCAATGTTCGATTCTCGCCGTTTAGTTGTGGCTCCTATCATGATTACTTTGGGTCTTTTGGCTCAGATTGTGGCTATTATGGTGAAGCCTTGCAACAAGAAGAATGCTGAAGTCGAAACGTTAAATAATGATTAATAATTTAGGATGGATTGGTTACAAGCACTTATCCTTGGATTTGTTCAAGGTCTTACAGAATATTTGCCTGTCAGCAGTAGTGGCCACCTTACAATAGGAAGCGCCCTTTTCGGTATTGACGGAGAGGCAAATCTTACATTCAACGTAGTTGTTCATTGTGCTACGGTTCTGGCAACTATCGTTATTCTTTGGAAAGAAATAATCTGGATTTTTCAGGATCTCTTCAAGTTTAAGTGGAACGAAGGAACAAAATATGCGTTCAACATAGTAATATCCATGATTCCTATACTTATTGTAGGTTTCTGCTTCAAAGACTATGTTGAGGCAATATTCAATGTAGAGAAATCGCAAGAGTGGTTTGGTAATCCCCTTCTTATTGTGGGATGCTGCCTCTTGCTGACCTCCTTGTTGCTGGCATTCTCCTATTTTGCAAAGCCCCGACAGAGAGAAAAGATTTCTCCACTTCATGCCTTCATTATTGGTATAGCCCAGGCTTGTGCAGTACTCCCTGGCCTTTCCCGTTCAGGAAGTACAATCGCTACAGGACTTTTGCTCGGCAATAAGAAAGAGAGTCTTGCCCAGTTCTCCTTCATTATGGTTATTGTTCCTATCTTGGGAGAGGCACTTCTGGATGCCAAGGATCTTCTCTTCCCCGACGCAGAAGTTGTAGCAGCTGCCGCGGAAGCCTCTACTATTTCTGTAGGCGCTCTCATTGTAGGATTCCTTGCAGCTTTTATTAGTGGCTGTTTGGCCTGCAAATGGATGCTCAATATCGTAAAGAAGGGCAAACTTATCTGGTTCGCCATCTATTGCGCTATCGTTGCTCTTGTAGCAATAGTGCTGCCCTATATAGCTCCTGGTATCATTTAATAATTTGTTCGCTGTCGGAATTTGATGACATTATCTGATATCGAAAATGGAATTGTACTGGCCGTAGATAAACCCTACGGCTGGTCTTCTTTTCAAGTGGTAAATAAAATCAAGTGGCAGATAAAACGCCAGCTTGGTATCAAGAAGTTTAAGATAGGCCACGCCGGAACTCTCGATCCTTTGGCAACAGGACTCCTCTTGGTTTGTGTGGGAAAAGCAACCAAGAGCATAGAACAGTTGCAACAGGGAGAGAAGGTTTATTCAGGAACAATTGTCCTGGGAGCAACAACTCCATGCTATGATATGGAACAGGCTGTTGATCGCTATTATCCTGCCCAACACATAGATAAACAATTGCTGGAGTCAACTCGTCAGCAATTTCTAGGAGAAATACAGCAGGTTCCCCCCATGTTCTCAGCTATTAAGGTCGAGGGATCTAGGGCGTATCAGTATGCTAGAGATGGAGAACCGGTAGAAATAGCGCCCAAGTCGGTTATGATGTATGAGTTTGATATCCTCGATACAAGGAATTTGGGTAATGCAGATGTAGAAAGAACTGTGCAGACTATAGAGTTGCCAGCAGAAAAGTCTCCTGAACTGTACCGCAATCCTCAAGGTCATGTTCCGGAGGGACTTCCTCAAGTCGATTTCAGAATCAGATGCGGAAAGGGAACTTATATTCGTAGTATTGCCAGGGATTTTGGCCTTGCAATGGGTAGTGGCGCATTCCTGTCGTCATTACGTCGCGAAAGGGTAGGGGATTATTCTGTCGACGATGCGTTAACTATTTCTTCGGGGAAAGATATGGATTTATAACTGCCGGATTTGTTAAAAGATAAATATCTTGTAAATCTATACAATAATTTTTATAACCATTCGTTATAAAAAATTATTAAGGCTTAATGGCTGGAAATAAAGATTTCGCTTATGATAAACACGATATACTCTAACATGAAACTCTCGCAATTTGATTACAAATTGCCCAAGGAACTTATTGCTGAACGTCCTATACGTTGGACTGACCGAGATGAGACCCGTTTGATGGTTCTTCATCGCGATACCGGCGTCATAGAACACAAGCAATTCAAAGATCTTCTCTCTTATGTCCAGAAGGATGATGTGATGGTTGTTAATAATACTTGCATTTTCCCCGCTTTGCTCAAAGGAGAGAAAGAGAAAACAGGTGCAGAAATTACCGTGTTTCTCGTTCGTGAGCTCAATCCCGAGACTTACCTCTGGGACGTTGTTGTAGAGCCAGCCCGTAAGATTCGTATCGGAAATAAACTTTATTTTGGAGACGATGCCTCTCTTGTTGCAGAGGTTGTTGACAATACTACTTCTCGTGGCCGTACCATACGTTTCTTATTCGATGAAGGTCATGATGCTTTCATGAAAAAGATTCGTAGCATGGGAACTCCTTCATTACCTCGAGAGGAGAAGATGGACGAACTGATGGAAATCCGTCGAATCTCCAAAGCTGAAGAGATTAAAGACCATGCAGTATGTTTTGGTACTCACGAAGGTTCTTGCATTACACCTTCTGCAGGTCTTCATTTCAGCAAGATTATGCTCAAGAAACTGGAGATTCTCGATGTCAAGGTAGCAGAGGTAACACTTCATGCAGGAATGGGTAACTTCAAGGAGATAGAGGTTGAAGATCTTTCCAAACATCGTATGGATTCAGAAGAAATGAATGTCAGCGAAGAAACTTGCAATATTATCAATAAGGCACGTCAGGATGGCCACAAGATATGTTGTGTGGGAACTACAGCTATGAAGGCTTTGGAGTCTGCAGTTACCATACCCGGAAAACTGAGTCCTTACAAAGGATGGAGCAATAAGTTTATCTTCCCTCCTTACGATTTCTCCATAGCAGACATGATGATAACCAATTTCCATGAGCCTTGCACATCTATGCTGATTATGGCAAGCGCCTTTGCCGGAGCCGATTTGCTGATGCAGGCCTATCAGGTGGCTATCAAAGAGAAATACAAGTTCAGCCTTTATGGCGATGCTATGCTAATCCTTTAATAAAGAAGGATCGAGGACAATCAGATGATTTTGCATATGTCCTCAAAATAATAATAACGGCCAACGCCTTACTTAATCCGTTGGCCGTTGCTTTTTACGATACTGATTTCAGGTCTTAATATAAGAATAATAATAGTATTATATGACACCTTTAGCCGAACTGCTACGCCCTACTTCGCTCGACAATTATATCGGGCAACAACATTTAGTTGGGCCTGGTGCTGTGCTTCGAACGTTGATAGAGAGCGGACGAATCCCTTCAATGATATTTTGGGGACCTCCAGGCATTGGTAAGACTACTCTTGCAATGATTATCTCGCAGACTCTAAATCGTCCATTCCATACGCTTAGTGCTATTAGTAGTGGCGTAAAGGATGTTCGGCAGGTAATAGATGATGCTCAGAAGGAAGAAGGTGCCATTCTTTTCATTGATGAGATTCATCGGTTTAACAAGAGTCAGCAAGACTCTTTGCTTGGGGCAGTAGAGAAAGGTATCATTACACTTATAGGTGCAACTACAGAGAATCCTTCTTTCGAGGTAATATCCGCCTTGCTCTCTCGTTGCCAGGTCTATGTGTTGAAGGATTTTGGAGAAGAGGAGATGCGTCAGTTATTGAATAGTGCAGTCTCTTATTATGCTACCCAAAATATTAAGGTTAACCTTAAAGAGACGGAAGCCCTAATGCGAATAAGTGGTGGAGATGCACGCAAACTACTCAATGCTTTAGAGTTGGTAGTCAACAAAGAAATCGGTTTTAATCGCGACATCAAGAAATCTTTTGAAATAGATATAACCAACGAAAAGGCTACTTATGTCATTCAGCAGAATTTGGCCTTTTACGACCGTCAGGGCGAGATGCATTATGACATCATCTCGGCTTTTATCAAGAGTATGCGAGGTAGCGATCCCAATGCAGCTGTATATTGGCTGGCACGTATGATAGAGGGAGGAGAGGATCCTGTCTTTATAGCTCGGCGAATGCTTATCTTTGCATCCGAAGATATCAGCAACGCCAATCCTAATGCCCTTTTGCTTGCTAATGCCTGTTTCGAGGCTGTTACCAAATTAGGCTATCCAGAGTGTCGCATCACATTGTCCCAATGTGCAGTCTATCTTGCCAACTCGGCTAAGAGTAACAGTACCTACATGGCACTCAAGAATGCGCAGGCTGTAATCCGTCAGACAGGAGATTTGCCCGTGCCCCTTCATATTCGCAACGCTCCTACCAAACTGATGGGAGACTTAGGCTATGGCGATGGTTACAAATATGCCCATCAATACGAGGGTAATTTTGTAGACCTTGAGTTCTTGCCCGAAGCTATTAGTGGCACTCGCTTTTATGAACCAGGCAACAATCCGGCTGAGTTGAAAACACGCGAAGTGATGAAACAACGCTGGAAAGAGAAATACGGCTATTGATTCTATATTCCCTACACCCAATAAACAAAAATAGATTATCATCAAATCCTAGTATATGTCCGACGCACTTCTTACTGTAGAAAATCTCACTAAGTCTTATGGCGATAAGTTGCTTTTTGAAAACATCTCCTTTGGAATCAATGCCGGTCAGAAGATGGCTCTTATTGCCCGTAATGGATATGGTAAGAGTACGCTTTTGGATATTCTAACAGGTAAAGTGCTTCAGGACTCGGGTCGTGTTACCTTTAGTGGCGACATAAAAATGGCTTATCTTCCTCAGAATCCCGAAATCCATTCTGGTCAGAGTATCCGCGATTTCGTATTTGCTTCAGACAATCAGTATATGAGACTAATTTCACGATATGAGGAAGCTTTGCTCAAAGCTTCTCTCAACGAGGGTGCTGATGCAGACGAACTTACACGACTTACCAACGAAATGGATGTTCTAAATGCGTGGGAGTATGAAAATAGGGTAAAGGAAGTCTTGAGTCGTTTGGATATAAAGGATCTCGACAAGTCTGTTTCAATTCTTAGCGGTGGCGAACAGAAGAAAGTCGCCCTTGCAAGAACCCTTATTGACGATGTAAATTTCCTTATCCTTGATGAGCCTACCAACCACCTAGATATCTCCATGATAGAGTGGTTGGAGGAATTTCTTTCGAAACAGAGACTAGCCATTCTAATGGTGACTCATGATCGTTATTTCCTCGATAATGTGTGTCACGATATTATAGAGATTGACAATAGTGTGCTCTATCACTATCGTCCCTACAATCCCACTATTCCTCCCTACGACTATTATCTCGAAAAGCGGCTTGAACGTCTGGCAAACGAGAAGGCTGAGGTAGAGAAAGCCAAGAGCCTTTATCGAACAGAACTTGAGTGGATGCGTCGTATGCCACAAGCACGTGGCACTAAGGCTCGAGCCCGTATTGATGCCTTCTATGAGTTAGAACAGAAGGCTCATGTCCGTTTCGATGAGAAGAAACCCGAACTGACAGTAAAGACCGAACGCATAGGCGGTAAGATTCTCGAGATGTACAATGTTAGCAAGGCCTACGACAATCGAAGTATGGTAGACGATTTCAGTTATATGTTCAAGAAAGGAGAGAAGATTGGTATTGTCGGGCCTAATGGCATAGGCAAAAGCACCTTCCTTAAACTTCTTACCGAGCAGTTACGACCAGATTCCGGAAAGGTTATTGTGGGGCAGACTATTCAGTTTGGGTATTATAGTCAAGAGGGTTTAAAGGCCAAAGATGACATGCGCGTAATAGAGATTATCAAGGAAGTGGCCGACAACATACAGTTAGAGGGAGGAAAAGAGATGTCGGCCCATCAGTTTCTTACTTATTTCGGTTTTGATGGCGCAACTCAATTCAACTATTTCGGCAATCTCTCGGGTGGAGAACGGCGCAGGCTCTACCTGCTTACCATACTGATGGCTAATCCCAATTTCCTTATTCTTGATGAGCCTACCAACGACCTGGATATCTATACGCTCGAGATACTAGAAAAATTCCTCAAAGGATATAAGGGCTGCCTCCTTATTGTTAGTCATGATCGTAGCTTTATGGACAATCTGGTTGATCATATCTTTGTCTTTGAGGGTGAGGGTAAAATTCGCGACTATCATAGTAATTATTCAGATTATCTGCAAGAGAAACAACGTCGCCTTAAGGCAGAACAGAAAGCCAAAAGCGAGATTAGAAATGAACAGTACCAGACATCCCAACGAGAGAAAGCCCAATCTGCCAAACCTAAAGCATCCTATAAGCAGAAGCAAGAATATGAACAGTTGGGAAAGGATATAGAGTCGTTAACCTCCGAGAAATCCCAATTAGAAACGATGTTGAGTAGTGGAGAAGAGACCGATGTCAATAAACTTACCCAAGCATCTCAGCGCATAGGTGAGATTATGGCCATGCTCGACGAAAAAGAGATGCGTTGGCTCGAACTCGACGAGTTGATGTGATGCAGAGTCTAGAGTACTATTTGGTAGATGAGCGGAGAATGACTGAACGACGGTGTTTTGTGATAGAACTCAGTAAAAGTACCTCACTTTGGGAGAGGACCTGCATAAGAGAAAGATAACCCTCAATAATCCAGTCGTTCATAAAAGACGGGTTTTATATTTTTATTACATTCTTTTTGATTTTATGAGTGAAAATACATCGCGTGTAGGCTCAGTAGTGTAATGATTTAGATAGAAATTATTGGTGTCTGCTAAATGGTTTTAAGTCCTTGTTTTTACCATTATTAGACATATACAAGCCCTATAGTCAAGTAAATATAATGGATGTTTGGGAAAATAACGCATTAAGTTTTAGGAATGAAAGTTTAGCAGACATTAAAAATTCGAAATACAAGTTTGTGAAAGACTCAAACAAGAATAGAAGAAACGAAAGAGGGAGGGGGGTAAGTTCTCCCCCTTTTGTTTTGTCTGTGTCATAACCACCGCAACTACCACAGGTAGGAGCATAAGCCTTGATGCCGCTGTCATTAAGAATGTCAGCACCTAGGTGTAGAAGGCCAGCTGCCACGGTTGCCTTCAAGACTGCAACGCTGGAGGTCGAAGCGGCAGCATTCTTGGAGGCATCCACGTCGACACCATTGGTGCCGTTGCTGGTGTCGTACATGCTCAGCTTGACAGGCTGGTTGAAGTTGCCCTTGTTGGTGCCCTGGATGTTGATAGTTACCTCACCGACAGACTGGGCGTTTGGGTTGGAAAGAATGCTCTCGAAAGCATCTTCGAGACTCTTGCCGAAGCATTTCTTTCTTTTTTCGGACACAATGTATCCGTCTTTGGTTTGGCGGTAAGTGTAGTTGCCTACCGAGCCTGAGATTGAACAGGGAGCAGTTCCGTTAATTTTACCCATGATGAAAAAGTTTTAAAAGTGAAACAAAAAAATATTTAGATCAGAACTGATTTCGTTGTGGTGGGCCTATGTCTATATGCTTTCTTTAGCCCCGGGGGTAAAGGCACCCTAAAGGCA
>JAKSMQ010000002.1 GCA_024400565.1 Bacteroidales bacterium
CGCGACCCCGACCTTGGCAAGGTCGTGCTCTACCAACTGAGCTATTTCCGCAGGGGTTTTCTTGATAGGTTTTTTAGCCTTTCTGTCTCATTGAAAACGGTTGCAAAAGTACAAACTTTTCTGAAACCGACCAAATATTTTTTATCTTTTGCCCACAATTTTTTTAATCTCGTTCAGTTTTAGCAACGCTTCGATTGGCGTAAGTGTATCGATGTCAATATCTAATATCTTATCTCTAATTTCGAGCAAAGTTGGATCATCGAGCTGAATAAAACTCAACTGAAGGCCGTCTAAAGTATCATTTTTTGTCTCTTTCTGCTTCGATTTTTCAGATTTTGCCTTAATTTCGGACATACTTTCTGACTTCGATTCGAGTAATTCCAGCATGCTGTTTGCCCTCTTCAGAACAGTAGGCGGCATGCCTGCCATACGGGCCACATGGATACCGAAACTATGCTCGCTACCTCCCGTTTCCAGCTTGCGCAGGAAGATTACCTTCTTGCCTATCTCCTTGACCGAAATGTGGTAGTTCTGTATGCGTTCATAGCGGTCGGCCATCTCTATAAGTTCATGGTAATGTGTGGCAAACATTACCTTAGGCCGGCGGTTCTTCGTTTCGTGGAGATACTCTGTTATAGCCCACGCTATGGAGATACCGTCGTAAGTCGACGTGCCTCGGCCTATCTCGTCGAGGAGAACCAGACTATGATCGGAGACATTGTTGAGGATAGATGCTGTCTCGTTCATCTCTACCATGAAGGTACTCTCGCCCGAGGAGATATTATCGCTAGCTCCCACACGGGTAAATATCTTGTCGACCAAGCCTATATGCGCTTCTCTTGCCGGGCAGTAGCATCCTATCTGGGCCAGAAGGACTATAAGGGCGGTCTGGCGCAGGAGGGCTGACTTACCGCTCATATTGGGACCTGTAATGATGATAATCTGCTGTTTTTCGCGGTCAAGATACACATCATTACTTATATACTGCTCGCCCAGGGGAAGCTGGGTCTCTATGACGGGATGACGTCCATCCTTTATCTCCAGCACATCGTCTTCGCGGAGTTCGGGACGACAATAGTTGTTGGCCAGGGCGACCTCGGCAAAACATTGTAGACAGTCGAGACGGGCTATTATCTGAGCGTCGAACTGGATTGCCTGAACATACTCTGTCAAGACCTGCAGAAGGGCTGAATAAAGTTCCTGTTCAAGCGCAGCTATTCTCCCTTCTGCTCCCAGAATCTTCTCCTCGTACTCCTTCAGCTCAGGGGTTATATAACGTTCGGCGTTGGTAAGGGTCT
Organism: Bacteroidales bacterium; assembly: GCA_024400565.1. Lineage (GTDB taxonomy): Bacteria > Bacteroidota > Bacteroidia > Bacteroidales > P3 > Colimorpha. The sequence goes on from JAKSMQ010000002.1 coordinate 1,299, forward strand.
GCTTGCGGTTCCACTCTGGGGGTACCTTATCTTTGTGGGCGTTGGTAACCTCAAGATAATAGCCGAACACGTTGTTGAAGCCTATCTTGAGGGAGGGAATACCCGTACGTTCGCTTTCTTTCTGCTGCAGATTCATCAGATACTCCTTACCTGACCCTGATATGTTGCGGAGCTCGTCGAGTTCGGCATTCACGCCGTCGGCTATGACGCCACCCTTTTCGACCTTGACGGGGGGATCGTCCTGGATTTCGCGCTCTATGCGGCTGCTGATTACCTGACAGCTGTTAAGCTGATCACCCAGGCGGACAAAGGTCTCATCCTGAACGGTTGAACAGAGCTGTTTAATTTCTTCGATAGCAAAAAGCGAACGCTTGAGCTGTTGCAATTCGCGAGGATTGATTCGGCCTACAGCAACCTTCGAGATGAGGCGTTCCAGGTCGCCGATTCCCTTTACATGGCGATTGAGAGCAAGGGCGAAGTCGCGGTCACGGACCAGGTAATCCACCACCTTGAGACGCTCTTCGATGGCTGCCTTCTCTTTGAGGGGGAGGACTATCCATCTGCGCAACAGACGGGAGCCCATGGGGGTAGAAGTCTGATCGATGACGTCGAGCAGGGTCTTGGCATTCTCGTTGGGAGAATGGACAAGCTCGAGATTACGGGCCGTAAATTTGTCGAGCCACACATAACGGTCTTCCTCTATACGGTTGATATGCGATATGTGGGCTGTTCGGTCGTGGTGGGTCTCCTGCAGATAATAGAGAGCCGCTCCGGCTGCGATAATGCCCTCGTGCAACTCGTCTATGCCGAATCCTTTCAACGAGGTGGTATCGAACTGTTTCAGCAGCAGATCTGTACCGAAATCGAGGGTAAACACCCAATCGTCGAATGTGGTGGTATAGTACTTCTCGGGAAACTGTTCGAGGAACGAACGCTGGCGGTTGCGTTGCAAAACGATCTCGGTAGGATGAAAATTCTGCAAAAGCTTGTCGATATAGGATGTATCGCCCTGCGAGACGAAGAACTCGCCTGTAGACACGTCGAGGAAAGAGATTCCATGCACCTTGTCGGTAAGATGCAGACCACACAGGAAGTTGTTCTCCTTTACCTCCAGCACCATGTCGTTGTAGCTCACACCCGGAGTCACCAGCTCCGTAATACCTCTTTTGACCAGCCCTTTGGTCGACTTGGGGTCTTCGAGCTGTTCGCAGATAGCGACCCGGCATCCGGCCTTTACCAGTCGGGGAAGATATTGCTCGAGGGCATGATGAGGAACACCTGCCAACTCGGTAAAATTGCCGTTACCGATAGCCTTGCGAGTGAGGGTAATGCCCAATATGGTGGAAGTGCGCTTGGCATCCTCGCCAAAAGTCTCGTAGAAGTCGCCTACGCGGAAGAGCAATAATGCATCGGGGAACTTCTTCTTCATTTCGGCATATTGCCTCATCAGGGGTGAATCTTTGTCGGCCATAATCTTCGTTGAGTGATATTTGGAGGGTGAATGGTGTGGTAATTAAAAATGCAAAAATACGATTATTATTTGGATTACAAATGTAATAAACACCCGGCACGTTCGGTCTTCTTCTAACAAACTCCTAAATGCTAATTGCTTATCGTGTTGAAAACCTATTGATATCTTTTTTGTACAGCTCTCTTAGTTCTTGTTTAGAAAGAAAACAAAAAGTCCAGATGATGACGTCTGCAAGCCGTTTGCGATACCTGAAGAAGAAACCAAAAAGACGAACCTATTGGGGTTCGTCTCGTTGGTTTGGCCCTGAAGGGGACCTGTTTTTGTGCTTACTTATTCCCTTCGCAGGGTGTTACTCGTCGTCATCGTCGGCGGGTATGGTATTTTCTTCGGTTTCTTCCTCATCATCGTCGGGCACATTGCCATCGGGGTTAGTACCTTCTATGCGGAGGAGGAAGTTCTGTACCTCGGTACGGCTGGAGCCTATGCGGTAGCGGTAGGTACCCATATCCTGCTTGCCAGTAATCTGGCGCTTGTCGGCAGAGATTCCCTTGATCATGTCCACCCACTCGCCTACGGAGCTGTAGATGGTGAGAGACTGGGAGTTGAACTCGTAGCTGAAATAGTACCAATGGTCGCTGGCAACCTGAACGTAGAGTACAAGGTAGTTGCCTGTTCCGCGCTTATAGAACTGAGCCTTGACACGGACATTGAGATGCATCTGTTTCTTGCCCATTGCCGAGAGACCTGCTACGCCATTGTAGTAGAGTCCGAGGGCTGGAGAATACTGCCAGTTGATTCCTTCAAAGAGGAGTGTGCTCTCGAACTCGGAAGGCATCTTGTCATAATAGCCCGAGGAAACATAGGTAGAGTAGTTCTCGGCACCCTTCTCAGCTCCCTGATAGTACATCATAGCTCGACGGACTACATCGTTGTCGGGGTTGGAGGGTGAGAGACGGAGGTCCTCGGAGATAAGCTGCTGCATTGTATTGATCACCTTATCGTCGATGGGGAAGGTAAATCCGAATACAGACTGGAACTCGGTATCGTCGTCGCGTTTGCCTACACTACCCAAACCATAGCAGAAGAGTTTGACAAAGTTCTGACGCTGGCTGAAGTTGATGGGACCTTCACCCGTGACTGTACAGCTCTTTGTATCGAGCGAGAGGTAGCGTGCTACTACATTCTCGGGATCATCAATCTTCTCGGGTGTCGAGATGGTATAGGTATTGTCAGCGTTGTCATAGTGGAGGAATCCGGAAGCTGTCATGAGCTCGTTGTCGGCAGCACGTTCGTTGGTAAGGAATGCGCTACGGGGTTGGAAGGTAGACTTGTCAAAGAGGATGCTGGCCGTGATACGGTTACCCTTCCAGTCGGTGGGAAGTTCGGGTACCTGAACAAGTATCATCTTAGGATCGGTGTAGGCTGAATAAGCAAGGAGACCGAGCTGATCGGCAGGGTAACACTTGTGGAGCAGACGAACGCCGCCATCGAAATGGAAGAAGGCGCTATCGGCATCTACACGTACCTTACCGGCAAAGCCGAAGGCTTCGTTGAGAGTAAAGTTGGCGCTATCGGTAATAAAGCCGTTAGCTACTGTCATTCCATGATTATTGAGGGCTATCTGGTCGCAGAATATCTTATGTTTCTTCTCCTCTTCGTCTACATAGTCTATATAACCCTTGCCACTATACTTCTTGGCACCTTCGACAAGGAGGTCTGCATTGTAGAAGAGATGATAACGGCTGTCGCGGTTGGCAAGAAGCTGAGCATTCTTGAGGAGATCCATACTACCTCCCTGACGGATATGGAGAGTATCGGCAGCAGGAGCTATGACGGCATCACCTGTCTGGAGGGTGAATACGCCCTTACAGGAGAGTTGGCCCAGATTGTACAGATAAGATGCACGTACACTATGGAAATCGAGGCTGTCTCGCTTGGGATCTGTTGATACGAAACGTGCTCCAGGCTGAACCTTGTGGTTGAAACGCTCTCGCAAAGAGAGTCCCTCGAGGCCACCTGTATCTTCGCTCTTGCTGTTGAGGAGGTCGAGTTCCTTCTTGTCTATCTGCCATGTAAACTTGTCTACATAAGCCGCATATTGGAGCAGAGGCAGGTTGGTCCGCTCGATAGGCGCATTGGACGTAAACTCGGCAAAACGCTTGTCGTAGTCGGTATGCGACTTCATGTTCTGAGCTGTAAAGGCAATATTGTGGTAGATTTCGCTACGCAAGGTAAAAGTACTGACCTGAGCATCCATCAGACGGGGAGAGAGTGCGAAATGGCGGGACTCGATGGTTCCTTCGTCGATGGTTACAGCACCACGGGCATTAGCTCCTGCCGGGCGTAGGGTAACATAACCGGTAAGCAAAGCCTGATTGCGGAACATCTTGAACTGAGGACCATTGGCCAGCTGAACGACACGCATGCTGTCTTCGTAGGGGAACCAATGCTGCTTGCATCGGCTGTTGCAGATCTGGGGGAAGGTTGCATCCTCTTTTACGAAGAATGTGTCGGAGGTAGACATCATGCTGTCGGGCATGAAGACCATCTCCTTACTCTGAATGGTAGCTGAGAGATAGTTGAGGGTACCCTCGCCTCGCAGACCGCGATTGCTGAGGTCAATCTTCTCTTTATACTGGCCTTTTCCGCCATAGGCAGGATAACCGCTTCGGGGAGTTTCGATTTCAAAGCCGAGCGAGTAGTCACGCTGAACTTTGAGAGGCTCCTTGATAACGGGGAAAATGCCTGCAGATGTGAGATATCCGTTGAACTCAAGGTTGTCGGTCTTGAAGTCAACCATATCTTTCACAACAAAGGGAGTAATGGTATAGAAGAAGCGGTCGCGGACATAGGTTCCGTTATAGATATCCTTGCGGTCGTAATATACGAAACAATTCTGGGTAGAGGTAAAGATGGGATAATCTTTTGTATCCTTGAGGCCACAATGGTTACCGGGTTCGTCAATCTGGATATTTCCTACCAGGTTATAGAGAGGTGTATAGACGATATGTTCTTTCTCGGGATCATTGAACATGGTCACATAGAAGAACATGGAATCCACCTGGGGAAGATCGAGACGGAAATCGTCATAACGGAAGGTAGCATTAGTTACATGGGCGATAAAACGACCGGCATTAATGCGGCCAGAGAACTCTATATCGCGATTCTTATGAACCACAAGGTCGCCCTCTCTGGGGAAGATGACAACCTGCTGGCTATCGCTTAGCACAAATTTCTCAACGCCTCGCATCTTGATATCGTTGGTTGACAGATCAAGCAAGGCATTTGTTCCTTTAGCCTGTGACTCGAGCACGATTGCATCATAATCGAAAAGGGAGTTCTTGCTCTTGGAATAGGCTCGCACATAGTCGCAGAGTTTATCCTTGACATAGATTTTGCCTGTACTCTCATTAAAGGAAACAAGTCCATGATGGGCCAGGTTGTGGACCATCAGTTTGGCCTGCATGATGTCCATATGGATAGCCTGAGCATATTCGTCGACAAAGAATTCATACATCATCCCCCTACTCTGCATATAGCGATACATACGTACCACGGGACTTACTTCGTCTATGCCTTGAATCTGCTGGTATTTTGCTGCCGAATAGTAGCTATTGGACTCAAATGTGCTGAAAGTCTGCGAACCATTGGCGTTGATCATACTCATATCAAGTATATCTTCATCCATTTTCCATACCATATTCTCGCAATACATATCGAGGTTGTGGTAGGAGTTATTGTAGGGGCTATAGTAGTTACGCTTGGAGTCGTTAATCAATACTACCTGCTTGTCGGCAGCTATATAGCGAACGGTAATACCGTTATTCCAAATGGAGTCTTGTCCCAGAAATATCTTTACGGCAGCATTCTCCGAAACAACACGGTTGGATGTAATGGTAAACTTGACGCTTTGGACATTAATGAAACGCTTGCCATCGCGGTAGAAGATAAGATTGGCAGGATTCTTAGGGTCAGAAGTAATAAACTTGCTTCCATTCATCATGAAACTTCCACTATAATCTACGCCAGGAAGAATGTCTTTCATCTGGAAGTCCTTCTGATAGGAGCGGAACTTGGGGAAGGAGTATTTCTCAGGCTCCATCTGGGCTGAGAGCTGTTCCTCGATACGTCCCATGATGGGTTTTTCAAAATACTTGGTATTGGTAAACATTACCGAGTCTGCATTGAATTTGGGGAACTTGGCAATGGCCTCATACTTATTGAGAACAGCCCAGCATTGTTGTGTAGGAAGACCGGTACGATCCCAGTTGAGACGACCTCCTTTTCCTACCCAGCGACTATCGAAATAGTAATAACTTCCGGTGGTACCATATATTGTTCCGTTATCTTTGTCTGAACTATAATACAACTCGAAGGGCTTGTCGAAAGTAACCACAATTTCATTACCCTTCATCTGCAGACGGAATGCCAGATTGGCTTGGGTCTGCCATAGAGAAGCTCGTGTCTTGCAGAGGGTTCTATTGGTCAGGAATTCGCCCGTCCACTCTATAAAGTCGGTAAAATCCTTTATCTTCTTGTTTCGTTTCTGAATAAATTCAATACACGACAGCCATTCGTTGAAGTTGTTGTCACGGGCGTTGATATTATAAAACGCTGTAAGGGTACTGATGTAGTTATAGACATCGGGCAACTGACGCACTTTGAGCTTGAGTACCACATTGCTTATGTCTGTGATACGGTCACGTTGCTCTTGGTCCATCGTCTTGTAGATATTACCGAAGGCGTTGATGAGTTGTTCGTTAGCCTTCTGTTTTTCTTTCTCGCTGGTAGCCTGATTCAGATACTGGAGCATCTGCATGGGCAGATTTTGGCTTTCGAACTGCTTGATTGCATTCTTCTGTGCCATAGACGCAAAGCCGATAAAACAGCACAAGAATGTCAGTATTAACAATTTGAGCTTCATATTCAATATGTATAATAAAATGCAAAATTACACTTTTTTTTCAGCATAATAACCCCACCACTTAATTAGTTATAGACAGGCTATGGTTAATAAATATGACTCTCTCTTACCATTCTCTTGTTTCCTTGAGCATAGATAATAAAACGAATAAAGAAAGGGTAACACCCTTGACGGATGTCACCCTTTACTATTTTGTCAGTTTGCAAAAAGATTATTTGCGATTCTGAGCAGCGTAGAAGTTCATGAGGCAACCTTCAGCGAGGATAGTCTTCTCGTTGTCGGTGAGACCCTTAACGTGGAGGAGGATATCCTGAACACCATTAGCGGTAATTACCTTACCCTTGATATCCTCTACGCCACCTTCGATAGCCTTGCGGAGACCTTCAACATATACGAAGTCGCCCTCGTTGTAGTCGAACTTGGTTTCAGCATCGATGGTGAAGGGAACAATACCCCAGTTGATACAGTTGGAACGATAACGCTTGGTAGCATATTCGTAGCAAATGTTAGCGTCGCCGCCAAGAACCTTCTGGCAGGAAGCAGCCTGCTCGCGAGCAGAACCGTCACCAGGCTTGTTAGCGAATACGCAAGAACCGAAGCTGGTGGTCTTAACGAGCTGAGCAGCATCGCCAACCTTAGCGAGAGCGTTCATAATCTTGTCAGAAGCCTTACCTTCGCGACGAGCAGCATCTTCAGCCTTAACAGCCTTGCTCTTAGCTACGTACTCGGGGCAACGACGGCTGAGTGCGAACTCGGAGAGCTTGAGGGGGTTAGAACGGTAGCTGGAGGTTTCGCCAGAGGGGATAAGTTCGTCGGTAGTGGTTACGGGGTCGTGGATAACAGCGGTGAGCTCAACGAGCATGTTGTCAGCCATTTCGTAAACCTTGGGCCAGTCCTTGATGTTAGGACCATACTTAAGCTCAGCACCCTTGTCAGCCTTACCGAAGCCCTGGTAAACTCTCTTCTCGTAGATAGAAGCGTCGAATACGTATTCTTCCTGCTTAACGGTGTAGTCTACATCGGTAGCAGCGGTAAGAACGCCACCATTTGCTGCGGTAGCTGCGATGGAACGAGCATCCATAAGAGCTACGCTGCTGATCTGACCCTGACCGGGCTTGGAACCTTCGCGGTTGGGGAAGTTGCGGGTAGTGTGACGGATAGAGAAACCATTGTTGGAGGGAACGTCGCCAGCACCAAAGCAAGGACCACAGAAAGCGGGCTTGAGGATAGCACCACACTCGAGGAACTCCTGACCAACGCCATTGCGGAGGATAGCGGAGAATACGGGAGTAGACTGGGGATATACGCTGAGAGCGAAGTAACCGTTACCGGTGCTCTTGCCACGGAGGATAGCAGCAGCCTCGCAGAGGTTGTCGAAAGTACCACCGGCGCAGCCAGCGATGATACCCTGGTCGCATTGTACCTTACCGTTAACAACTTTGTCGGTAAGTTTGAAATCTACATTGGGGAACTGTTTGCGACCCTTCTCCTCGATTTCGCTCATAATAGCCATTGCATTAGCGTTAAGCTCGTTGATGGTGTAAGCGCAGCTGGGGTGGAAAGGAAGAGCAATCATAGCCTCCTCAGTAGAGAGGTCAATCTTGATTACGCTGTCATAGTAAGCAACCTTACCGGGCTTGAGTTCCTGATAACGGTCAGCCATACCATGAGCAACATAGTGCTGCTTAACGGTGTCGTCGGTAACCCAGATAGAGGAGAGACAGGTGGTCTCAGTGGTCATAACCTCGATACCATTACGATAGTCGATGGGGAGGTTCTTAACGCCAGGACCTGCAAACTCGAGAACCTTGTTCTTTACAAAACCATTGTCGAAAACAGCCTTTACAAGACTGATAGCGATATCGTGAGGACCGACACCCTTCTTAGGTGCGCCTTCGAGCCATACGAGAACTACCTCAGGAGCAGCAACGTCCCAGGTGTTGTTGAGGAGCTGTTTTACGAGCTCACCACCACCTTCACCAACGCCCATGGTACCGAGTGAACCGTAACGGGTGTGGGAGTCAGAACCGAGGATCATACCACCGCAACGTACCATTGCTTCGCGAGCATACTGGTGAATAACAGCCTGGTTTACGGGAACGTAGATACCACCATATTTCTTAGCTGCGGAGAGACCGAAAACATGGTCGTCTTCATTGATAGTACCACCAACGGCGCAGAGGCTATTGTGGCAGTTGGTCATAGCGTAAGGAAGGGGGAACTCCTCAAGACCGGAAGCGCGTGCAGTCTGGATAATACCTACGTAGGTAATATCGTGAGACATCATAGCGTCGAATTTGATACGCATCTTCTTAGCATCGTCAGAAACATTGTGCTTACGCATAATCTGATAAGCGATAGTCTCTTCACGAGCTGCATCGGGGGTAGGAAGGTTGTCACCACCCTTTACCATCTGACCGTCTACGAGGTAGACACCGTCTTTGATAAGTTCAATCATCTTGTTGTGTTTTAGTTTAGTTATTGTTTATAATTATTTTTGTCTAAGTATTCTATCGATAAATAGCGTGAGGATAAGCATATCGGCACTTCCGCCTGGGCTTACCCATTGTTTGTGACAATACTGGCAGAGCACATCAATATTGGCAGGGGAGAAATCATCCTTTGCCTTCTGGGCAAGACGCTTAACCTCCTGAGCCACATCTACGCCTGCGCGATGGTATATGTTAGAATCGTCAATCTCCGACATGATATATAATAATGTACGGAGTTTGCGACTGTTGTTGTCAAGTTCAGATTGTGCCTGGTAGAAAGGCACAGCATGGCGGAATACGAACTCGTATCCCTCACGAGCCATCTCTATGGCTCCTTTGATATGATATTCCTTCACAGCCTTGCCTCCCTTGGTTGAGTCTGTAGGCTGGAAGAATGCTGCCATCTCACGGATAACAGACATCCATTCGTCGACGGACACCTTATCGCTCTTCTTGCGACAATAGGCATAAGCCAGAGCTGTAAGGCCTAAAGAAAAGACAGCACCCCGATAGGTATTGGCCCCATTGGCCTCCTGCTCCATCAGATGAATAATCTGCATGGCTTTAACCTGCGCTTCTTCTATCACCTGGAGAGGTAATTTACCCTCTTTAACAGAGGAGAACAATTCCTTCACATGTTGTCCCATCAGGTTGATGCAACGCATCATGGTCGCGAAATCTATATCCTTGTGGGATCCCTGACTATCGGGACACACCAGACCAGGTTTCTGCTCCGTTACCAATTCCTGCTGCATAGCCCATACCATCTGGTGGACAATGATTCTTCGGATTGAACCTGGCAGGTCTGAAGGGGAATATTGCGTCTGGAGTTTCTCAATTACAGGTTTTGCATTTTCACTCTGAAGATATTCCCTTGTAGCTTGGGGCAATAGTTCGAGCGCCTCATTCATTCTGTCTTCAGCAATAAGGTCGCGGACAAAACTTGCACTAATGGGCATCTCCTCAATAGACTTGCGTTCTATTTCCACCAGACGAATGCCCTTTGTAGGCAACACTTCCTTCATCAGGCGGTTGTAGTCGGATGTGAGAGCGTCGAAAGGTTCGCCACCCACAAAACGTACAGTTGCGCCGAGAGAAGGGGCGATGTGTTGGGAGAAGATATCCAGGTCGAGTTGTATTTGGGTGAGGGCTACCTCAGAGGGTTCCTTGATGAAATAGCTGGGGAAGGTTGCCGCACTCAACACGTAGGCGCTTCCTTCGTGAACCACAACATTCTCAAAATCCTTTACTGTCTCTTTTACCAACTGGTAGCGGACATCAAAGGGGAACACACTCTTGTCTTCCTTGACAAGGATAACATGAAGAGTATCTACCTGCTTTGACGCCGTCTCTATCAGATAACGGTGGCCGAGGGTGATAGGGTTGCAATTCATCACTATCACGCCATTGGTACCATTGCCACGATGCTGTTCCAACTGCTTGCAATAGGAGCTGATGCCCGTCGAAGAACTTTCGCAGAAGATGGCCTTAGGAGCATGGCCTATAATATGAAATGCAAGACTTTCAAACATCTTCTCATTCTCCGGCTTGGTGAAAGCGAAGATGTTGCTGTATCCGCGTTCGAAACAGACCGAACGCAGATGCGAAACCAGTTTGTTGGAGAGGCTAAGGTCGCGGGCTTCAGGAGCGACGGCAATATCCTTGATGACATTGCCTTGTAAGCCGGCTCCACCAAGAAGAGTATCGCCCTCAACGGGAAATACTCCTGCATAATAGTCCAGACCTTCGTCGAGAAGGAGGCCGTTAGATACTAGAAAAGTCTCCACCTGACGGCGGACAGACTTCAGCACGAGCGGCAGCTCTCTTATCTCAACATTAGCAAACTCCATTGTTTCTTAGTTATTTAGAATTGTCCGCTTATTACAGACAATCCGACCAATTATCAAATATAATTGTTCTTATAGTTTACAACCATTTTCTTTATTACCTGCAGCACATCCTCAACACTATGTTTGCGGCTGCGCACGCAGGCGGCACTCACATCTCCGCAGACAAGGCATCTGCGGGGCTGCTGGCCTATCTGCTCGCGACTGATGGGAGTCCCATCTCTGTCTATCACGTCAATATCGAAAAGGCGTCCCAGAGGATGGGTATCTTCAATATCAACTGTAATATGTTTCAGCTGTAAGGCGTCGCGCGATACCACGAAGATGGCCTCATAGCCGGTCTCGAGGTCGCGTTTTTCGGATGTAAGGACAGTAAACTGACGTTCTATCACCTTGACAGCTTCGCTGGCAATATACAGAGAGGTTGCATTTCTCTTTTCCGAACCCGGCATTACAACAGTCAGGCTCACCAGAGGCAGCCCATATTGAGCCAGCATCTGTTTCTGTAAGGCAGCACGCTTGTCGCGCGATTCCAATACCTGTTCTAATGTGATGTTCATCGGTTTAAGTCCAGAAAAGATAATAAAGCTGTGGGACCTTCAGCCGGAGCCCTCTGGCCCCACATGCTTATTATATTAATACATTATATATTATTCGGCAATATTCTTGATAACATCGAGAACGCTACCGTCGCGGTTCATAACTACGCCGACAACCTTGTCGCCGAAGGGAAGAGCTGCGGGTTCGCCGATGGTCTTGAGAGCGCGATCCTTGAGCCAGTTGATGTCAACGATGTTGAGACCAGCAGCCTTGAGACGCTCAGCAATTTCGGGACGGTTGGGGTTAACTGCGATACCGTACTCAGTAACAACAACGTCAACGCTCTTGCCGGGAGTGATGAGGGTAGTAACCTTATCAACAACGCAGGGGATGCGACCACGGAGCAAGGGGCAGACGATGATGGAGAGAGCGGAGTCGGCAGCGGTATCCTGGTGACCGCCGATAGCGCCACGGATGATACCGTCGGAACCTACGAGAACGTTTACGTTGAACTCGGTATCAACCTCGAGAGCGGAGAGGATAACGATGTCGAGAGCGTGGGTAGCGCTACCGGGCTCGTCGGCAGAAGCATATTCGTTGGCAGAAGCCTCTTTATGCTTGGGATCGTTCATAATGCTCTCAGCAGCAACGCGGTCGAAGGACTGAACGTCGATAAGACGGTCGATGAGACCTTCTTCGTGAAGTTTTACCATGTGAGCGGTAATGCCACCCAATGCGAAGGAAGCATGGATGTTCTGGTCGATCATGCTCTGACGGATATACTTGACAGCAGCAAGAGAAGCGCCGCCGGAACCGGTCTGGATGGAGAAGCCCTCTTTGAAGTAACCGCTGTTAACGATAACCTTGGCTGCAGTCTGAGCGAGGAGGATATCGCGGGGGTTCTTGGTGTCGCGGATAGCGCCGCTGGCAATCTTGGAGGAGTCACCAACGCTCTCAACCTCTACTACGAAGTCTACGTTGCGCTCGCTGATTGAGTTGGGGGTATTGGGATAAGCAACGAGGTCGTCGGTAAGGATGACAACCTTGTCAGCATACTGTGCGTCGGGGAGAGCATAGCCGAGAGAACCGCAGATGCTCTTGGCGTTCTCGCTACGGCTGAAACCGCAGGCATTACCCATGGGGTCGCAGGAAGATGCGCCAATGAAGGCAACATCGATGTGGAGTTCGCCGGTAGCGATAGCGCTACCACGTCCACCGTGGCTGCGGAATACTACAGGGGTGTCCATGAGACCACGGCTGATTTCGTCGGCCAGTTTGCCGCGGAGACCAGAGGTGGAGATGCTGGTAATAACGCCGTTCTTGATGTGCTCGATAAGGGGAGCGTGAACATCCTGGAGTGAGGAAGCAGCAAGGCTGAGGTTCTTGAAACCCATTTCAGCCAGCTTGTCAACGACCATATTCACAACCTTGTCGCCACCGCGGAAATGGTGGTGGAAGGAGATGGTCATACCGTCCTTAAGGCCAGATTTCTTGATAGCCTCTTCGAGGGTAGCGAGTTTGGGGCTCTTCTTGAGAGCATCCATCTTCTGGGTACCGTCCTTTACGAGGTTCTTCTCGTTGAAAACCTCTTTATTCATCTTCTTAGCCTCAGCCAAGATCATGTTTTCTCTATCTTTTATTGCGTTCATTTTACAAGTCCTCCTCTCTTAAAATACCAGATGCGATTGCGAGTTCGATGGTGTGTTCTGCGCGGATTACAACGGGCTTGTCGACCATCTTGCCGTTGAGGCTGATTACGCCGCTACCTTTGGCCTGAGCCTCTTTGATGGCAGCAACAACAGCCAGAGCCTTGTCGATATCTTTCTGCTTAGGAGCGAATACCTCGTTGACAACTTCGATCTGACGGGGGTTGATAATAGACTTACCATCGAAACCGAGAGCCTTGATAGCCTCTACCTCGCGGCGGAATGCATCCATGTCGTTGAGGTTGGAGTAAACGGTATCGAAGCAGTTGATACCAGCTGCGCGGCTGGCAACAACGATGGTCTGGCGAGCCATGAGGAGCTCGGTACCCTCGTTGGTACGGGGAGTCTTAAGAGATGCGGTGTAGTCCTCAGCGCCGAGGGCGATACCCATCATACGCTTGGAGGCGGTAGCGATGGCATAAGCATTGATTACGCCGAGGGCGCTCTCGATAGCAGCCATAATCTGGGTGCGGCCTACACAACCCAGACGCTCTTCAACCTTGATAATTTCAGCCTCGAGTTCCTTAACCTCTTCAGCGGTCTCGGTCTTGGGCATACGGATTACATTAACGCCGGCGGAAACAACAGCCTCTACGTCCTTCTTGCCGTAAGGAGTGTTGAGGGGGTTGATACGTACTACCATTTCGGTGTTGCCGTAGTCGATAGTCTTAAGAGCGTTGTGCACCAGAAGGCGGGCAGCGTCTTTTTCGGCCATGGTAACAGAGTCCTCGAGGTCGAGCATAATCGAGTCGGGACCATAGAGATAAGCGTCAGCCATCATGCTGGGGTTGTTGCCCGGCACGAACATCATAGTTCTTCTCAGTCTGTCTTTCATTGCTTTTTTCATGTTTAAATTCTACATCCAAACGTCTTTTCCGGTAGCACGAACAGCGGCTGCGGTGGTACGAGCCTTGATGGTGCAATCGAGGGCGCCTTTGTCGGTTGCCGTAACGTGTGCGGCTGTGATATCAAGGCCTTGGAGGGTCTCAGTAATCACCTTCTTGATTTGTTCGCCAAACTGATAAGCAACGGTGCTGTTCAGTTCGATTTCAATGCCGGCTCCGGTGGCAGGTGCGAGCTCGATAACGATATCGCCCGATTCCAAAGTGCCAGCTTGGGCAGTTTTTAATTCCATGATATTTTTGTTTTTGACTTATTATGTGTTATATAAAAGTTTCTTTATATTAATGCATAGATGTGGCTGTTAGGTGCTGACAAAGTGGTCGCCCTCGCCGACCTATGACATTGCAAAGATACATCTTTTTTTTCATATAAAAAAAATAAAACGACCATCCTTGTCAAGATTTTCACAGACACCTGTTCCTCAGCAAGATAATCAGCTCAAAAATATTCTTCAAAAAAAAGCGTGGCGAGAAACATCAGTCAGGCAAGCCGAATGCTTTAGGCGACCAGCCTGACGGAACAGGAATCGGTCTTTTTCCCCTTTACATTAGTATAGAATCCATATTCAAAGCATATTCTCTCCACCTAGCGTCCACATTCTCTCCACATTCGCAGCACTTTTTGCCCTTCTGGTGGACGCTAAGTGGACGCTATATGGACGCTAGGTGGACGCTAAGTGGACGCTAGGTGGACGTTATATGAAGGCTAGATGCTTTCTACATGCCCGTCCGGTCTGAAACAGCCAGATTCGAGAGCAGGCTTTATAAACATCTGTATCTCTTGCATCTACAAAACAATCGCCCGACAAGGCAATAATTTGAGCATAACAGACGTTTATGTTAGAGAAAAAATCCGACACTATGAAATACGACTTTGACGAAATCATACCCCGCAAGGGAACCAATTGTGTGAAACACGACGGGCTTAAAGCCAACTTCGGGGCCGACGACATTCTCCCGATGTGGGTTGCCGACATGGACTTCCGTTCGCCCGACTTCGTAATGAAGGCTATTAGAGAACGTTGCGAGCACGAGGTGTTGGGCTATGCCGTACCCGGCAAGAGCTATTGGGAGACTATCTGCGACTGGATGCAACGCCACTATAAGATTAATGCTTCACGCGAAGAATTGCACTTTATTCCAGGTATCGTAGCAGGCATCTCGTTCGCCATCCAGGCCCTCACCCAGCCCGGCGACTCCATCCTTATCCTCACCCCTGTCTACCCTCCGTTTGTCAACCTTCCTCAGAACAGCGGCCGCAGGCTTGTATGTTCGCCCCTGAAGGAGAAAGACGACCATTTCTGTATCGACTTCGCCGACCTCGAGAAAAAGGCCCAGAGATGCAAGATAATGATACTCTCCAATCCTCACAATCCCATCGGAACAGTCTGGAGCAAAGGAGAATTGCAGATGATAGCCGACATCTGCCAACGCAACGGAATGATACTCATCTCCGACGAAATCCATGCCGACCTCACGCTCGGCAACAGTCCCCTGCCTCATACCTCCTTCAGTACCATAGGCGAGGCCGCCAAAGCCTGCTCCATTACCTTTATTGCCCCAAGCAAAACCTTCAATATTGCAGGCCTCGGATCCTCCGTATGCTACATCCCTAACGAGGAATTGAGAAAACGCTATTTTGCATATCTCGAAACCTACGAAGTGGCCTTGGGAAACATCTTTGCCTATGTGGGAGCCGAAGCCGCCTTCAAGGAGGGCGAAGAATGGCTGAATCAGATGAAAGAGTACCTTCAGGGCAACGTTGATTTCCTCCTCTCCTATTGCAAGGAATACTTGCCTAGACTGAGAGTGATGGCTCCCGAGGCATCCTATCTTGCATGGCTCGACTTCAGCAATTACAACATGGGACACGATGAAGTGAAACAGACTCTGATAAAACAGGCAAAAGTGGCCCTCAACGACGGACGGACCTTCTCACCCAACCCCTACGACCCTCTTACCGAATGCAGATTCCGACTCAATATCGGATGCCCCAGACAGACACTCGAAGAGGCACTCCGCAGAATAGCATCGGTTTTTGAGCCCTCCGAAAAATAAGAAATCCCTCTTGATTTCAACCCCTCTGCATCCGCCTATCAATCAGGCGGATGCTCTTATTCTGCAAAAATATTTTCATGGGCGCGCAATTTTTATAAGTTGTGTACGTTATTAATAAATTATCTAAGACTCCATTTTTATGCAACAATATCTCGACCTTCTCAACCATGTGCTCACCAACGGCACTCAGAAAGAGGACCGTACCGGAACCGGAACCCGAAGCATGTTCGGATATCAGATGCGCTTCGACCTCCAGAAAGGATTTCCCCTTCTCACCACCAAGAAACTCCACCTGCGCTCCATCATCTACGAGTTGCTGTGGTTTCTGCGTGGCGAGACCAACGTGCAGTACCTCCACGACCACAAGGTGACCATCTGGGACGAATGGGCCGACGAGAATGGCGACTTAGGCCCCATATACGGAAAGCAATGGCGCTCGTGGGGCTGTGGCGACGGACGCAGCATAGACCAGATAAGCCAGCTGATAGAGCAGATAAAGACCAACCCCGACAGCCGCCGCCTGCTGGTTTCGGCATGGAATGTGGGAGAGGTCGACAAGATGGCTCTTCCTCCCTGCCACATCCTGTTCCAGTTCTATGTAGCCAACGGGAAACTTTCCTGCCAGCTCTACCAGCGTTCGGCCGACATCTTCCTCGGCGTACCATTCAACATTGCCAGCTACGCTCTCTTCACCATGATGATTGCTCAAGCCTGCGGACTGGAGGCCGGCGAATTCATCCACACCTTCGGCGACGCCCACATCTACAACAACCACATTGAGCAATGTAAGCTGCAGCTGACACGCGAACCGCGCCAGTTGCCCGTCATGAAGATTAACCCCGAGAAGAAGAACATCTTTGACTTCGATTTCGAGGACTTTGAGCTCGAGGGCTACGACCCCCATCCTCACATCAAAGGAGAGGTATCTGTTTAACAAAGACCAAGAGAACGATTACCAGAGAAAGATTAAACGATAGTAATAATTTGTCACTTATCCCTTAATCCTCCAGACTATGAACCCTAATAATTTCTGCATCATAATGGCAGGTGGCACAGGAAGCCGGTTCTGGCCCATGAGCCGTCCCAACCATCCCAAGCAGTTTATCGATATCTTCGGTCAAGGGAAGACGATGTTGCAAAGCACCTTCGAACGCTATTCGAAGCTCTGCCCGCGAGAGAACATCATCATCGTAACCTCCGAAGCATTCGAAGACAAGGTCCGCATGCAGATTCCCTCTCTGCTCGACCACCAGGTGCTCTGCGAGCCTACACGACGCAATACGGCTCCCTGCGTGGCTTATGCTGCAGCAATTATCAACGAGATCAACCCCAATGCCAACATAATAGTCAGTCCTTCCGACCACGCTATCTTCGGCGACAGCCAGTTCGAGCACGACCTCGGGGAGGCCATCTCCGTTACCGACAAGCACGACTGGATTGTTACCCTCGGAGCCACTCCCAGCAATCCCAATACCAAATACGGATACATCCAGTTTGCCGAAGACCCGTCGCTGAGCGAAGACTGCAATCTGCACAAGGTGGTAACCTTTACTGAGAAGCCTCCTCTCGAGATGGCCATGCAGTTTATCCAGTCGGGAGAATTTCTCTGGAATGCGGGTATCTTTGTGTGGCGACTTCCCGTTCTGATGGAAGCCTACCGCAAGTTCCTGCCCAACGTGGCCGACAATTTCTTCTCCCTGGGAATTGCTTCACCCAAGGAAGACATAGAGCGTGCCTACACGGCTGTAGAGAAGATATCGGTAGACTTCGGCATTATCGAGAAAGCCGAGAATGTTCACGTAATGAAGTCGACCTTCGGATGGAGCGACGTAGAGACGTGGGATTCGCTCTATCAGACCTGCAACAAGGACGACTACGGCAACGCAATAGCAGCCGGCGAAGTGATGCTGTACGACTGCAACGACTGCATGATTCATGTTGCTGACGGACGCACCCTTATTGTAAAAGACCTGGATGACTATATTGTCAACGTTACCGAAAAGAAGGTACTCATCTGCCCCCGCAATCAGGAACAGATGATTGCCAAATTCGCCTCCGACTTCTACCTGAAGAACGAGAAATAATCAAAAACCGAAACGAAACAAAAAAAATCTCAATATACAATGACCAAAAGAACACCTATCGTAGAACTCTTTAAGAGTGAATCGGAAGTACTTATCGACACCACCGTCAACGTTAAAGGCTGGGTACGTACCAAGCGTGGCAACAAGAACGTAGCCTTTATCGCCCTCAACGACGGATCGACCATCAACAACATACAGGTTGTAGTAGACCTCGCCAACTTCGACGAGGATCTGCTCAAACGCATCACTACCGGCGCATGCCTCTCTGTTGACGGCAAGCTGGTAAAATCCATGGGCGCCGGACAGAGCGTAGAGGTTCAGGCCAGCGACATCGTCCTCTATGGCGAGGCAGACCCCGACAGCTATCCTCTCCAGAAGAAGGGCCACAGCATGGAGTTCCTGCGCGACATCGCCCATCTGCGTATGCGTACCAACACCTTTGGTGCCGTAAACCGCATCCGCCACAATATGGCCTTTGCCATCCACACCTTCTTCCACAACAAGGGATTTTTCTATTTCAATGCTCCTCTCATTACCGCCAGCGACTGCGAAGGAGCCGGCGAAATGTTCCAGGTGACCACTCTCGACCTCAACAACCTGCCCAAGAAAGAAGACGGCAGCATCGACTACGACCAAGACTTCTTCGGCAAACCCTCCAACCTGACCGTATCCGGACAGCTTGAGGGAGAACTTGCCGCTACCGCCCTGGGTGCCATCTACACCTTTGGCCCCACCTTCCGTGCCGAAAACAGCAACACTCCCCGCCACCTTGCCGAATTCTGGATGGTAGAACCCGAGATGGCTTTCTACGACATCGACGACCTTACCGCCCTGGAGGAAGAATTCATCAAATTCTGCGTAAAATGGGCTCTTGACAACTGCATGGACGACCTCCAGTTCCTCAACAAGATGATCGACAACAGCCTTATCGAACGTCTCCAGGGAGTCATCAATACCGACTTTGTACGTCTGCCCTATACCGAGGGTGTACGCATTCTGGAAGAAGCTGTTAAGAATGGCCACAAGTTCGAGTTCCCCGTATTCTGGGGCGCAGACCTTGCCAGCGAGCATGAGCGCTACCTGGTTGAACAGCATTTCAAGAAACCCGTCATCATGATTGACTATCCTAAGGAAATCAAGGCTTTCTACATGAAGCAGAACGAGGACGGCAAGACTGTTCAGGGTACCGACGTACTCTTCCCCCAGATTGGCGAAATCATCGGCGGTTCTGTCCGCGAGGAGAGCTACGAGAAGCTTACCAACCGCATGAACGAGCTGGGTCTTGAGGAGAAGGACTACGGATGGTATCTCGACACCCGCCGCTTCGGAACCTGCCCCCATGCCGGTTTTGGCTTAGGTTTTGAACGTCTGCTCCTCTTCGTAACCGGTATGCAGAACATCCGCGACGTCATCCCCTTCCCCCGTACTCCCAAGAACGCTGAATTCTAATCTCACTCTCCGGTTCAATTATCCAATGACGGACGAACAATATATACGACGTTGTCTTGAACTCGCTTCCCACGGGTTAGGCCGCACCCGGCCTAACCCTATGGTGGGATGCGTCATCGTGAAGGATGGCGAGGTCATCTCTGAAGGCTATCATCAGATGCTTGGCCAATACCATGCCGAGCGCAACGCCATACTCAACTGCAAATACCCCGAGAAACTGGAGGGGAGCACACTCTACTGCAACCTGGAACCTTGCAGCCATTTCGGGCTTACGCCCCCTTGTGCGACTCTCATCGTCGAGCATAAGATCGGCAAGGTAGTATGCTGCAACGATGACCCCAACCCCAAGGTAAATGGCCGAGGGTTTGAGATTCTGCAGGCGGCAGGCATAGAGGTCGTGCGCCACGTGCTGGAGGAAGAGGGCCGATGGCTCAACCGCCGGTTCTTTACCTTCCAGGAGAAACATCGTCCCTATGTCATCCTGAAATGGGCCCAGTCTGCCGATGGTATCATGGACCCTGAAACGCGTCCTTATTGGATTACCAACGCTTTCCTCAAACAACTCAGCCACAGATGGCGTAGCGAGGAAGCAGCCATACTAATCGGGTCTAACACCTGTCAGAACGACCATCCTCAGCTGAATGCACGTCTGTGGGCAGGCGACAATCCCCAGCCTGTAGTTCTTGATCGCAGTCATAGACTGAATGATATTCCAGAGCATTGGTTACTCCTTGACTGCAAGACAATAGACGAGGTTCTCAACGTCCTCTACGAGCAAAAGATTCAATCTGTAATAGTGGAAGGCGGGCGCAAGGTTCTGGATGCATTCCTGGAGAGTGGCCTTTACGACGAAGTACGCATTCTCGAGGCACCCGTCAATCTGGAGCATGGAATCAAAGCCCCCGAATACAAGAACTCCTGCCATCACAAGGAAACCTACGGAGACAATACTGTGAGCTACTACTATGTTTGACGACACCTATTTGACCATAACGGCGCCCAGCGAGGGTCTTTACAAGGAAAAGGGAAGCAAGTTTCTTGCCTTTGCCTATCCCGTAAGGACCGAAACTGAGGTTAAAGAGCACCTAGAGCGCATCAAGAAAGAGTATTTTGATGCCCGCCATCATTGTTACGCCTATATTCTCGGACCACACAAGGATGCTTTTCGCATAAATGATGACGGCGAACCTTCAGGAACAGCCGGGAAGCCTATACACGGACAGTTGCTTTCGACCAACCTGACTGATGTCTGTGTGATAGTAGTACGCTATTTTGGTGGAATCAAACTGGGCGTTTCAGGCCTCATTAATGCCTATAAGACTGCCGCCCGAGATGCTCTCGACAATGCAACTATAGTAGAAAAGACTATCGACATAGGATACCACCTCCATTTTGAATACCCTCTGATGAATGATGTGATGCGGATATTGAAAGATTATGACATTCCTCCACGCAATCCCAAATACGAACTCGACTGCGAACTGGATTTCTTCATACGCCAAAGCCTAAGCGTCCAGGTGTACGATGCCATTGCTAAACTGAGAGGCGTAACCATCACATCCCTGTAACAAGAAACTGAACATCAAAATACATATTACCTTACATCTGTGTCTAGCATATTATCCCAACTAAACGAAGCCCAACGCGAAGCAGCAGCCTGTACCGAAGGACCTGTAATGATTATAGCAGGAGCCGGTTCAGGCAAAACCCGAACCCTAACTTACCGTATCGCCCATCTGATAGAGAAAGGTGTAGACCCCTTCAACATCCTGGCTCTTACCTTTACAAACAAGGCTGCAGCCGAGATGAAGGAACGTATCATAAAGTTGGTAGGGGCAGATGCTCGCAACATCTGGATGGGAACATTCCACTCTGTATTTGCCCGCATTCTTCGTGCTGAAGCCACCAAGATTGGTTTCAACCAGTCGTTTACCATTTGGGATACTGACGACCAGAAATCGGCCATCAAACAGATTCTGAAGAATCTCAATCTTGACCCCAAGACCTATAATCCCAGCTATGTGCTGAGCCGTATCTCGATGGCCAAGAGTAATCTGATTTCCGAGGTTGAATATGCTCAAAACAATACTATCCGGCAAGAGGATATTGCAGCCAAGAAACCTTTGATAGCCCAGATATACACAGCCTATAACACCCGACTGAGGAACTCCATGTCGATGGATTTTGACGACCTGCTGTTCCACACCAACGTATTATTAAGAGACTTCCCCGAAGTACTGTTGAAATATCAGAACCGATTCCGTTACATACACGTAGACGAGTATCAGGACACCAACTATGCCCAGTATCTCATCGTAAAGAAGTTATCTGCAAGACTACAGAACCTTTGTGTTGTAGGAGACGACGCTCAGAGTATCTATGCCTTTCGAGGAGCCAACATTCAGAATATCCTCAACTTCAAGCGCGACTATCCCAATGTCAACCTATTCAAACTAGAACAGAACTACCGTAGCACCCAGAATATCGTAAAAGCAGCCAACTCCATTATTGCCAACAATACCGAGCAGATTAAGAAGGAAATCTGGACAGACAATGGAGAAGGCAACCGCATTCGACTGCTAAGAGCAGGTGACGAAAGAGAAGAAGGCTCGCAGATAGCCCACCTTATCCAGCAGACACACCTATCGGAGAATGTTGACTACAACGGATTTGCCATTCTCTACAGAACTAATATCCAAAGCCGAGCTCTTGAAGAAGCCTTGCGAAAGATGTCAATTCCCTACCGCATCTATGCAGGCATCTCTTTCTATGGAAGAAAGGAAATAAAGGATGTGCTATCTTATCTTCGACTCGTTATCAACAATCATGATGACGAGGCCATGATACGATGTATCAATTACCCAGCCCGAGGAATCGGCCCAAATACCATGGACAAGATACGACTGGCAGCCAACGATAACGGCGTCAGCATCTGTACCGTGATGGAGAATCTGCAACATTTCTCGCTTGGCCTCAACTCAGGAATAATACAACGCATAGACGAATTCCTAACCAAGATCAAGATGTTCTCGTCTATGGTCTATACTACAGACGCATTCACCCTCTCAAAGAAGATTTTAGCCAGTTCAGGCATACTGAATCATCTCCGCTCAGACGAAGATCCTGACAACGCCAACCGCATAGAGAATATAGAAGAGTTGCTGAATGGTATTCAGGAATTCTGCGAGAAAGAAGACCTGATAACTCCTGAGCAGGAGGGTGATACAGTTGTAGGGAAAGAAGGTTTTGACATCGACTCACTCTTTGAATCTCCCAGCGAGGAGCCTAAAATCAAGACCCTCGACCTCTTCCTGCAACAGGTTTTGCTCCTCACTAGCGAAGACAAGGAAAAAGAAGACCCCAACAAGGTATCACTTATGACTATCCATGCGGCTAAGGGACTGGAATTTCCTTATGTTTTTGTAGCTGGTATGGAGGAAAATATATTCCCATCTTTCCTCAGCATCAGCAGCCGTCCCGACCTCGAAGAGGAACGGCGCCTGTTCTATGTAGCAGTCACCCGAGCCGAGAAAGAACTTACCCTATCCTATGCTCAAACGCGCTATCAATATGGTAGTTCCTCTTGCCAGGAGATTTCACGTTTTGTTGACGAGATTGATCCCGCATTCATCGAGCGGCCCAGGTCTCAAAGGTCATTTGCCGAACCAGGTCAGATACCTCAGCCCTCATTCCGTTCCCACACGTCCAGCACCTCTCCTCATTTCAGAAAGAAGCAAGAAGAAATAAAGAAGAATTTTAAGAAGAAAGAAGAGCTTCTTGGACCCGGAGGACCTTCCATTGCTAATTCTCCAGCAGAAATCAATGCTATCCAGGTAGGAATGAGAGTGTTGCATTCTAAGTTCGGTCAAGGAAAAGTGTTACAGATTATCGGGGAAGCCGATAGCCGCAAAGCCACAGTATTCTTTGATGGAGTTGGAAGCAAGGACCTGCTGCTCAAATTTGCCAAACTAACAATTATCGAATAGCTATGAGACTTGTCATACAACGCGTGCGTTCTGCGTCGATAGAGATTGAAGGAGCTATTGTTGGATCAATCAAACAAGGCCTCCTCGTGCTTGTGGGTATAGAAGACAACGACAGCATAGAGGACATAGATTGGCTATGTGGAAAGTTGACCCGTCTTCGAATCTTCGACGACGAACAGGGTATAATGAACCTGCCTATCACGGGGGTTCCGGGAGCAGATATTCTTGTCGTAAGCCAGTTTACTCTAATGGCCTCTACCAAAAAGGGCAACCGACCTAGTTATATTCGTGCCTCGAAACCCGAAATCGCCATTCCTCTATACAACCAGTTTGTTGATGCCGTGAGTCTTGCAATGGGTCATCGTGTTCCCACAGGCCAGTTTGGAGCAGACATGCAGGTATCATTGGTCAACGACGGCCCGGTAACCATTATTATCGATTCTCACCTTAAAGAATAACAAAGCGTGGCAAATGATTCTATGAAACTCAACCAGAAGCTTAACCAGAAGCTTACACCTCAACAGCTACAACTGATGAAGCTGTTGCAGATTCCGGTGAGTATGCTTGACCAGACCATCAAAGAGGAGATTGAAAAGAACCCCCTACTTGAAGAGGCTCCTCAAGAGGAGTCCGTCAACAGCAATATCGTTGATATGGAAACAAGCCAAGCCGAACCAGACTCTGACAGATATCAGGATGAGAATACCTTAGACAATTATTCAAGCCATAAGGGTTATACCCTCTTTTCAACAGCACAAATCTCTTTTAGCGACTTCCTTTTAGAGCAGTTTATGCTGCGTCCGCTTTCCGACAGAGAGATTATTATTGGTCAGGAGATTATCGGAAGTCTTGACGAAGCAGGCTACTTGGGTAGGGACATAAACCTCATCACCAACGACCTTGCCTTCAAACAGAATCTTGAAACAACCCCTGACGAAGTACTCAAGGTGCTGGACATCATACAGAGTCTCGACCCTGCCGGAGTAGGAGCACGCGACTTGAAGGAATGCCTTATACTGCAAATACGGAGGAACGAAGCAGAGGGAGACAAATACACTCTGGCAATAGAGTTATTGAATCACCATTTTGAACTCTTCGTCCGCCATAACTACGATGAGATAGAAAAACTGATGGGAATCTCTTCCGAACAGATGAAGGAGATTACCTCCATGATAAGAGCCCTAAACCCAAAACCTGGATCCTCGTTATCGAACAACGAAATTGACGAGGGCCAGTCCATTATTCCTGATTTCATCATCTCAAACAACGAAGGTGAGACCATCACATTTGAACTCAACGAGGGAGATATCCCCCGTCCACGTATGAACACATACTATTTCAATATGATGAAGCAGCTCTCACAGAAAGAGCATACCAGTACTCAAGAACAGACCACACTAAAATTCCTCAAGGAAAAAGCACAGAACGCACAGGATTTCATTGAGCTATTCGACCAGAGACAGACCACACTTCAACAAATAATGTCAGCCATCATCAACTACCAGAGACGCTATTTCTCTACCGGACTTACTGTCGACCTGCGGCCTATGAAATTACAGGATATTGCCACCATTACCAATTACGACATCTCAACCATATCACGTGTCATAAACAAAAAATATATAGCCACTCCTTTTGGAACCTTCCTTTTGAAAGAACTATTTACCAATGGATTCCAATCTTCCGACGGAGAGATTGTATCTACCGATATCATAAAGGAAACCCTCCAAGAATTGGTTCGTCAAGAAGACCGAATGAACCCTCTTACCGACCAAGAACTCTGCCTTGCATTAAGAGAAAAAGGATATCCCGTAGCCCGACGTACAGTTGCCAAATATCGTGAGATGCTTCATATTGCTACAGCAAAAGAGAGGAAAGGAGGCATCCAATGAGAAAGTTTCTCCTTCTCTGCATCTGTTTTTCTGTCGTCTTTGTCTGCAACGCCCAGGCTCCTAAGAAAAAGAAGAAAAAGGCAAAGCCAGAAGCAGCTACAGAAGCACCCGTACGCCAGACAAAAGCCCAAAAGGACATGGCCGAATACAAGGCTCGCTATTATGATGCCGAACGGGTCATTAGCGGGTCGCCATGGTATGGAAATCACTTCTCACCATGGACTGTTAAGGAAAGGTATCTCCCTCTTGACTCAATCCCCGACGAGATACACATCCGATTGGTCAATAATGATAACGAATTCTGTTTTCCAGTCAAAAACAAGAACTATCGTACGTCGCCCTACGGATGGCGATGGAATAGGCCTCATCGTGGAGTAGACATAGGTCTATATATGGGTGAACCTGTTCATACCGTTTTTCCTGGCGTTGTGAGAGTGGCAACCCAGATGGGAGGCTATGGCAATGTAATTGTTGTACGCCACTACAATGGACTTGAATCTGTCTATGGACATCTTTCAAAGATCAAGGTTAAACCCAGACAGGTAGTTGGTCCTGGAGAAGTTATAGGTCTTGGCGGCAGCACAGGCCATTCTACAGGTCCTCATCTCCATTTTGAGATTCGATTCATGTACGAAGCCTTCGACCCTGAGTGGATATTGGATTTCTCTACCTACTCGCTACGCACACGACGATTGTATCTCGACAAGACCTATTTCGGAATCTTTGCTCCTTCACGCCAGAATCCTCAGGACTACAAGGCAGATAAGAGTTATATCGAAGAGAAGAAGGTACGTGCCTTGGGAGAACCTCAGGAACGCTCTGTAGTAGTGCAGTACGGCGACACATATGAGGCCATAGCTCAACGTAACAGGACTACTGTCCAAGCCATCTTTGACCTCAATCCTGGCATACCTAAGAAACGACCCAAAGAGGGAACCTCCCTCCGAGTTAAATAATACATTAATAATATATACAATGGAAAAGAAAGTAAACCTCTCAGACCACGATCCTAATACTATACCCAATGGTGCTGATTTCAAAATCGGTATCGTTACCGCCGAGTGGAATCCCCAAATTACCGACGCCATGGCACAAGGCGCTCTCGACACCCTTCTTCACTATGGTGTCAAAGAGGAGAACATCCCCGTGATGCATGTTCCAGGCAGTTTTGAACTCACCCACGGTGCCCAGCTACTCCTTCAGACCACCCATTGTGACGCAGTAATCTGTATCGGGTGTGTAATCCAAGGCGAGACCCGTCACTTTGACTTCATCTGCGAGGCCGTTGCCAATGGTATTACCAACCTCTCCCTTCAGGAGAAATGCCCCGTAATCTTCAGCGTTCTTACTACCAACGATATGCAGCAGGCTCTCGACCGCGCTGGTGGTAAACACGGCAATAAAGGCATAGAAGGAGCAATTACAGCACTCAAGATGTGTGGTCTCCACAAACAGTTCAGATCAAACAAATAACTCTGCTGAAACTATGCAAAAACCACGTATCGTATTCATGGGCACGCCCGATTTTGCCGTCACCTCGTTAAGGGCACTCCACGAAGCAGGATATCCCATTGCAGCTGTCGTAACAGTACCAGACAGACAGACAGGACGCGGACTCAAAGTAACCTACAGTCCTGTAAAGGAATACGCTCTACAGCATAGCCTGCCTATTCTGCAACCCGAGAAGCTTAAGGATCCTGAGTTCCTAACCGAGTTGGAATCTCTCAAAGCCGACCTTTTCATAGTGGTAGCATTCCGCATGCTCCCACGTCAGGTATGGGCCATGCCACCAATGGGGACATTCAACCTCCACGGATCACTACTGCCCCGATACCGTGGTGCAGCGCCCATCAACTGGGCTATAATCAACGGAGAGAAAGAAACTGGCGTTACCACTTTCCTACTCAATGAGCATATTGACGAAGGAGCAATCCTTCTCAGCGAGAGAATACCCATTCTTCCCAATGACGATGTCGAGTCCATTCACGACCAACTGGCCGTTATCGGCTCACAACTCGTGCTACGTACGGTAGAAGGACTCTGCAACGGAAGTCTACAAGGAAAGCCCCAACAATGTCCCAGCGATATTCCCTCTCCCCATGGCCGATCGGCACTCCTCGCTCCAAAGATATTCAAGGCAGACTGCGCCATTGATTGGAAGAAGCCTGGTCAACAGATTGTAGACTTCGTGAGAGGGCTCTCCCCCTATCCCGCAGCCACCACTATCTTTATTGATGACAAAGGTCACGAACAAAGCCTTAAAATATATAAAACGGCCTTTGAACCTGGTCAAAAACACGATAAAAACAACATTCTCAGCGACCAAAAAAATTATTTATCAGTCTCTGTCAGCGATGGTTTGGTACATATTTTGAGTCTCCAGATGAGTGGAAAGAAGCGGATTTCGGTCGAAGAATTCCTAAGAGGATATAATGTAACAAACTGGTACATAAAGCAATAGAAAGAACCAAGAGATTTTATACTTAAAAAAGAAGAAACTTTTTTTGCTACATGTCAATTATTTTTCCTAAATTTGCAACGTGAAATAATAAATTGTTTAACTAATAAAATATCAACCAAATGAACAAAGCTGAACTCGTTGCTAAGGTAGCAGAAAAGACCGGCATGAGCAAGACTGCCGCTAATGATGCTGTTAACGCTGTATTCGAGAGCGTAAAAGAAGGCCTCAAGAAAGATGGCGACAAATACATCCACATTGGTTTCGGTACTTTTAGTGTTGTTAAGCGTCCCGCTCGCACTGGTATCAACCCCATGACCAAGAAGGCTATCAAGATTAAGGCTAAGAATGTTGTTCGCTTCAAACCCAGCAAGAGCATCATCTAATCGTCTTTTTCGACACTATTCTTTTATACATCCCTGCCCATTCGGCTGGGATGTTTTTTTTATTATTTCTTTTATACATTTATCTGCACAGACGGCAAGGAATCAAAAGTACACCTTCGACGAAGATTCAATAGTATAACCCCACATTCTTTACCATAAAATAGGACCGAAAGAAAAAGCGGACGTACAACACTATTACTCACCATCTGAGTAAAGGAGAATAGAACAAAAGACTCAAGCTCCTAAATATACAATTTATCCTCAAAAACAGCCCGTCTATTCTTCTTCAAGAGAATCTATAATGGAGAGATAATTGGCGTAGCGTTCGGAGTTAATATAACCATCTTCTACAGCTTGTTTGACGGCACATTGGGGCTCGTGGACATGAGTGCAGTTGGCGAACTTACACTCATGGAGGACCTGCCTTATCTCGGGGAAGAAATGACCCACCTCCTCGGTTTTGAAATCTACCATTCCAAACTCTTTAATGCCTGGAGTATCTATGAGATAGCCTCCAGCGAAAGGATGCAGTTCAGCAAAGGTGGTGGTATGCTTACCCTTTAGAGACCAATCACTTACCTCTCCTACACGAAGATTGAGTGAAGGATCGAGAGCGTTGAGCAGGGCTGACTTCCCTACTCCGCTATGCCCAGAGAAGAGACTAGTCTTCCCCTGCATCAGGAGACGCAGGTCTTCGACACCCGTTCCTTTGAGTGCAGACACCTCATGTACGGGATATCCGGCATGAAGATAGATAGACTTCAAATCCTTGTGAATCTGCCACAGTTCGTCATCGTATAGGTCAACCTTATTGAATACGATGTGAGCAGGGATATGGTAGGCCTCGGCTGTGACGAGAAGGCGGTCGATAAATCCTGTTGATGTGCGGGGAAAACCGAGAGTAGCTACTATGCAGAGCTGGTCAATATTGCTGGCTATAACGTGGGTTTGTTTAGACAACTTGGTGGCTCTGCGGACGATATAGTTACGGCGGTCGCAGACCTCGCTTATCAGCCCTGTACCATCCTCTTGGATGACATAGAGAACCTGGTCGCCTACGGCAATGGGATTGGTCTGTTTGTTGCCCCGCAGACGATAGTTACCTCTCAGACGGCAGTCGATGAGACTACCTCCTTCGGAAGGGGCTACTTTGTACCAGCTTCCCGTGGTTCGCAATACGAGTCCTTGCATCATAACAATTCTATAACGCGGACAGTAAAAAAAAAGTATATCCATTGTCCAATATTTTATTTCCGGACGGGACGACCCTACATACGAAAGTATACAATATTACCAGTGACCAATAATACAGACTTGATATTCCCAACATGAAAGGAAACAGAAACCCTAACAACAATAACATATTGTAATACATTGAATTGAAAAATAAATTACAAAAAGTTGTAACAATTGAAGGTCTTATCCGTAATCTAAGATAGAAAATAATAAAAATCACCCATGCATACGGCACGAGATTATCAGATATGAAAGATGGATGAGACCGAATCTAACGACAGAAAAACGAGTCTCAATCAATCCGTACCAACTCCTTCAGGAAGACCTATCCTGATACTCCATCAAAGGTTCCCATAAAGTGAATCGCGGGCCCTCGCGCATAATATTTATAAAAATATTTGGTTATTTGAAAAGAAAATGTTATCTTTGCATCAGTAAAAAATGAAAGAAAAACGTTGGTTATTAAGAAAAGATTATGATTTAGAGACGGTTGAAAAGTTGGCGGAAGCATTGGGTGTAGATAAAATTATCGCCACGCTGCTTGTTGAGAGAGGCATTACGACTTTTGAAGATGCAAAACACTTCTTTCGTCCGAGCCTCGATCAGTTGCATGATCCCTTCCTGATGAAGGATATGGACAAGGCGATTGAACGTATCAACAATTGTATCCGCAACAAGGAACGACTCTTAATCTATGGAGACTACGACGTAGATGGTACATCCGCCGTAGCCCTTGTGTATTCCTATTTTCATGCTATTCATCCTAACATCTGTTTCTATGTACCTGACAGAGAGAAGGAAGGATACGGCATCTCCAAGCAGGGCATTGACTATGCCCACGAGGAAGGCGTGACGCTGATTATCGCCCTCGACTGCGGCATCAAGGCTAACGAACAGGCCGACTATGCCCGCAGTCTCGGCATAGACCTCATTGTTGGCGACCACCACCTCCCTGGCGACGAGATTCCCAACTGCGTGGCGGTACTCGACCCCAAGCGTCCCGACTGTCCCTATCCCTACAAGGAGTTGTCGGGTTGCGGCATAGGCTTCAAGATTGTAGAGGCCTATATGGAACAGAAGATTGGCGTGAAGTTGTGCGACACCTTCCAGGAGCATGAATTCGGCAAACGTAAGGCTCAGGAGACATTGAAACTCAAGCTGCTCAAATACCTCGACCTGGTAGCCGTAAGCATTGCCTCCGACATTGTGCCCATGACGGGAGAGAACCGTGTGCTGGCAGCCTTCGGACTGAAGGTTATCAACACCTGTCCCCGCCCTGGTATTGAGGCCATACTGCGACACAGTAAGATAGAGCCCCGCAACGAGTCGGACCGCATGGGACATCCCGAAGAGGGATATTTCTGCAAGTCGCTCAACATCACCGACCTTGTATTCCTCGTCGGTCCTCCCATCAACGCGGCAGGACGAATCCGTTCGGCTTTCGACTCGGTGAAACTTCTGTTGTGCGAGTCGCCCCAGAACCCCAAGGACGTGGAGACCGCCAAGGAGCTGGCAGAGGAGATTCACAAGTTCAACACTCAGAGAAAGGACCTCGACTCGGTAGCCACCGAGACGGCCAAGAAAATCATAGAGAGCAGCCCCGAACTGCAACGCCGCAAGAGCATAGTGCTGGTTGACGACAACTGGCACAAGGGCGTAGTGGGTATTGTAGCCTCGCGATTGGTTGAGGCCTACTACAAGCCTGCCATCATCTTTACCCGCAGCACAGACGATATGTATGTAGGTTCGGCACGAAGCATCAAAGAGTTTGACGTGCATGCTGCTCTTGAACAATGCAGCGACCTGTTGGAACATTTCGGCGGCCACAAATGTGCCGCAGGAGTATCGCTCCGTCCTGAGAACTACGAGGCCTTTGTGGCTCGTTTTGAACAGATTGTAGAAGAAGGACTGGCTGACGAACAAATGGTTCCTGAGATAATGATTGATGCCGAGGTAAGCTTTGCCGACCATATAACGCCCAAGTTCCTACGCATACTCGAGCAGTTCTCGCCCTTCGGACCAGACAACAATGTGCCGATATTTCTTTCCAAGAATCTGGTTGACACCGGATTCCCTCGTCGCGTGGGCAGCAACCACCTCAAGTTCTCGGCCATCGAGTTTGAGAAACGCAGCCGCCCCTATTCGGCTATCGCATTCCAGCTGGGAGACCACCTCGACCGCATGAAGCGAGGCAGCCACTTCGACCTCTGCTACATGCTCGAAAACAACTACTGGAACGGCAAGACCGAGATTCAACTGAATGTAAAAGATATCCGATTCTCAGAGTAATACAACCTGATTACCACAAGGATATCCTGTTCACTAACCCCTATTCACCCCCTAGCAATGGCTCAACCCGAAGATAAAAAGATAATATTCTCAATGGTAGGTGTGGGAAAACTCATTCCCCCCTCACGTCAAATTCTCAAAGATATTTACCTCTCATTCTTTTACGGAGCGAAGATCGGTATCATAGGTCTCAACGGTTCAGGTAAATCCTCTCTGCTGAAGATTATTGCCGGCGTTGACAAGGACTACCAGGGCGAGGTTGTATTCTCTCCCGGATACAGCGTAGGATACCTTGAGCAGGAGCCTAAGCTGGACGATGCAAAGACCGTGAAGGAAGTGGTACAGGAGGCTGTACAGGAAGTGGTTGACGCCCTCAAGGAATACGAAGAGGTAAACCTTGCCTTTGCCGAGCCCGATGCCGACTTTGACAAACTATGCGAACGACAGGGAGAGCTCACCGAGATTATAGAACAATACGACGGATGGAACCTCGACAGCAAGCTTGAGCGTGCAATGGACGCGTTAAGATGTCCCGCCGACGACCAGCTGGTGAAGAACCTCTCTGGAGGCGAACGGCGCCGTGTGGCTTTGTGCCGCCTGCTGCTCCAAGAGCCTGACATTCTGCTGCTCGACGAGCCCACCAACCACCTTGACGCTGAGAGCATTGAATGGCTTGAGCACCATCTGCAGCAGTATAAGGGAACGGTTATCGCCGTTACCCACGACCGTTACTTCCTTGACAATGTGGCTGAGTGGATTCTTGAGCTCGACCGCGGAGAAGGCATTCCCTGGCAGGGCAACTACTCCTCGTGGCTCGACCAGAAGACCCAGCGTCTGGCCATGGAAGAGAAGCAGGAGAGCAAGCGCCGTAAGACTCTCCAGCGCGAGCTTGAATGGGTACGAATGGCTCCTAAGGCCCGTCATGCCAAGGGGAAAGCCCGTCTGGCAGCCTACGACAGACTGCTCAACGAAGACGTTAAAGAGAAAGAGGCAGCCCTCGAAATATATATCCCCAACGGACCGCGCCTCGGCAACAAGGTGCTTGAGGTGGAAGGCGTCAGCAAGGCCTTCGGCGACAAGCTTCTCTACGAAAACCTCACCTTCTCCCTGCCCCCTGCAGGCATAGTAGGCGTCATAGGCCCCAACGGCTGCGGAAAGACAACCCTCTTCCGTCTCATCATGGGTCTTGAACAGCCCGATGCAGGCACCTTCACCGTAGGCGAGACCGTCAAGGTGGGCTATGTAGACCAGCAACACGTGCAGATTGACCCCGAGAAGTCGGTATGGGAGGTAGTATCCGAAGGCAACGAACAGATTATGATGGGCGGACGTCTCATCAACTCGCGAGCCTATATCTCACGATTCAACTTCAACGGCAACGACCAGAGTAAGAAAGCAGGCGTGCTCTCGGGAGGCGAACGTAACCGACTGCATCTGGCACTCACCCTCAAGAGCGAAGCCAACGTGCTGCTCCTCGACGAGCCTACCAACGACATCGATGTCAACACTATGCGTGCCCTGGAAGAAGGCTTGGAGAACTTTGCCGGATGTGCCGTAGTCATCAGCCACGACCGCTGGTTCCTCGACCGTATCTGCACCC
Source organism: Bacteroidales bacterium (assembly GCA_024400565.1). Lineage (GTDB taxonomy): Bacteria > Bacteroidota > Bacteroidia > Bacteroidales > P3 > Colimorpha. The sequence goes on from JAKSMQ010000002.1 coordinate 34,619, forward strand.
ACATCCTCGCTTTCGAAGGCGACAGCCAGGTCTATTTCTTCGAAGGCAGCTATAGCGAATACGAAGAGAACCGCAAGAAACGCCTAGGCGACGACACACCCCATCGTTTCCACTACAAGAAACTGATGTAACGACCTATGGGCACCTCACAAGGTGCCCATTCTTTTTCACTTGAATATGAAGAACATTCTGATATTTACAGCCATTCTAATCGTGTTCTCCTGCTCAGTATGGGCACAGGACCCTACTTTTGTCAATCCCAAGGCCCCCAAAGTGAAACAGATAACCTCTACAATGCGTGTGCCAACGGGAAACGATATGAACCAGCAGCAGATTTTCTATTTCAACTCAAACGGAGAACTAGACTCAATATCCACCATCGGTTTCGGAGGTCGCCACACCACCCCATACCCCATTCCTGACACCAAGGAGCACCATAAGAGTTCTAACGGACTCATTGACACAGCATTCGCAGGAGGAAAAATCTACGAAATAACCATCTACGATCCTGATGGAGACAAAGAAGAAAACCACACATTCAATACTCACACAGGCCAACTGAGCTCTTCCATCTATATGGTATACCGTAAGCCCCATTCCCTCTCAATGGAGAAGACATTCGTATTCCGTAACGGCAAGGTGTTCAATATCTACTACTTCACTATCAACAAGAAGGGCCAGTATGTAAAGCAGGAGGTCTACACCCCCGACGAACGACTTATTACCCTCACCAAGAACAAGTTCAACAGCAAAGGTTTACAAACCAAAAGTATCCGAACCCAATACGATGATAATGGTGCCGTAGAATCGCGCTACACCCAAGAGAGTCGCTACACCTACGACAAGGAGGGCAACTGGATCAGTATGGAGAGCTACTACAACGGCAAGCTTGTCTCCACTACCACACGCGAAATCATCTACTGGTAAACCTATGTCAGACCTGGTCCTCCAACGCTACGAGTCGCCCGAGGGGACTCTTATGCTAGGATCCTTTGAGGGAAGGCTCTGTATGTGCGACTGGGAGAATAGTCCTCTCCACAGGCGGAACCTGATGCGCATCGAAAAAGGCATTGATTGTCAGTCTATAGTAGGAACTTCGCAGGTGATAGCCACAGCCAAAGAGCAGCTCGTTGCCTATTTCGCTGGCGATCTGAAGCAGTTCGACATTCCCCTACTCTTTATAGGTACAAACTTTCAGAAACAGGTATGGGAGAGCCTGTTGCGCATCCCCTACGGAGCAACTTCCACCTATGGCGAACAGGCACAGAGGATGGGAAGGCCCAAGGCCGTGAGGGCCGTAGCCCGTGCCAACGGCAGCAATGCCATAAGTATTATCGTTCCGTGTCACCGCATTGTAGGACGGAATGGCAAACTTACAGGCTACGCTGGTGGCATCGAAGCAAAGCGCAACCTCCTCAACCACGAGTTTCTACATAGCATCTGAAATAGCCTAGGCTAACTCACCACTTAGCCTAAGCTAATTCTCTTCCTAGCCTAGGCTAAACTACTACATAGCCTAGGCTAACTCACTATCTAGCCTAGGCTAACTCACTACCTAGCCTAGGCTATTTTCTATTTTAGAAAAATAGAAATAAAAAAAGGTAACTCCACTTTGGGAGTTACCTTGTAAGGAATGAAGGAATGTTGATTAGGGTCGAAGATGCCCCCTTTTCTAATCACCATCGTAACCACCTAGGTTAGGATTTGGATTGGGGTTTTCTTCATTGTTATTGGTACTACCACCATTGTTGTTTGGAGTACCACCCGTTGGGGTGTTGGTGGAGGTGTTGTCGTTTGCGGACATATCACCCGTACCATCTCCCTCGTTTGCATCGACATTGGGGAGGGACTCTCTCATATGTTCGACCGACTCTAATTGGTCGTTACGAGACACATTTACAACAACACCCGCAACCTCATTTGTAAGGTTTGCAAAACTACTATTGAGTTTGACTTGGGTTCCAACACTAGTAATGTGGGACGAGGTAAACTCTTCGATACGAGAGATGTTGGTAGTGGATGCGTGCACTTCGGGTCGGAGGGTAAAATAGTCGTCGAACTCGACCACATTACCACACACCACCTCTTCACGTGCATGGTTCATTACCCTACGTACCATTGCATAGAGTTCTTCGGTGTCGTATGCACTATGTTGTGCAATATCACGACAAATAGTACGAAGTTTCACTTTCGACTTTCCTTGAGTTCTTACTCCTACGAGTGTTCTTTTTAAAAGTCGATTTTGTTGATAATACAAACTAATTTGTATTGCATTTTTTTCGTTTAGTCTAAAAATCTCCATTTTCTTTTTGTTTTAAATTATTATTAAATGTTTTTGTTTTGAAGGATTCTACCTTCGATTCTTCACCCACGTGGGTACTTTTTCTTTTAAGTTTTTTCATATGCAAGGATATTTAAATTTTTTATTCTTTTTCCTTCAGTCCTTACATAGATAAATATAACAATGGATAGAATAAAAGTCAAGGAAATACAGAAAAAAAAATTGAACTTTTTTACACAATAGATAATACAATACTGATTTACAATATATAACAACAAAAACTTTTTTTTCAAAAATAGAATAAAAAAGGAATAGCTCCGAGCCGAAGCTCAGAGCTATTCTCTTTTTTATATTTAATACTATATATTATTTGGCATCGCGACCGGCACGGATAGCGGCGAGGTTGCTGTTTACAACCTCCTCGCCCTTACGGCCGAAGATGTTCTGGATAGCTTTCTCAAGTTCTGCAAACTCGATGTCGAGATAGGGAGCAGCAGCACCGAGGAGAACCATGTTGGAGCGGGCCTTTACCTGCTTAGCGATCTCGTTAGCGTCGAAAGCCACGTGGTTCTTAACCTTATCGAGTTCAGCCATCACCTTGTCAAGTTCGGGATAGTTCTTGATGTTGATGAAAGGAGCACTATTGGTAATTACCCAACCATCCTTAGCAAGGAAGTTGATGTAACGGAGGCTCTCCATGGGCTCAGAGCTGAGGATGATGTCAGCTTTGCCCTCGGGGATAACGTCAGCAAAGATGGGCTCGCTGCTGATACGGAGGTGGCTGAATACGGAACCACCGCGCTGCGACATACCGTGGATTTCGCTCTGTTTAACATTCAGACCAACGCTGAGAGCTGCGTCGCTGATAATCTTGGCTACGGAAACGATACCATCGCCACCTACGCCGCAAAGTATGATGTCTTTTTTCATTTCTAATCGTTATTAAAGTTGTAAGGTTTATAAGATTAAGTGCCTAAACACAAAACTTAAAACTACTTTTTGAGGTGCTTTTTGAGTTCTACGAGGCAGGTGCGGTGAGGAATGATGACGGAAACGCCATTGTAGTTGATTTCCTCTTCGAGAATCTTAACAAACTCGTCGTGGTTCTTGGGCAGGGGAACAATCTCGCGGATGTGATCTTCTTCTACGCCAAGGCCTGCACAGATCTTCCAAAGCTTGCTGTGGGCAGAAGAGGGCTGACCGCCAGTCATAGCGGTGATGTCGTTGTCGAGAATCATTACAACAACGTTAGCCTTCTCGTTGACACAGTCCAAAAGACCAGTCATACCGCTGTGACCGAAAGTACCGTCGCCGATAACTGCGAACGAGGGGAAGATACCCATCTCGCTGGCACCCTTGGCCATAGTGATGGAAGCACCCATACAAACGGTGGTGTTGATAGCACCCATGTTGAAACCGAGGGTGTAGCATCCGATGTCGCCGAATACGCGGCCCTGTTCGTATTTCTTCAGTACGTCGAGTACTGCATTGTAGCTGTCAATGTGGGGGCAACCCTGGCAGAGTGCGGGAGGACGGTTGGTAACAACCTCGGGGATAGCTGCACCAGCTTCAACTTCGCGGCCGAGAGCCTTGGCAACCTTCTCGGCGTTGAGCTCGCCGTCGCGACGGATAGTCTCGTCGAGGCGACCCATAACTTTCTTGCCTTTGCCGAGGAAACCTTTAACATGCTCTTCTACGTAGGGCTGACCATCTTCGAGAACGAGGATTTCGTCGCACTCGTCGTAGAGCTTGTTGATCATCTTATAGGGAAGAGGATACTGGGTTACCTTTACGACAGGATAAGGACAATTGCCGCCAGGGAAGTTTTCCATCAGGTAGTTGAAAGCGATACCGGTGGTAATGATACCGAGTTTCTTGTCGGTACCCTCGAAATATTTGTTGAAACCGCTTTCTTCGCTGCTCTGGGTGAAGAGAGGCTGCTTGTCGATAAGGTTGCGATAGAGACGCTTTGCATTAGCGGGAAGCAGTACGAAGCTTGCGGGGTCGCTGGGAGCGGTAATGGGGTTCTGGGGGAGAGCAGCACGACGCTCAACACCGGCACGGCTGTGAGCCAGACGGGTGGGGATACGGTAGAGGATAGGAGTGCCGAGTTTCTCGGAGAGCTCGTAGCCGAAGAATACCATATCGTAAGCTTCCTGCTGGTTGCTGGGTTCAAGCATGGGGATCATTGCCCAGTGGCCGTAGTAGCGGCTGTCCTGCTCGTCCTGGCTGGAGAACATGGAGGGGTCGTCAGCTACAACAACAATAACGCCCTTGGTACCGATGATAGCGGCATTCATGAAGGGGTCGCCACAAACGTTGAGACCTACGTGTTTCATACAGGTCATAGCACGCTTACCGGCATAAGCAACGCCGATAGAAGCCTCGAGAGCGGTCTTCTCGTTAGCACACCAGTTGGCTACGATACCTTTTTCTTTAGCTTCTTTCGATTTGATTACAAACTCAGTAATCTGAGTGGAGGGGGTGCCAGGATAGCTGTTGATAGCACTACCGCCTGCGTCTATAAATGCTTGGGCAATGGCTTCGTCGCCCAGAAGGAGTGTTTTTGCCATATATTTGTATGTTTTTATTATGAATCTATATTAAAATTTGAGTTTGCAAAATTAGTAAAAAGAATCGACATAGACAAATCATTTTACTAATCTACTCATTTTCTACTAATTGAAAGGATAAAACTTACTATTCTTTCGGGCACCTCGGGGTCGATGGTCTGCTCAATGAAGAGACTTTCCGAAGGGCTGCCCGTGGTACATTTCTGGAAGAAATGGTTGAGTCCTACCAGGAGTCCTGTCTGAACATTTTTATTGTTAAGGCAGAGCATGTTTATTCTCTCAATATTCTCAGCCGTCACCTGACAGTCAAGAACGCCATTGAGAGCCAGAATGGGACATTTCACCTTGGGCAGATAGGTGGCGGGGTCGAGTTGCAGGAAGGCTCTTATCCATGGATGGTTAAGCTGCTGGGCCCACACATAGGAGTCGGTATGGCGAAGGCTGATCTGCTTCTGTTCCTCCTTGGTGAGTGAGGCCGCATGGCGGTCGATAATACTGGCCACCTTCTTCTGCATCTCCTCGTCGGGAGTGGCTGATGCAATGGAGAATATCTCTTTTATGCATTCCATACGGATTTTGCAAAGACGCTCATCCACACCTTGGGCACGCATGATGGCTCCGTTCTGCTGAATCAGAACTTCCGAGCCCGAATATCCGGGACCTGCCATCATTACCACGAATGCCACCTTCCTGTTACGGGCGGCGATGATGGGGGCTATGGCTCCGCCCTCGCTATGGCCCAGGATGCCCACCTGGCGGGAATCTACCTCGGGACGCTTTCTCAGGTAGTTGAACATGGCCTCAGCATCGTCGGCAAAATCCCATGTTGTCGCCGTAGCCACTTCGCCTTTGGACCCGCCCACGCCACGGTCGTCGTAGCGGAGGGTTGCAATACCCTGCTTGGCCAGCTCGTTGGCCAATATGAGGAAAGGCTTGTGGAGATAGACCTCCTCGTCGCGGTTCTGCTGTCCGCTTCCCGACACCAGGACGACAGCAGTATAGCCCTTTTCGCCCGTAGCAGCTATGGTCGGAATAGCCAGCGTTCCAGCCAGTTCTACCTCGTTGCCCTTCTTGTCCTTGTGTTTGACAACAACCTGTTCGGCTCGGAAGGCATAAGGGGGTTCTGGGGTCTGGGGACGGTTGAAAGTGGTCATAGTGTCACAAGGGGTAAGCCTGATATCGAAGCGACTCATTCCCTGACGGAAAGTACCCGTAAAGGTAGAATCCTTGTGACTGTACACCAAGGTCATCTTCACGCCCAGACCTGGGATTGAGAAACGGAGGGTATCGTTGACAAAGGAGAAGTCGTCGTCGGCCTGAAAAGGCTGTGGAGTCTGCATAGGACTGTATAATACAGGATAGAGGTCGGTAAGCAGATGGTCGCCCGACTGGCCTGTCATCTGTTTGATTATATTGAGGGCATTCTCAGTACTCTCGGCATTCTTCGTCTTCCATTCCGAGAAGAGATTCTGCATACACAGGTTGATCGGAAGAGAGGCTTCCTCCAGGACACCTTCCCACCAGCGGTTCTTCCACTCGGGAGGAATCTGGGCAAAGGAGGTAGAAAGAATCAGGGTAAAGAGCGATACGAGTAGTAAGCGTTTCATGGTCAGTTTTGTTTACATGGTTATGCGTGTTATTCTCTCCAGCGGAGGGTTTCGAGCAGATGGACAAGGTCCTTCTGCAGATAGTCGAGCACAGGAGCCAGACTGTCGTTGTTGGGTGTGCAGTCGAGATAGAGACTACCGCGAAGGAAATGGTTCACGCTGTCGGTCACCCAGAACTGATAGGTAGAAGCCACGTTGCTTCCCTTGAGAAGATAAGTGGTGGCATAGACCCTGTTGTGGGGATCGACATAGTTATTTTCATCTACGCCCGAAGAATAATCGAAATGCATCTTCAGCAGCTCGTAGCTTGTATCTATCTGGCCGCGGAGGTCCTGAGGACCAGCCAGGGGCTTATAGCTCAGGAACACGACGCCCTTATAGTCGGGATAGAGCACATCTACCCATTTGTCGCGGCGTTCGTTCTTCTTTACCGACACATTGGCGTTGGTTGCACACTCAAAGGTAAATGGGAGAGCGGCTGTATCAAATGAGGTATACTCCTTGGGCGGGAAATCAAAGCGGAGATAGGCTACGGGCTTGGGCGTATAGTCGTTATTGCTACAGCCTGCAAGGAGCAATATTGAAACAAGACTTAGAAAAAGTATCTTCTTCATAGCGGGAAATGTATTTCTTTTCAGGTTTATTATCTCAGGACCAGATGCTGCTTGCTCAGTTTCCTGTCAAAGAGCACTATTCCTGTATGGTAAAGGTCGATTGTAGTCGTGGCTTCAGCCAACGCACAACATTGTTTCCATTGTTCCTCTCTTGCCCTGTTGCGATGGGGGAATGGAACCAGAAGGATATCGTTGGGCGTGATGGGCTGCTGCCCCCAGGCCATCAGTTTGGTTTCGGGAGCGGCATGGCCTACAATCCGCTTTATCTTATCGTCGTGGGTTATCACAAACAGGGCGTGAGGTCTCAGATGGTTGCTCATCTTGTAGACCGTCTCTTCGAAATGGTTTTCAATACCCAGAAGCACGCGTCTGCGACGGCCGAGTCTTGCAAACAATACCTTGCGGTAGAGATTGAACACAAACGGCGAATGCAGATTGTATTGCGTTTTGGCTTTGAGTATGAAACCGACCCTGTTCACTTGAGTTATGATATTTTGTCAGAACTGTCTTCCGCCCAGCATAGGCACGAAACGGAAATCGCCAAAGGTTTCTATAACAGGTTCGCCCTCAGTCTTGAGGAGACGTTGCATCTTCTGATGCTCATCGCCTACGGGAATGACCATATAGCCGCCCACCTTAAGCTGGTCGACCAGGGGCTGGGGAATATAGGGAGCTCCGCACGTAATGATGATACGATCGTAGGGGCTGTAGTCTATCTCGGTAAGGCCTTTGTATCCGTCGCCGAGGAAACATTGGGCACGATAGTGCTGCTCGGCCAGAAGGCGTTTGGTCTTGTCGAAAAGACCTTTCTGGCGTTCGATAGAGAACACTCGGGCTCCCATCTTGCAGAGTACCGCCGTCTGGTAGCCGCTACCCGTTCCTATCTCCAGCACCTTCATGCCAGGTTTGAGTTCGAGCAGCTGACTCTGAAAGGCTACGGTAGAGGGATGAGAGATGGTCTGGTCGCAGTTGATAGGAAGAGCCCTGTCGTCGTAGGCATGATTGTCGAGGGCCGAATCCATAAAGAAATGGCGGGGCACTTCGTTCATGGCTCTCAGCACATTCTCGTCGGTTATTCCTTTAGCCCGCAGAGCCTGTACCATGCGATGACGCATTCCCTGGTGTTTAAGTGTGTCGATATGTGGCATAGAGCGTTAGTCGTTTTTGAGTTTGAAATCCTCGTCGAAGAGTTGGGTGAGGTCGGTATCGGGGTCGAGACGCAACGCCTTGAGGCCTGCCTTTCGGGCTCCCTCACAATGGCCCTCGCGATCATCAATCATCAGAGTCTCTTCGGGGTTGAGCTGGTATTTGTTCAGAATATGACTGAAAGCCTGAAGGCTGGGCTTGCGGCATCCGATAGCATGGGAGAAGAAGGCCTCCTCGAAACATTGACCTGTAAAATCGAATCCTGCCCTTCGACCCAGCTCTTCCTTAAAGAAGAGGGCATTTATCTCATCGCTATTGCTCAGCAGGAAGGTCCGATAATGGTTTCTTACCCCTTTCAGAAGTTCCACATGACTCATGGGGAATGCCGTAATGAGGGTATTCCAGCAATCGGTTATCTCTTCGTCCGACAAATTGCATCCAAGCAGGCTGCGTACCTCGTCGAAGAAGACACGGCTGCTTATCTCGTCGCTTTCGAAGCGTTCGGTAAGGCCCGAACCCACCAGCAGGTCATAGGGTTTCTCTGCCCCTACTCCCAAGGCGTGGAAACGCTGGTCGATAAGGTCGAGGTCGATGGTGATAACAGGCCCGCAAAGATCGAAGATAATATTCTTAATCATGGTCGGAAACTATTCTTCGTGAGCCTGCCAGCCCTGAGCCACAAGGGTGATGGTGGTATTCTGAGGGGTTACCATTACGGCGGGCATACCCTTCTCGGTAATATGACCTATGATGGTAATCTCCTTGCTGTCTTTGAGTTTGTCGTAGTCTTTCTGACTGATGGTGAAGAGCAGTTCGTAGTCCTCGCCTCCATTGAGGGCGTTGCTTACGGGGAGCATATTCTTGCTCATCTCGGAGCAGACGCGGGTGGTCTGATAGTCGATGGGGAGTTTCTCCTCGTACACCTCGCAGCCGCAGTCCGACTGTTTGCAGATATGGAGCAATTCGGAGGCCAGACCGTCGCTTACATCTATCATCGAGGTGGGAACAATGTCCTTCTCGGCCAGCATCTTCACGATGTCGATACGGGGCTCGGGCTTAAGATAGCGTTCGAGGATGTAGTCGTAGCTGTCCAGGTCGGGCTGGAAGTTGGGGTTGGCCTGGTAGGTCACCTTTTCGCGTTCCAGTACCAGCAGTCCCGAATAGGCACTTCCGAGGTCGCCGCTCACGCAGATCAGGTCATGCAGCTGGGCTCCCTTTCGGTAGGTAATACGCTCTTTGTCTACCTCGCCTATGGAGGTTACGGTAATGATGATGCCCGAGAGAGAGGTATTGGTATCGCCGCCCACCAGGTCGACATCATAGCGTTCGCAACAGATACGGATACCTGCATACAGCTCTTCGAGGGCCTCGACGCTGAAACGGTTGCTGACAGCCACGCTTACCAGCACCTGTCTGGGGATGGCATTCATGGCGGCGATATTGCTCAGGCTGGTTGCTACAGCCTTATAGCCCAGATGTTTCAGAGGGGTATACATCATGTCGAAATGTACGCCTTCTACCAAGGTATCGGTACTGACAACAGTCTTTTTCTTGCCCGTTCCTATCACGGCACAGTCGTCGCCCACGCCTTTCACGGTACTTTTGTTCTGGGTCTTGAATCCGTCGGTCAGTCGGTTGATGAGGGCAAATTCGCCCAGCTGGCTCAGTTCGGTACGTCCTTCTTCTTCGTATTGCAGGTTGTCCATGTTCTTTGTGCTTATTTATTTTAGATATATAATAACGGCACAAATCGATATTTATTGCATTTTCTCTTCAATATGCCAATATTTTTGTATCTTTGCATTCGGAAACAGGAAGGAATCTGGTCTCGAAATGTTTCATTCTCACCACACTTGACCCGTTTTTGAACAATTCCCTCTCCCCGAAGAAATCCCTACGAAGGTCCTCCTATCCGATATTGCCCACAACTACCCTAACGATTAAGAACTCCCAATAATATGCTTCCCGTCTATTTCGCTCCTCTTCAAGGCTATACCGACCACATCTACAGGCAGATCCATGCCCGTATTGCGGGTGGAGCAGAAGCCTACTATACTCCTTTTGTAAGATGGGAGAAAGGAGTGAGAAACAAAGACTTGCGCGACATTCAGCCCTCCCGTTGCGAAGGGGTTGCCACCATTCCTCAGGTCATAGCCAGAAACCGCGACGAGTTTGCCCTACTCTGCGACACGGTTCAGGAAATGGGATGGACCCGTATCGACCTCAATATGGGCTGTCCGTTCCCCATGCAGACCCATGCCGGTAGGGGTAGCGGGCTCCTCCCCCACGCTGATATTGTGGAAGATATATTCAGGGAGATGGAACGCAGGCCCGAAGTGGAGTTTTCTGTCAAGATGAGAATCGGACTCAACGATGAGAGCGAGGGGCTGACACTCGTTCCGCTACTCAACCAGTCGCCCGTCGCCTCCGTCTGCATCCATCCCCGAACTGGCATTCAGCAGTATAAGGGTCGGCCTTCGATGGAGAGTTTTGCCCTATTCTATCAGGAAATCACGAAGCCGATACTATTCAACGGCGACATACTGACAGTCAGCCAGATTGACGAACTCGAGGAGGCTTTCCCCAACCTGAAAGGGGTGATGATAGGACGCGGGTTGCTGGCCCGTCCGCTCCTGGCCCGAGAGTATCGGGAGGGAAGCCCCTGTTCCGACGCCGAACACAGGTCTGCGAGGATGGAAATGCATAGGCTGATGTTCCAATACTGCGAGCAGAACCTGCAGGGCGACAGCCAGATACTGTCGCGGATGCGGGCCTTCTGGCAATATCAGGAGCCTATGCTCGACAGAAAGATTTTCAAACGGATTATGAAATGTGGCAATCTCCGCAACTATCTTGCTGCCGTAGAAGAGCTTGCAAAATAACTTTCCCGTCCTTTCAAGCCGATTGCCTTTCCCAATCCTGCTCCTTCTCTCCATATAGACAGCACCTAGCGTCCATATAACGTCCATATAGCGTCCACCTAGCGTCGCGAAATGGCGTCCATAGTGGAGCCTATGTGGAGGCTATATGCTGTTTGTATGCTGGCTAGAGGGCGTCAAGGCCGACTCTATACGGCAAGAGACATCAAGGAAGGAGGGAATAAGAGGTCGGTTAGGAGCCGGGAGTATAGAGGCTACCCTGACGCGTTCCCCTGCGTTGCAACTCCTTATCAACCAGCACGGGAAGCTCTTCGTTGCGAAGCAGACGGCCATCGGGCCTGTGCCAGCTCCGCTCGGGAGCAGCCTGATGACGGGGAGGGACTTCGCCTGCAAAGCGTTCTATCACGAGATCGGGTCGGAGACGCTCCACAATATCGCACACCAGCTGGACATAATCGTCAAGCTCGAAGGTAGTTACATCGGCCGTTCCTTCGCGGTACGACTGTTCGAGAAGACTTCCTTTCAATATCTGCAGCTGATGGAACTTGACGGTAGAAAGGGGTAGGGAATTGACCTCGCGGGGAATCTGCAACATCATCTCGCGCGATTCTCCCGGAAGGCCCAGAATAAGATGTCCGCCACAATGGATTCCGCGTTGGGCCGTCGCCTGGATGGCCCGTCGGGTGGTGGCCATATCGTGACCTCGGTTGATACGGACTAGGGTGTCGTCGTAGACGCTTTCGATGCCGTATTCAACTGCTACATAGTATTGTTTCGACAGTTCTGCCAGATAATCCAACACCTCTTCGTCCACGCAATCGGGACGTGTGCCGACTATAAGACCTTTCACCAAAGGATGACTCAAGGCCTCTTCGTAGCGTTGTTTGAGCACATCGAGCGGAGCATAGGTATTGGAGTAGGCCTGAAAATAGGCCAGATAGGCTGCTGGGTCGTGATAACGCCAGGCGTGAAACTCGATACCTTCTTCTATCTGCTGACGGATACTCTTGCCGCCCCTGAGGTAGGAAGGCGTGAAGGCGTCGTTGTTGCAGAAGGTACACCCTCCCCTGCTCAGTTTCCCATCGCGGTTAGGGCACGTGAAACCCGCGTCGATGGAGAGTTTCTGGGCTCTGCCGCCGAAGAGATTGCGGAAATAGGAAGAGTAAGTGTTGTAGTTCAAGAGGTTGAATCGCGATTGACCCCAAAGGGCGTTGATACTAGAATCCCAGGGTGGCTGCAATCAGATCCACTATGTGACGGCACTTGATCTTCTGCTGGGTCTTGGAGATACGTGCTCGGATATGAAGCAACAGAGACGGCTCGGTAACCACAATAAAGTCAGCACCTTTGTCGACAGCCAGCTTCACGATACGGTCTACCATCTCGGCCGAGATGGCGGCATAGTCGTTGGAGAAGAAGGTGTCGACATCGAACTCGCCCAGCTGGATGAGCTCGAGGCCTTCAATCATGGAGAGGAGCTTGCGAGGAGACTCCTTCAAACCCATATCGCGGAGCGAACGGCTGTGGTCGAGGAAGGCCACCTTGTAGGGGAACTGCATATCGGCAGGCACCTGCTGCAACACCTTGACGATGAAGTCAGAAAAGTCGTACACTCTGTCTACAAAACTGGAGCAGAGACGGAACTGGGAGCTGTTGGCAAAGAGCGTGGGGAAGTAGCGTTTGATATAAGCCGCGCAGCCGCTACCACAGGTCACGACATAGGAACAGGAGGCGTAGGCCTGCATGAGTCGGAGGCCGAGCTCCTGGGCTCCGGCAATATCGCCGTTGTTAAAAAGAGTCTTTCCGCAACAGGTAATTTCTTTCGGATAATAGCACGAAACGCCCATAGCTTCCAAAAGATTCACCATTTTTTGTCCTGTTTTGACCGAAAATTGATCAATTGAACAAGGGATAAACACTCCAATCTTCAATTCGTTAGTCGCCATAGTGGTAGATTATTAGTGGGTTACAAAAACTTTGCAAATATACGAAAATTTTTTATTACTTTTGCAATATGATTTCGAATCCTATACTTCTTGGTCTTGCAGTCTTCCCTGTACTGTTGCTGGCACTCTATGTTTACAGAAAGGACAAATTCGAGAAAGAACCCTTCGGAATGCTCGTCAAGGCGTTCTTCTTCGGCTGTCTGTCGGTTATTCCCGCCATCATACTGGAGGGCATTCTAAGTGTCCCCCTCGAGTTGTCGGGACTCGACGAACTGCCCTTCTTCGGCGGACTGTACAACGGATTCGTCGTGGCAGGATTCTCCGAGGAGCTTTGCAAGCTTCTCCTTCTCACCTGGGCGGTATGGAAGAGCCCCAATTTCAACGAATATTTCGACGGCGTGGTCTATGCCACCTTCGTGTCGCTCGGTTTTGCCTGCATCGAGAACATCAGCTATGTCTTCTTCCAGAGCTCTATCTATGAGATGTTTGGAACCAGTATCTCGCGTGCCATCTTCGCCGTTCCGGGCCATTTCCTGTTTGGAGTAACGATGGGATATTTCTATTCTCTGGCTCGATTCCAGCCCGAACGCCGCCGTCTCAATATGGCTAAGGCACTCGTCTTCCCCATGCTCCTCCACGGCACTTACGACTCCCTGCTGATGATTCCCGAAGGTTCGGACGACCTCTTTCTGAATGGTATCTTCTTCCTGGTTTTCATAGGTTTCGACATCTATCTGTGGATATGGGGCACACGACGTATACGCCACATGCAGGAGTTGTCTTCAACTCAGGAATCACAAGGCCCACAGAGACCCGAGGGGCCACACAATGATGGGTTCAAGAATATAGACTGGAACGTATAACGCTCCTGTACAGAACTGATATACAAGAATTTCTTTCCAAGCGATTCTGCCTCCAATAGCGACCCGCTTATCTTGAACCGAGGTCGTCGTAGATTGTCTGCAGGAGGGCTTTGGCCTTATTCAGACGCGTCTCGCTGGCAGGCTGGTCTATGAGGGTCTGCCTGGAGTCGAGGTCGTAGAGCGTGGTGCCCGTTGAGTCGATGAAAGCCAAGCCGTTAGTATAGGTATAGAAGGCGAAGGGATAGCGATAGGAGGAGCTGAGCACATTGCGGCTGAAAGTGAATCCCTTATGGTCGATGCCCATCTGGGCCAGCAAGGTGGCGGCCAGGTCTATCTGATTCATCAGCACATCGATACGCATAGGCTTTCTGATCGCTCCTCCGGTCCAAATCATGGGGATACGATGAATCCAGGGGGCATGGTTGACACCCTGGCGGGGGTAGAAGAATCCGTGGTCGGGCACACAGACTACGAGGAGGCTGTCCCACAGACTGTGTTGGCGAAGCTTGCCGATGAAATCGCCCAGACAGGAGTCGGTATAGGCAAAGGCATTGGGGATGGGTTCAGAAAGGCGATGGTAGGGCACTTCGAAAGGCTCGTGGCTGCTGAGGGTGAGGAAGGCCGTGTGCCACGGAGAGGTACGAGACTTGCCGGTAATCGACTGATAGAGATGGTCGAAGGTCCGTTCGTCATCCACACCCCACGCGTTGGTACGTGCTTCCTTGGGGAAAGCCTTCTCCGAAGTAAGGGTCTGATAACCTTTGGACAGCAGATAGCTGTTCATATTGGTGAAGTTGATATCGCCACCATAAAGAAAATCAGTAGTATAGCCCGATTCGCGAAGCTGTTCGGCTATGGAGGGGAGCGTACGGCTCTTGGCAGGGAGTTTCATTACCGAAGTGGTGGGCAGACCGGGATAACCGCTTATGAGACACACCGTACCGCGGTCGGTACGATAACTGCCTGCATAGCAGTTGGTAAAGATGATACCGCTATCGGCTATGGACTTGAGGTTGGGTGCCACATCGGCCACTCCGCCCCACTCCTCGACAAAGGCTCCGCCGAATCCTTCCATGATGATAAAGAGCACATTGGGTCGCTGAACCCGAAGCACAGAGAGGGTGCTGTCGGAGGAGGTCTCCTGGGGGAAGAGGCCTTCGAGGTGGGCGAGGCGGTCCTCCTCGGAGAAGAAATTGAACTGGGCCGAGAAATCCTCCTGCTTGCCCATAGAATAGAAAAGCGAGAAACATGGATTGACGGCAGAATGGTTAAGAAACTGATCATCGCAGAAATAGGCTTTGCCTACATTGGCTGTACTCTTGCCGAGTCCGCCTCTCATATCAACAAAAATCCCGAAACAGACCAGCAGAAGTATGCCAGTCTGAGCCAGGCGACTGAGCAGGTCGGGTTTGCATGGCTCAAGATGACGGGGGGTGACGAGGATGAGCAGCCACGTATGGAATGCGGTCAGTACCAACACAATAAGAATGCCGACGAGGAGAAAAGCCAGGCTTACGCTTGCCAGGGCCTCTTTGGGCGACTGGAGGTAGAAGAAAACGGAAGCGTCGAGCTTGAAATCCCAGAAGGGATAGAGCGCGGCATCGGCACAGAAGATGAGAGACGTGGCGAATGAGACCAGTATATAATAAGGCGTCAGCACCCTACGAAGTGGAAACCTATCGGAGAAGATACTCACAACCAGTACTATCCAGGGAAGCACGGTAAGATAGGCTGCCGTGGAGAGATCGAGCGAAAAGGCGTGGACGAGCACGGAACCATAGTCAATCAGCGAGAGGCTTTCGGGCGAAGCATACAGCATGAAGGCCATTTTCTGAAGAAGAAAAGCTGCCACAAAGATGAAGAAATATCTGACCAGAAAGAGTATTCTTTGCTTCATAAGGTCGAGAGTTGAGGAGACGTATAATTAGATTTGATTTACAATATATTACAGTACGGAAAATTTCAACACGCTCCGAACTTTCAGTTTGGAAGTCATAAACTGGCAGTTTAAGCACGATAAACTATCAGTTTGAGCCTTATAAACTATCAGTTTGGGCTAGATATAAATCATACGTACTATAAGTATATGAAACACAGACGTGAGAAAGATTCATTACGACAATAGGGGGCAGACGCGACGGACTCAGTACTTATAGTCCGACCAGTCATAATCGTCAACATAGCTGTCGAACTGAGGAGGCTCGCTGATTCCATAACGCTGAAAGACAAGCTGTATACGACGCTGTTCCTCTTCCGAGATAAGACGTTTACCTTTGCGGCTTTCGTAGTAGAACGTACGGTTGTTAAATACACACATCACGGCGCTACGCAGCGAGGAATAAAGCCTTTGGGGCACATTATCGTAAAGATGGACCATACCCTTGGCCATTCGTTTCTTCTGGTCGGGACAATACATCTGGCACTGCTGGGTGCAAGTGTCCGACTGAGGATTGAAGTGATTTACCATACAGAGATTGAGCACCTTATCAGAAGTATTCATTCTGGTCTCGACAAAGACCCGGCTTCGGAGGCAAGTCTCTCTGAGCGGGCATTCGCCCTCTCTCACGGTGCAGACCGAGAAGAAGAACGGGGCGTTAGAGTATGACGACATGGCGGAAATATAAGTTTAGATGTCTCTTAGTTACAAGAAAACCCCTATGACGGGGTTTTCATTGAGGGGGACTGTAATCTGCTTTGGAAAGGGAATCAACCTACCGATTCTTTCAGTTTCTCGGCGTTCTCGGCCAGCTGGAGTGCCTCGATCATTCCTTCAATATCGCCGTCCATGAATGCAGGAAGGCTGTGGATGGAATAGCCGATACGGTGGTCGGTAACACGGCTCTGGGGGTAGTTGTAGGTACGCACCTTCTCTGAACGGTCGCCCGTAGCCACGAGGGTCTTACGCTTGGAGGACATCTCTTCCATATACTTGTTGTACTCGCGCTCATAGAGACGTGTGCGGAGCACTACGATAGCCTTTTCGAGGTTCTTGATCTGCGACTTCTGATCCTGGCAGCTTACTACGATACCTGTGGGGATATGGGTAAGTCGGACAGCGGAGTAGGTGGTGTTTACACACTGACCGCCGGGGCCGGAAGCGCAGAAGGTATCCTTACGGACATCGCTCATATTAAGCTCTACATCAAACTCTTCGGCCTCGGGAAGTACCACAACTGCTGCGGTAGAGGTCTGGAGTCGGCCCTGGGTCTCGGTAGCAGGAACACGCTGCACGCGATGCACACCGCTTTCGTACTTCATCAGACCATAGGCCTTTTCGCCAGTCACATTGAAAGAGATGGCTTTATATCCGCCTGCAGTACCTTCGTTGAAATCGAGGATTTCTATCTTCCAACCCTTCTTCTCACAGAAGCGTGAGTACATACGGAAGAGGTCGCCTGCAAAGATATTTGCCTCGTCGCCACCCGTACCGCCACGGATTTCTACCACTGCATTCTTGGAGTCGGCGGGGTCGGCGGGAATGAGCATGATACGGATTTCTTCCTCAAGCTGATCGCGACGCTGCACAGACTCGTTGAGCTCTTCTTTGGCCATCTCGCGCATATCCTCATCCTTTTCGGTGGAGAGGAGTTCCTTGCAGCCTGCAATGTTGGCGAGGAGATCCTTATATTCGTGATAAGCCTTGATAACAGGCTGTAAATCCTTGTAATCCTTGGAGATTTTTACATAACGTTTCATATCAGCAGTGATCTGGGGATCGTTCATCTGCTGTTCAATTTCCTGATAGCGAGTGTAAATAGCTTCGAGTTTATCTAACATGTCGGTTTAGTTTGAAGATGCAAAGATACAACTTTTTTCTTGATTGAGGGTAAAATTATCCATTCCTGCGACGAAGAATCTTACCTATCCACTTATCTATGATGGAGTTGATGGGTTGGGAGAAGCGGAGTCGGTACACGCCCCACACGGCCAGCACCATGAAGAAAAGGGTGCGTAGACCGGCGTCGCAGAGGAGCCCCATCTTCCCTTCGACGGGAATAGCAGGAGCCACGAAGCGCGACCACAGGGCATTTCCCATGAAGAGCACCACTATAAAAATCAACACCTTGAGCTGTTGCCACGAAAGAACGTTGACCTTCTGTTTCAGTCCGAGGAACAGGAGCATGATAATAAAGTAGAGTCCGTAGGCGAACAGGGTTGCACAGGCAGAGCCGTTCACTCCCCAAAGGGGAATCAGCAGACTGTTGAGCCACAGAGCGGCCACGGTGAGCACCAGTATGAAGATAAGTGAGAAGGGATAGAAGCGGGAGAAATTGAGGATGTCGGTACCGATGGAGAGCGAGGAGTTCACTATCTTGGACAATCCCAGAAAGAACACTACCCCTACCCCGCCTATGTATTTGTCGCCATTGGGGATGAAGGCGAACATGGTATCGAGGTTGATCCAGATAAAGAAGAAGATGAGGGTGGAGACGAGCAACTGATGGAGAGACACCTGGCGGCCCAGTCTGTTCACCTCGTTCCAGTCACCGTCTTTTACAGCCTGCGATATCATAGGACGGGAGATGGCTCCCAGCGAACGGTAGGGCACTTCAACGATGTTGGCGATATACGAGGCTATCGTATAAACGCCTGTGAGTGCCAGACCTACCTTGGCCCCAAGGAACAGCGAGTTGACCAACGGGATGTTTCCTGCCAGGATGGTGAGGGTCATAAAGAGGGTGTAGAGAAGAATCTCCTTCCGCTTGCGGGCATCAAGTAACTTGGTATCGATTCGGAACGATATCTTTCCGAGGGTCAGCAGGTAGAAGAAATCGAGCAGCATCGCTACTGCATACGACCCGCAGAAAAGCATGACAAAGAGGTCGAGAGAGACCACCCCGCGGCCATAAAGGATATAGCATGCCAGGGTCAGCAGTCGGATGCCTACTTCTCGCACAGCCTTGGGTATAGCTATACGAAGAAGAACATTACTATTAGTCTCGAAAACTGTGAGATAGAGTGCAAAGAAAGTGAGCGGCAACAGATAATAGACATAATCGACTATCATCGGTGCCTTGGGTGCAAATGCCTGAATCAACTGTTCCTTAAAGAGAAAGAAGGCTATGGCGAACGCTACAAAACCCACAAACGGCAACAGTATTGTCCACCCGAAGAAGCCGTGGTCGCGACTCTTTTCGTCCTTGAAGAAAGGATAGAATCGGATGATTGAAGCGTTGGTACCCAGCTGAGCCAGCCCTGAAAAGAGCATGGCGGCATCTACCATCACTCGGGTGAGGCCGATCTCTTCCTCTGTCAGAAGGTCGGTTACGACAAAGAAGGTGGTAAGGAATCCGATAAATATTCCCAGATAGTTGGCTAAAGCCCCTTTGATACTCTGTCGTGCTATTACACCCATATATTAATGTATTATATATAATAACGTAGAAAACGGGATTATCATATATGGAGCGTCAGAAAAGTTAGAGAACTTCTCTTTCACTAAGCTTTCCAGGCCACAACCATTCTGTCTTTGCCTCTGAAATCCTGGTACAGACGGGAATCATAACCCTCTTCGGCCAACATGGTCTGTGTCTCTCTGCCAAGATTCTCATTGATTTCAAGTACCAGCTTTCCACCCTCAGCCAAAGCCTCTTTGGCCATTCGGGCTATACGGCGATAGAACAACAGCGGGTCGCTATCCGACACAAACAAGGCAAGGTGAGGTTCGTAATCCAGCACGTTACGACTCATTATCACAGACTCACTCTGTTTGATATAAGGAGGGTTGCTCACTATGAGCGAGGTATCTTTGGGTATCAGCCACCCATCATCTGCCAATATATCAACCTGACGAAAATCTACTTCTACTCCGTTCTGCGAAGCGTTTTCTTTGGCGACCTTTATGGCCTCTGCTGAAACATCGACTGCCGATACCATAGCCTGAGGAAACTGTTTCTTCACAGCTATGGCAATGCACCCGCTACCTGTGCAAAGATCCACAATACGAGTAGGGCTAATGATATTGGAGGCTATCCACTGAACAATCTCTTCAGTTTCTGGGCGGGGTATCAGCGTATGCTCGGACACGTTTATTCTGCAGTCACAGAAATCCGTATAGCCGATAATATGTTGTATGGGACGCTGTTTCTTGAGGTCCTCTATTGCCCAATGGAACTTCAAGAGATCGCTCTGGTTAATAGTAGATTCTCTATTGAGAAGGAGTGTGGTGGTATTCCAACCCAAGTAGGCCTCAAAAAGCATACGGGTCATCTGACGGATTTCACCTTCTGGGTATAAATCCGAAAGTGCCGTTAGAAACTGACGCTCAACATCGCGAACGCGATTGGAGGAGAACTGAATCTGAGTTGTATTCATAGATGTGTCATCCTTTTCGGCCGAAGTCGGCAGGTATCTCACCCCACAGTTCTGTATCCCACTTACATATCTGCGTGGAATAAGTATTGTTGCACAGCCAGGTCTCTGCCCTACGAATTATTTCGTATAGTTCTTGAGTCTCTGGGGTTAACGGCAGTTTTGACTTGCACTCCTTTTTGGCTATCCAGCCCATTGCTATCTTGGAGTCGGAATAGAGCGGCATCGGCAGATTGTTCTTCTTCAGATAGGCTAGCCCATGAACAATGGCAAGAAACTCACCGATATTATTTGTTCCAACCGGAGCCTTGAACTTGAACAGCTGCTGACGGGAGGCTACATGAACCCCCTGATATTCCATCACTCCAGGATTACCACTACAGGCTGCATCAACAGCCAGGCTATTCAGCTCAGGCACATGCTGGTCGGGCAGGTGTGGCAGGATTGTGGTCATCCCTGCAGCATCTACACCTACTATGAAACTCTTCTTGGCAGCGGCTGGTTTTGTTCCCGAGCCTGGTTCTACACTTGTGGGTCCTAAACGAAAGGCTTGCTCGGCAAGTGAACGGGACTCGAAGGACTTGAACTTAGCACCCTGCACACCTTTTACCTGCTTCTCACATTCCGACCAGGTTGTGTAAATACCGGGGGTATTACCTTGCCAGACCACATAGAACTTGGGAGTCTTCTTTGCCATAGGAGAAATTTCTAGAGATTATGATTGAAATATTGAGTGGAACAGATATATAAGGTATAGAGCTTAGAATATATATAGTATTGAGCCAAAGGCTGGAACAGAATTAGAAAAGAAGCGGCCACGCCAAAGCGTAGCCACTTCAAGATTTACTATAAGTATAGGTGATTAAGCACCAAGTTCGAGACGTTTGAATTCAGTGCACTTGAGCTCTTTGTCAGCCTTACCCATGAAGTCCTTAACAGTGCTCTTGTCGTCACCCATTGCATATTCCTGCTCCATAAGGGTGTTCTCTTTGAAGAACTTGTTAAGACGGCCGTTAGCGATACCGTTAATCTTGTTCATGTCAAGAGCTGCGGTAGCCTTAGCACCTTCTTCTTCCTTAATCTGCTTAGCGAGAGCAACCTGTTCTTCGGTGATCCAGCCCTTAGCACAGTTGGAAGCCATATGTTCCTCAGAGTCTACGTGAGCGGGGTTGATACCGTTCTTCTTGAGAACGCTCTCAACCTGCTTGTTAACGAGTTCCTCTTTGGTCTTCTCGATAGCAACCTTAAGCTCGTTGTCCTTGGTCTCCTGGGGGATGGAAGCAGCGTCAACAGCGATAGGTTTCATAGCTACAACCTGCATTGCAATACCATGACCGATCTCATCGTAACCTTCCTTGTTCATACCAACGAGAGAAGCCATACGATTACCATTGTGGATGTAAGCGTAAACTACGGGAGCATCGATAGCCTCAAAGTGAGCAACCTCTATCTTCTCACCAATCTTGGCAATCTGGTCGGTAATGTTGTCAGCAACAGTACGGCCGTCCATTTCCATAGCGAGAACCTCTTCCTTGGTGTGGAGGCCTTTAGCCATAGCAGCGTCGATGATGCTATTGGTGAAAGCAACGAAATCAGCATTGGTAGCAACGAAGTCGGTTTCGCAGCTTACCATGATGATAGCACCATAGTTGCCATTGCTTTTAGCGAGAACGCAACCTTCGTTAGCGTCGCGGTCAGCACGTTTAGCAGCCATTTTCTGACCCTTCTGACGGAGGAAGTCAATAGCCTTATCGAAGTCACCATCGCATTCTACGAGAGCCTTCTTGCAATCCATCATACCTACACCAGTAAGCTGACGGAGCTCATTTACTTGTTTAGCAGTAATTGCCATAATGTTTAGTTCTTTTTGATGGTTATTAGATAAGATTACTCAGCGTCTTTGGTTTCTTCGCTCTTGGCAGCGGATTTACGGGGACGACGAGCACGACCTTCTTCGCGACGAGCGGGAGCTTCTTCTACTACCTCTTCGCCTTCAGCCTCTGCAGCGTTAGCCTCTTTGTCAAGCATACGCTCGTTGAGACCTTCCTGAATAGCCTCGGCCATGTATTTGAGGATGGCCTTGATGGACTTGGAAGCGTCATCATTTGCAGGTACGGGGAAGTCGATAAGATCGGGGTTGCAGTTGGTATCAACGATAGCGAAGGTGGGGATGTTAAGGCGGCGAGCCTCAGCAACGGCAATGTGCTCCTTGTTAATATCGATGATGAAAAGTGCGCTGGGAAGACGGTTGAGGTCAGCGATGGAACCGAGGTTCTTGTCGAGCTTAGCACGTTCGCGCTGAATCTGGAGACGTTCACGCTTTGAGATGTTGTCAAAAGCCTTGTCGTGCATCATCTGATCGAGGTTGTTCATTTTCTTAACAGCCTTACGGATGGTGGTGAAGTTGGTAAGCATACCACCAGGCCAACGCTCAGTTACGAAGGGCATGTCAACGCTCTTAGCGATTTCACTTACTACCTCTTTAGCCTGCTTTTTGGTGGCTACAAAGAGAACCTTCTTACCGCTCTTTGCAATCTGCTTGAGTGCTGTAGCTGCATCTTCAGCCTTAGCGATAGTTTTCTGAAGGTCGATTACATGAATACCATTGTGCTCCTTGAAAATATAGGGAGCCATTTTGGGATTCCATTTTCTTTTGAGGTGACCAAAGTGGCAACCAGCCTCGAGGAGTTCTTCAAATTTTAACTCTGTCATTGTGTTTTGATGTTTACATTCCGTTTAGTCAATTGCAAAGTAGTTCGGTTGAAGTCTCGGCAATTTGGATACTAAACAATTAATATTATAAAGGTTAATTATCAGCGGAGAAAGCAAGATAGGTCTTATAAGCCCTAATGGTCCTATAAGTCCTATCAAGCAGAAAGATCCAATACTAACGTTTGCTGAACTGGAAGCGCTTGCGAGCTTTGGGCTGACCGGGTTTCTTTCTCTCGACCATACGGGGGTCGCGGGTGAGGAGACCTTTAGCCTTAAGAGCGGGGCGATCTTCTACATTGTTCTCACAAAGAGCACGGGCGATGGCCATACGGAGAGCCTCAGCCTGACCGGTGATTCCACCGCCATCGAGGTTGGCCTTTACATCCCACTTACCTTCTGCCTCAGCAACCTGGAAAGCCTGGTTTACGATGAACTGAAGGGGACCAGTAGGGAAATATTCTTTGTAATCTCTTCCGTTAACGGTGATGGTACCATTGCCGGCGGTCATATAAATGCGGGCAACAGCGGTCTTTCTTCTACCTATAGTGTTGATTACTTCCATGATCTTTATCTTACGTCGTTAATATTGATAGCTTTGGGATTCTGTCCCTGATGAGGATGTTCGGTACCTACATAAATGTAGAGGTTGCGATAGAGCTGAGCACCAAGGCGGTTCTTGGGGAGCATACCACGGATAGCATGTTCGAGAACGCGCTCGGGATGACTAGCAAGCACTTTAGCGGGGGTAGTTTCGCGCTGACCTCCGGGATAGCCAGTGTAGTGCTGATAAATCTTATCGGTCATTTTTTTGCCCGTCAACACAATCTTCTCAGCATTGATAATGATTACGTTGTCACCACAGTCAACGTGGGGGGTGTAGCAAGGCTTGGTTTTGCCACGGAGGATGTTAGCAACTCTGGTTGCGAGACGTCCTACAGTCTGGTTTTCTGCGTCTACAAGAACCCATTCTTTCTTAACGGTATTCTTGTTGGCGGATACGGTCTTGTAACTTAAAGTATTCATTTCCTTTAATGATGATTCTATTTTTTATTCCTTCAAAAAAGTAGTAGTTTCGGGCTCGAACGGGCATTGAATCTAACCCTATTCCACTATTTTTTGAGCGTGCAAAAGTACAACTAATTTTTGGACTGACCAAATTTGTTTCATTACTTTAGCTATTTTTTTGTAAATTTTAGCACTAATCACATATTTATCAACCTGAAATACTAACAATTACATAAAACTTAACATTTATATATTTTTTACCCTTACTTGCAGCCAAAACCTCTTAATTTTGTGGAGTTTTAGAAAGTTATTAACAAAATTAAGTGGAAACGAAACCAGAATTCAGGGATGAACGCTGTATTCAATTGAAAATAAGCTGTTACAAGCCATTTACAGATGCCCTTAATGAAAACAACAAGCGGTACCAGATTTGGTACCGCTTTCATCTAAGCCTAATGCTAACCGCGAATTATTCTTCAGTATTCTTCTCAATAGCGAGTTTACCTCTGTAGTAGCCGCACTCGGGGCATACGTGGTGGGTAAGAATCTGAGCACCGCAGTTGCTGCAAGTTGTCAGCTGGGGAGCTTTAAGGCTGTCATGCGTTCTTCTCTTTGCAGTTCTTGTCTGTGAGAATCTGTGTTTTGGATGTGGCATAGTTAATACTTTTTTATTATTATTTTATTTTATTTCAAGTCAAGAAGTTTCGCCCATCTGGGATCCACTTCGTTTGGAGTGCTAGCCTTATCTTCGTCCGTCTCTTCGTCTGCCACTCCGGTGATGTATTGCAACATTTCCTGGTCGCATGTAGGATTTCCTTCTTCATCATCGGGATGAACATGCTGCATAGGCATTGCTACTGCTACATATTCATACATCCATTGTGCTATATCTATCTTATATGCACTCGTGGGCAGTATCACCTCGTCTTCTCTATCACTCGTCTCGGTGTCGCTGAACTTCACACACAAAATCTCTTCTCCTTCAACTGGCACCTCCATCTCTCCAAGGCATCGGTCGCACTCTGCTTTCATTATGCCGGAAAAAGAAAAGTTTATCATCAACAGACGTTCAGTTTTCTCTAATTTAACCATGAAACGTACTGTTCCCTGGCTTAATTCTTCATTTTCAAAGCTACTGAAGAAAGCGTCATCAAGCATATATTCATACTCGTAACAACCTGTCTTCAAGCCACTAAACTGAATAGTCGTATCTATTTTACTCTTCATTTCCACACACTAATGAATTTGCAAAGATACAACTTTTTCTGATATTGGTAAAAAAAAGTTGTTGAAAACTAAAAAAAATAGCAGAAATTATGCTGAAAGAGTAGTCGTCTTTACTCTGCTACGACCTCTCCCATGAGGTCGTTTTCCATAGCAGAAGTAATCTTCACTCTATAGAACCCGCCTACCTGAAGAGTCATATCTCCTGCTATTAATACTTCATCATCTACCTCAGGAGAGTCGTACTCGGTTCGACCCACCCAATATTCACCTTCTTTGCGGTCAACAATAACTTTATAAGCATGACCAACCTTAGCTTCGTTCTTTTGGAGAGAAATCTGTTCCTGAATAGCCATCAGTTCGTCTACACGACGCTGCTTTTCCTCGTCATCGATAGGATCGCCCATCTCGTAGGCTGCAGTTCCTTCTTCGGGAGAATAGGCGAAACACCCCATTCGGTCGAATCGTGCTTCTTCAACAAAGGCCTTCAGTTCCTCAAACTCTTCTTCTGTTTCGCCAGGATAGCCGACAATGAAGGTCGTTCTAATAGCCACATCGGGCATTTTGACTCTGAACTGCTTCATCAATGCCAGCGTACCCTCCCTATCAATACCTCTCTGCATTGATTTAAGAATCCTACTATTGATATGCTGCAAAGGAATATCTATATAGTTGCAGATATTATCATGAGAGAGCATTACCTCGAGTGCATCTTCGGGGAAAGAGGTGGGATACGTGTAATGCAGGCGTATCCACTCCGCACCACTCTCGTTAGCCAAACGCTCCAGTAATTCACCCAAGCAGCGTTTCCCGTATAGATCCAGTCCGTAATAGGTAGTATCCTGAGCTATTACTATTATCTCCTTAATGCCTGAATCAACCATCTTCTTGGCTTCAGCAACGAGATCGTCGATAGGCCTTGAAACATGAGCACCTCTAATCAATGGTATTGCACAATAGGAGCAACGGCGATTGCAGCCTTCAGAAATCTTGAGAAAACCATAATGTCTGGGTGTACTCAATCTACGTTCCGACTCAAAATAGCCAGAATAAGCCTCAATCAATGAAGCAACAAGTTCATTCCACTGATGGACACCGAAAAAGGCATCAATTTCAGGAATCTCTTGCTGTAATTCTTTTTTATATCGTTCAATCAAGCAGCCGACAGCGATTATCTTTCGTGCCTTGCGGCCTTTCTGTTTTATTTCTACCTGTTCTAGAAGGGTATTGATTGACTCTTCCTTTGCATCACCAATAAAACCACATGTGTTGATAATGATAATGTCGCAATCATTCTTCTGTCGGTCATAATATACCTCAAAACCTGCATTATAGAGATGACCTCCTATATTTTCGGAATCTACTGTATTCTTCGAACAACCAAGTGTAATGATATTGACTTTCATATATGAACAAAAAGAGATAATTGATGATTGATTTACATCAAAGATAAAGGTATGGTGGAAAACTAATCATGTTCTAACAAAAGGATTCAAACATCTTACCGCTCCAAAGATATAATGCCGAGTTCTTAAGCATAAGAAACTAATAGGATTTTAATTTCTATCCGATAATCCTCGCTCAAGATTCAATTCCCAACTCTTAGTAGAAGATATTTACTCGTTAAACAAGGACTCAACAAATGCATAGGAGTTGAAGACCTGGAGATCTGTCATCTGCTCGCCGAGACCTATATAACGGACAGGAATCTTGAACTGATCGCTGATACCGATGATTACACCTCCCTTGGCAGTACCATCTAGTTTGGTAAGAGCCAACGCATTGACCTCGGTAGCGGCAGTAAACTGCTTAGCCTGCTCAATTGCATTCTGGCCCGTTGATGCATCCAGTACCAACAAGACCTCGTGAGGAGCATCAGGAACAAGTTTCTGCATTACCTTCTTAATCTTTGAAAGCTCGTTCATGAGACCTATCTTGTTGTGAAGGCGTCCTGCTGTGTCAATAATAACGACATCTATATCTTTTGATAAAGCAGATTGCAAAGTATCATAAGCTACAGAAGCGGGATCGGCATTCATTCCCTGCTGAACGATAGGAACACCTACCCTCTCACTCCATATTGTAAGCTGATCAACCGCAGCTGCACGGAAGGTATCGCTGGCACCCAGCATTACCTTCTTGCCAGCCTGCTTGAACTGGTAGGCCAGTTTGCCGATAGTGGTAGTCTTGCCGACACCATTCACTCCAACAACCAATATCACGTAGGGCTTCTTAGGCAGCGGAGAGGTAAAGTCTTCAAACTCATCTTCGTGATGCTGATTAAGCAGGGCTGCCACTTCTTCTTTCAGGATACCGTTCAACTGGTCAACACCTACGTATTTATCCTTCTTGACTCGGGCCTGGATACTGTCAATAATCTTGAGGGTTGTATCCACTCCTACATCTGAAGAAATCAACATCTCTTCCAAACGGTCGAGTACCTCGTCATCAACAGTCGATTTACCGAAAACGGCTTTCGACAATTTCGAGAAAAAACCTTCCTTGGTTTTGGCCAAGCCTTTATCGAGCGTTTGCTTCTTTTCCTTACTAAAAAACGAGAATAAACCCATAGTCGTATTGAGTTAGAATTATTTTGCAAAGATACTCATTTTTTTCCAAATAGCGAGAATATTTTGCATTCTTTTTTATAACAGACAGATACACATAACTTCTTTAAGGCCGATAAGACCTGTGTTATTGCCACACATTCAGTCTTCCGCACCTGCCGTATCTCAAAATTAGCACTTTTTCAGCCAATTAAATATTCTATAAAAATGTATATACTAAAAAGCAGTATACCACAGAAAAACTCCCGTTTCACAACGGGAGTAAAACAAAAGCGTATGAAAAAAATTATTATCCTTTCTGTCTATTGAGTAGATTATTTCTTCTTGAGGTACTCCTGAACGTTGTCAGAAGGAACGATTTCCTCTTTGAAGCAATAAGCGTTGGTCTTGGGAGAACGAACCATACGGATTACTTTAGCATAACTCTTACCGGTAGTGGTCTTAAGGGTTGCAACAACTTTCTTTGCCATAACTTATATCCTTCCTTAATTATTTGATTTCTTTGTGTACGGTTACTTTCTTGAGGAACGGATTGTATTTCTTCAGTTCCAAACGATCGGGGGTATTCTTCTTGTTCTTGGTAGTCACGTAACGGGACATGCCAGGAACGCCACTGGTCTTCTGCTCGGTGCATTCCAGTATCACTTGTACTCTTGCGTCTTTATTTTTCTTTGCCATTTTTCTTTCGTTTTGAGGTTGCAAAAGTACTACTTATTTTTGGAATAACAAACACTTTTTGCAACTTTTTTTTTATAACTTATCTTTTTTATTTTATTTTCAACAATTTACAGAATCGTTATTTTTTCTTTCCCTAGTGTTTTTCTCGCGTTAAAATAGTGTTTTTTCTACCTGTTATCAACAATTTTACCCTGTTTTTCAACCGATAATTGTTCGTAAATAGTTAAAAAACGAATTACTATCACTCAATCACACACTTACACTATTTACCAAAGGTTTTTACTGCCTCTTTCATCTTCTCTCTTACCGACACTTTGAAGGGGCAGCGGGTCTCACAACCACCACAGTTGGTGCACTCGCTAGCATGATGTTGAAGGGCATCGTACTGAGCCTGCAACTGGGGAGAAACCTTGCCATCTTTCTTGGCGAGGTCGAGAAGTTCGTTTACCTTGGCAATATCAATACCTGCAGGACAGGGGGCACAATGGGAACAATAGGTGCAGTCGCCGCATGCCACATCAGCTGTTTCCTTTTTATATATAATACTATAATCTTTATCTTCGTCAGAAGCGGTGAGATACTTCAGATTTTCCACCAGCTGTTCAATGTTCTTGGTACCACAGAGAGATACAGCTACAGAGGGATTTGCCAGCGAATAGGCCAGACACTGGTTTGTGGTGAGAGCGAAACCGAGAGGAGAACGCTTCTCGTCGAGCAGACGGCCACCGCCACCAAAGGCTTTCATTACCACGATGGCTATCTTGTGTGAAACACAGTAGTTATACAGTTCGGTTCGAACGGGATCAACGCCTGCCAACATATTCTTGTAGCTGTTGGTGTCCCAGATACTCTTATCGGCACTCACGCGGTCGAAAGCGGGATTAAGGCTGAACATTATCACCTCGACCAGGCCGCTTTTGGCTGCAGCCAGAGCCACCTCGGCATTGTGGCTGCTCATACCTATGTGTTTGATCTTACCCTCTTTCTTGAGTTGTTGCACATATTTGAGATAGTCGCTTCCCTGGACAGAATCCCAATCGGCCATATCGTCAAAGATGTGCATCATACCAACCTCTATGTAATCGGTCTCGAGCAGACGGAGCAGGTCCTCAAAGCCTTTCTTGGCAGCTTCAACAGTACGGGTTCTTTTATACTGATTCAACTCCTCATCCCAATAACAGCCAATATGGCCTTGGATATTCATCTTGTCGCGACGGCCACGGAGTGCATATCCGATTTTGGCACGTACGTCGGGATTGGGGTCATAGATATCGATATAGTTGATACCACTATCGATAGCCACATCCATATAAGCGCGGCTCTGGGCGGTGTCGAGTTCTTCGAACACTCCACAACCGATACCGATCTCTCCCACCTCGATACCAGTACTTCCAAGCACACGATATTTCATATTACCCTGATGGGTCTCTTCTGCTTTCTTTCCGCCACAGGCACACATAATGAAAGCCGCCATGGTGCATAAAATAATAGATAACTTATTCAATTTCATATTATACATATATATTATTATCAAGGATTAGATTTTGCAAAGATACACATTATTTTTTAAACAAGATTATTTTAGTCTGGATAAAGGAAGACAACAAGAGACAAGAAGGGTTCTTTTTGGTATTTTCTTTCACCATTAATCGAGAATACTATCATTCGAATACAGATCATAATACTATCAAAATATTAGCGGGACATCCTGTTGATCTGCCCTTTTCACCAACCCTTTTACCATAGCCTAGGCTACCCTTAGAAATAGCCTAGGCTACTTACTCAGTTAGCCTAGGCTACTGTGGCACTTAGCCTAGGCTACTTCGACAGGTAGCCTAGGCTATTTTTTGCATAGTAAAAAGGGCCATAAAAAGAGGACGGGACTACCCGAAGTGGATAGTCCCGTCCGAAAAGAAGTAAGAAAGCTAAAACTTTCTTTCAGAGAGGATTACTTAACAACAAGCTTCTTAACCATGTTGGTGCCATTGGCCTGGATGCGTACGAAGTATGCACCCTGTGCGAGGTTGTCAACATTGATGGTCTTTACGCAGTCGCCTGCGCATTCCATCTTCTCGTTCATAACCTTGCGACCGGTCATGTCTACGATGCTAACCTCTACTTCGCCTTCCATACCGCTGAGGGTGATGGTGGTTGCTGTAGTTGCGGGGTTAGGATAGATGTTTACATTGAGACCGGAAACCTCATTGATACCTACATTGCCGGTGGTGAAGGTTACCTTCTCGGACCATTCGGAGATGTAGTTGGTACCGCAGATTGCGCGAACGTATACATCGTATGAAGTCTCTGCATAGAGGCCGTTGATGGTGTATTCGGGTGCAGTTACGGTAACAGTGGTACCCTCGCCCTGGCCGAAGCCCTGGGTGCCGTAGGTTACTTCCCATTCAGCTGCATCGCTGTTGGAGGTCCAAGCGATCTTAGCGCTGCTGTTGGTAACGTTGCTTGCAGCTACGTTGGTAACAGGAGTACATACGGTGGTGGTGAAGGAAACAGCGTCACTCCAGTCGCTTACTACAGCGCCGTTGCCACAGTAAGCAGCTACAGCAGCATAGTACTGAGTACCGGAGGTGAGGTTCTGGAAGGTGTAAGGCTTAGCAGATACTACTACGCTGTCGGCGAATGCGGTGTTCCATACCTTAACAACCCACTGGGTCTCGTTGCCGCCGTTGGTCCAGTTGAGATCAACAGAAGTACCGGCAGGAGTAGCGGTTACAGCGGAAGGAGCGAAGCAAGGTAGACTGTCGGTAGTGAAAGCACCATAAGTCCACTCAGAAACGAAGCCTTCAACTGCATCACAGATAGCGCGAACGCGGAACATGTAATCGGTAGAAGGATTGAGAGCGGTAAAGGTGTAGGAATGATCCTGAACGGCAGTAGCGTTCTCTGACCATGCAGCCTGAGATGCAGGTTTCATCTCTACCTCATAGTCGGTAGCATCGCCTACCCAAGTGATGGTGGCGTTAGCATAGTCCTTGGTGATGTTGGAGATAATAGGCATTGCACAGGAGTTGCCCTGGCAGCCGATAAGCATGGTGTTGGTACGGAAACGAGTGACAGTCTTTGAACCGGAGTAAGAATTGCTGAGGTTGTTTACATCGGGATCATAGGTATCGCTGTAGTATACAAGAGTCTTGTTACTGGTAGTTGTAGTAGTACGGAATACCTGAGAAGATGTACCGTAAGCGCCACTGTTGTCGTCAACAATAATCATAAGGTTGCTATGGCCGTCCCAGGTAAAGGAGCTGTCGAGACGGAACATATTCCAACCCTCTTCACAGTTGAGGTTGCCAGTGTAGACCAACTGCCAGGTGCTGTCCTTAGCTACGATATCCGAAGAGGTTGCGAAGGAAGAAACTGAAGTGTTGGCCATGTAGATAGATACATTGGTCTTAGCTGTAGAAGCTGTAGTATATGCATACTCGTAAGCTACGGAAATAATCTCAGTCGAACCGAGAGCTGCAAGTTCTGCGCTATCGATGATGGTCTCGGAAACACAATACTTGTAGAAGTTGTTGACAGGATTGTCGTAAGAAGTACCGGTTGAGTTGACATCACCGATAGTATCGTAGATTGCACCATCACAGAATAAGGTAGAAACTACGGTAGCATCGCTCATGCGGCTGGTGTCAGCGCCACATATCTTACGTACCCATACATAGTAGTCGGTGAGGTTGTCCAGACCGGTGAGGACTGCACTATTGGTGTTGAGTGAGAGCCACTGGTTGGTGGAAACGGCAGCACCTACCTTGCGGTAGCAGAGGTCGTACTGAGCACTCTGAGGACCATCCCAAGTCAATGCAATGGAAGAAGCATTGGCGTAGGTTGCACGGATATTTACAGGACGTACACAGGCGGTATAGTCAATATGGATGTCGTCGATAGCGGCAGCCTCACCTATGAAGCTAGACTGGTTAGACTGGTTGAACCAGAAGAAGGCAACACGGTGTACACCACTAATGGTATCGAGCGAAGCGGTATAGGTACTCCAGTTGGTATCGAGACGAACAGTAGCCAGACGATGGAGGTCGTTTACGCTACCCCAAGGAGTAGTAATGGAAGAGGTAGAAGCTACAACGGGAACAGCAGGATCAACGAGGAATACCATCAGACCATCGTAGAAGTTAGCAGTAGAACCGCCAGCCTTAGCCTTGAAGGTAAGAGTGAAGGAGCTGTCGATAGTACCGAAATCGATGTCACGATAAGCGGATACGTTGGTAATAGCTGCAGTATGGCTTACGGTTGCACCTGCATCGGCAGAAACATAAGCGCCATACTGACCCTGAGCGGCAGCAGCAGTACCACGATACCAGTTGGTGGTATTGTTGGAGTTGGTCTGCCAGTTGTTCCATTCGGTTACGTTCTCGAAGTCGTAGTTATAAGGAATAGAAGCGGGGGTCTGAGCAGTAGCGAAGCGGCAACGGGTGGTAGACCACTGGCCAGAATCGGAAGCATTACAGATAGCACGTACGCGATATTCTGCATCCATGCTGGAGGGAACATTGGTAAGAACGAAGGGGTTGCTGTTGGCTACAACACGGGTGCCGTTGCCGTCAGCGAAGCCTACATTACCATATTCAATCTCCCAGAGACTAGCACCTGCGCGGTCGGTCCATCCGAGCTGAACGCTGTTGGAGGTAGCGTTCGAAGCGGTAAGATTAATAGGACGGATACAGGTGGGGATAATGTCAACGCTGATATCGTCAACAGTTACTACGCAGTAGTCGGAGGCAGGTTTGATACCACGGATGGCAATCTGACCATTGTCGAAGCTGGAGTAGCCGTTGAGAGGAATCTCATATTCACGATATCCGATAGTATCGACCGTTACGGTATCGAGCCACTGGATATTGCCGGTAGTTACGTTCTTCACACCGATTGCAAGCTTGGAAGAGTTTACATAAGTAGAGGTAGAAGTACGGGCGCTGAAGGTAATCTGGAGATTCTGAACGTCGGTCATTTCGGGAAGAAGTGCAGTCTGTTCATCATAAGCGGTACCGCTATACCAGATATAGAAGCGCATGGAGTTGCTGCCAGAGAGAGCATAGGTCGAGCTGTTGTAAACAATAGGATAGCTGGTGTAGGAAGTACCATTGTTGATACGGTCCCAGCAAGCAGGCAGGTTGTTAGCGCCAGTGGTGGAGGTAGTACCGAGCACATCGTCGAAGTTCTCAAACCAAGGCATATCGGCATTGGTAAGAACCTGGCAAGCGGTACGGAAGGTAATCATTTCGTAGGATGACATCTCGGTAGCGGAGCAGATAGAGCGAACGTATACATCGTAAGCAGTATTGCCATTGAGACCGGTGAGGGCGAGAGAGTCGTCAACTACAGTTACATGGGTTCCTTCGGTAGCGATGTCGAATCCGGCAGGACCATAAACTACTTCGTAGCTACTGGTGTTACCAGTCCAATGGATAGTAGCATCGGTATTGGTGATACCGGTAACCTGACCCATTGAGGGGAATACACAAGAAGGAAGTGTGTCGAGAACGAAGTTGTCAACACAGGAATAAGAAGCAGCAGAAGCGCCTACTCTGATTGCAATATAGGCACCATTGCCCTGGTATCCCATAAGGTTGCAGCAGAAGTCTTCCCAGTTGGTAGAAGAAGGCAGGTAAGAACCTACGGGTACGAAGGTGGTATGGTCTTCAGGATCGGTCATCACACCAACTTCGATAGGAATGATATAAGAGGTGCTATAGAGCTTGCCCTTGAAGGAAACCATCAGTTCGTTGGCTGCCTTGACGGTAGTGTCGAGAGCAGGGAGAATAGCCATACTATAGCCGTTGGCTGCAGCATAGAAGTAGAGGTAGTTTCCGGTATAGCCGTTGGTGTTGATATAAGGACGGTTAGCGGTAGTGCTGAGACGGGTCCAGCAGTTGGGGAATTCAGTTGCACCAGTACCATAGTTATCAAAGTTCTCAGCGTAGGGGAATGTTGCAATTTCAACACAGCTGGTGGTGAAAGAAACATATCCGTAAGCCACATCGCCGGTTACGCAGTTAGCAGCGATACGAGCCTGATAAGCGGTAGCGGGAGTAAGACCGGTAAGGGTATGGGTGTTGGCAGAGGTCTGCTGGAGAACAGGAATCCAGGTGGTATCGCCCTGTGCGCGATAGTCAAGATTCCAGGAGTTTTCCATATAACCGGCAACCCAGTCGATAGTAGCAGTAGTGGAACCTATGCTGCTGACCATTGCCGAAGGAGGAATACAGCTTACATCGTTGATGCAAGGAGTAATGAGCTTCATATTGTTACGGTATCCGTAGGTGGTACCGACAGAGGTAGGACCGGTAATGGCGCTGGGGTTATCAGAGTCGCTCTGATAGTAGCGGGTACGACCGGTAATGGAATGAACTGCATATATCTGAGAGGAGGAACCATAAGAACCACTATTGTCGTCAACGCAGATCATCAGGTTGCTGTGACCATTGTAAACGAAAGCAGAGTCAAAGTTGACGGTATTCCAACCCTGAGTAAAGCTGAAAGCGCCGGTGTAAACAAGCTGCATACTGTCGCGGGGCACCCAACCGGTGTTGGTAGCCATTTCGGTATGAGCAAGATAAATACTTACATTGTTCTTAGCGGTAATGGGAGTAGAATACTGATACTCAAAAGCAATACCGAGGATGCTGTCTACAGCGCCTATTTCGTCGGCCAGAATCAGCTGTTCGGTATAACTGAAATTGTAGAAGTTGCTAGCAGGAATGTAGTAGCTGGTAGAAGCTGTACCACCAGTAATTTCTACAACGCCACCTAAGAGACAACCGGTAGAGAAGTTTACGCTATCGGCATTACCATAGGTATCACCATTGTCGCAGATAACGGAAACCACAGCCTTATAGGAAGTGCTGGGATTAAGACCACTCAGGAGATAAGGATTGGTAGTTGCAATAATCTCATCCTCGGAGTTGTCGTCGAGATTGGTAAGGATTATCTGATACATCTCGGGAACAGTATCAAGAATACCCTCTGTATAGGTGTATCCGAGTACGGCAGTAGTACCGGTAATGTTGGTAGCCTCAACGCCGGTTACATTAGGACAGGTAGGCTTAACGTCAACTACGACATCGTCTACATATACATAGTTGGTAGCAGTATTGGGGTTGAGAATTGCAATATAGCGGCCGTTACCGTGGTAATCGCCGAATACTACAGAATGCGGGGTGTAGGTTGTTCCGTTAGGTGTGCAGGTTGCCACGCTGGTAAAGGTGGAGATATCGTTAGGATCGGACATCACACCTACCTGAACAGCACCTGTGTAGGAAGTAGAGGAGGAACGGCTCCAGAAGGTAAGCATAAGGTTGCTGAGGCTGTCGTCAAACATAGGCATCACAGCATAGCTATAGTAGTCAGTAGTTGCGTAGAAGTAGAGCGCGTTGGAACCGCTGTGAGGATAGGTAGTAGAGACATAGGGATAAGCGGTAGTATAGTTGGTACCCTTATTCCAGCAAGGATCGATAGGACTGGTAGAGGAAGCAGCTAAGCCTTCAAAACCGTGGGTGTAGGGAAGATCCTCATTAAGGATGGGTTCGCAAGCAGTATGGAAGGTAAGCTGGATATCGTTACTTACATCGCCGCCGCCACAGTCGCTGTGGAGGAATACATAGTAGGTGGTATTGGCGTTGAGGTTGGTAAGAGTGTAGGTGGTATCGGTTGCATAAACCAGTTCTCCTAAGCCCTGTCCGGGAGTAAAGAGGCTGTCAGCATATTCGATTACCCAGGTAGTAGCATCACCTACGGGAGTCCAGGTGAGATCAGCCGATTCGTTGGTGATAGCAGTAGTAACAAAGTTTTCGGGATGGTCGCAAGAGGGAGTGGTATAAACCTCGATATCGTCTACATATACATAGTTGGTCGCTGTGTTGGAGTTCAGCAGAGCGATGTAGAGACCGCTTCCGGTGTAGGAAGAGAGGTCAACCTCCTGATGAGTCCAGGTTGTGCCGTTGGGCTGAACAGTCTGAACAAGGGTGAAGGTAGAAATATCGGTGGGGTTGGTCATCACACCTACCTGGAGAGCGCCCGTGTAGGAGGTACTGGAAGAACGGCTCCAGAAAGCAACGGTAAGGGCGCTTACGTTATCGGGTGCAGGAGGAAGAACTGCGCAACTGTAAGAGGTAGTTGTAGCATAGAAATAGAGATTCTTTCCTCCATTGTGGGGTGAGGTTGCGCTGATGTAAGGATAAGATGTAGAGGTATAGTTGGTCATCTTGTTCCAGCAAGGATTGAACTCGGAGGTAGAACCGGTAGCGAGGTCTTCAAATCCATAGCTGTAGGGGAGCTCCATGGCAGCACATGCTGTACGGAATCCGAAAGCAGCAAGGGGACTGGTCTCCGAGCCGCAGTCGCTGACTACATAAGCGTAGTACTGGGTGCTGGGCTCAAGGTTGGAGAGGGTAACGGTGGGGTTGCCCGAAACAAACTCGGTCAGATAGGTTGTGCTCTCTGACGAGTTAGGATCGAACTGAACGGTATCGTAATAAACAATCCAGTTGGTAGCATTTCCGCGTTCGGTCCAGCTGATGGTTGCCTGCTCGCCGGTAAGGTTATCTGCCACTACGTTGTTGGGAGCAACACAGTTGGGGATGGGATAGACCTGAATATCGTCGACATTAATGTTGCAATAGCTGCTGGCAGGCTTGATACCGCAGATAGCGATACGGTTACCTGATCCGGTATAGCTGTTGAGAGGAACCTCAAAGGTCTGGTAGGTGATAGCGTCTACGTCGACAGTATCAATCCAGACAAAGGTGTTATTGCCTTCGCAGATACCGATAGCCAGCTTGGAGGTACTGGTGTAGGAGCTGCTTCCGCAACGGGCAGCAAACTGAATCTGAAGGTTGCTGACATTGTCGAACTGGGGAGTTACGGCAATCTGGTCCGAATAGGTAGTTCCGCTATAATAAGTATAGAAACGGAGCGAGTTGGGAGTACTCTGGGCATAAGAAGCCGTGCTGTAGATGATAGGATATCCGATATAGGTAGTATTGGTACCGGTATTGACATTGAACCAGCCGTTGGGCAGGTTGTTTGTGGAACCCGAGGTAGAACCCGCATAGCTGTCGAAATTCTCGATATAGGGATAGGTGCTGATGGTACCTACTTCGGTCATGAAAGGAAGACCGATCCATCCGCCAGTATCGGTAGCGGAGCAATAGCTCTGGAGATAGAAGTCATAGGCCGTATTGGCATCGAGACCGGTAATGGTGCAACTATTGGTTGTTACCACACCGGTAGTACCAGTTCCGCGAACAAAGCCGCTGGGGCCGTATTCGATGTTATACTGGCTGGCATTACCTGCTGCCCAGCTGAAGGTAGCCGAGTTGTCGGTACGGGCAACAAGCGAAGGAGCAGGAGTAGGACAGGTGGAGGGAGTAAACTCATAATAGCGTCCCTGACCGGGCCACGAAGCGGCAGGAGCAAGGGTAGTAGTAGCGCCCAGCGAAGCCATGTGGCTGACAGGGTAGACGGTAACAACATCCGAAGCGTTGGTACAGAGACCTACCTGATAGCCTACAGTAGCATTTTCGGTAGGAGCAGCATCATAAACGATGGTAATGGCATTGGAAGTCTCGTGGAGCTGGACCTGCCATTTCTGGATACATTGGATAGTAGCAGTATAGGAAGCTACATTGAATTCTGCTACCAGCACACGGTTGGGAGCAGTTCCGACAACCTCATACTTCAGATAACAGCCCTGGTCTGCGTAAGGCGAGCTGGTAGCACGCATACGGCCGTCTCGACCAATACCAATAATCTTGGGATTGTTCTGAGCCGCGTTGGTCGCATTGAAAGGGGTTGTGTAATACGAAGTTCCGACCACTGTACTTCCCAGACGGAGACATCCGTCGGAGTTCATCGAGAACTGCGTGTAGGCGGTTCCTCCGATTTCGAAGGAGAAACCGATGCTTTGCACCGTGGTCTTAAAGCTGTCGCCCGACCCCGTTGCTGGCATTGTAGTGTCCCAGGCTGCTGTCGAAAGCTGTATCCAACGACTCTGATCAACACCCGTATTGAAATTATACGTGCTGAACTGAGCGAAGGATAACCAAGGCAGAGCCATAAGCACCACAAGCACTAAAGACTGAAATAATCTTTTCATGGTGTTATTATTTTGGTTAAACATAATTTTTTATTATATATTGTTACCTTGCTTTATTATATTAATAATTGTGTTTCATTCAGATGCACAATCCGCCCCCGAAAAAACAATAGCGCAAAGATACGAAAAATAAATTTAACAGCCAAATTTTTAACTATCAACAGACACAGACACATGTGTTTCAATACAATAGAAATCAATTTCATATCATCACGTTTTTACGACAATCTGCCCTATACCGACAGTCTCATTAAGGCATCCAGACAGCTTACTGACAGCACCTAGACAGCATACTAACAGCACACAAACAGCACAAATCGTATTCCCCGTGCTGTCTATGTGGACGCTAAGTGGACTTTATGTGGACGCTATATGGACTTTATGTGGACGCTAAGCCCTGAGAAGACACTCCCCCAAGGCCAGCCTTCAGACAAAAAGCGAGAGAGAAACACCATATGCAATATTTCTCCTCACATCAAGGCCGGAACTTATTTCAGACTACGGCCGAATCATACCTTTCAGATGCCTGGCCTATGCTAATACAGATTCTATACCCCCGGGGGTACAACCAGTGTACAACCAGTGTACAGTCAGTGTACAACCACTATACAGCCAATATAGAACCACTCCACAGCCCCAATACAGTAGCATTTTCATAGTGAGGCAACCGCCAACAAAGTTTTGACATACAAAAATTCCCACGAATCCGTCATGAATCACATCATAAATTAATGATAATCCCAATCGCCGAAAGAAAAATTTGTTCAGGATAAAAATAATGTGTACTTTTGCAAAATCGTTTCCGAGAGAAGGAACCGACCGAGAAAGACGCATTTGTGCCTTATTCCGTAACTGTGAACTTGGACACTTCTCTATTGTAAATACTGGAATAATGGTTTGAATGTAAGTCTCCATTGTGTTGTATTCATGAGTTTTACATGATATACGATTCGGTGGAGCAATTCACCGACCTTTATTTTGTATTTACAGGGAGTCCAAGCCCTTCAGTTAGAAATAACGGATCTGATGTATGGCTCCACTTTCTTGTTTTTTGTCAAATTTAATCGCAACTTCGAGCCAAAGTAGCAAAAAAAGTTGCGCCCGACACGAATTTAGGGAAGATTTATGAAAACAAAGTTATTACTTGCATTTCTGTTTGCGGGACTTTTACTGTCCTGCAACAATAACGCAGAACCTGAAGAATGGATTACGGATACCGCTGCAGAAGTAGAGGCAGAGTGTGAAGAAGCAGACGAGTATACTGCTTATGATGAATTTGAATATTCGTCACATTCTTCGTCAGAAAGAGACCACCGACATCAGCATCAACATCAGCACGACAACAACCAGAACAATAACAGCCAATCATACAGCCAACCTAGACCAGAATGGATAAATTGTCCTATTTGTATGGGGTCTGGTAGGTGTCAACGGTGTGGCGGTACGGGATGGGTGATGGGACTTTATGACGAGTTGCCCTGTTGCTTTTGCCAAGCCAACCAGAATGGACTATGTTCACGTTGTGCAGGTAGAGGTTTAATACCCAATACTTATTGATATCCAATCATAGAAAATTAGGATTAAAGCCATTGTTGCCGAGTATATTTATAGCACAGCATAATCCAATCCAACGGACTTATGCTGTGCAAATACCAAAGATTAGAATATCATAAATTCCGCAAGTAATAGTCTTTTACCTGTTTCACGCACCGACGCGTCTTTCCAAACTTGTTTCGGAATCTATTAAAGGTCAATTTTTGCAGTCCGAAACTATAAAGGCAACCTCTAAATAATAATTTATTGACAATGAAATAAATATGAAATATTTTCATTATTACTTTGTACTTGATTACGAGAAGCATGGCGAAATATAAGAAACATGGATCCGTCACTTTGTTTGACGCACAAAACACTAAGGAGAATCTCTCTGAATTAGGAAGCCCGCTCGTATAAACGCCAAAATGAAACGGCCTAAGTTTTGGAATGAAACGGCCTAAAAATAATAAAAAAACGCAGGAGATTACTCTTGCGTTTTTTTTGTTGGTTAATCAGTGGTTAAATACAGGACACTTTTCCAAATTATTCTGACGATTTCAATTTTACTCAATCTCTTGAGTTCGAGGGGAGACTAGGGGAAGTCTCCTCTTCGTTAAAAAATGCTATTTTTTCAGATTGCTATTGCCAATCGCAGAAATAAGCGTATCTTTGCATTTCAATTTCCTTTCCTTATGCGTCGGTCAGATTGCTAAGGATCAGTATTATTCGTATACGGAAGGGCAAATTAATTATTATGAAAGTAACATATATACATCATAGCTGCTTCGTCTGGGAGGGTAAAAACACCATGATTGTCTACGACTACTGGCGTGATACTCCTCATGGAAAACTGCACAACATTCTCAGCTCGACAGGCAAACAGATTTATTTCGTCAACTCTCATTTCCACGAGGACCATTTCTCGCGCGACGTGCTTACCTGGGACCGCAACAAACGAACCCCTCCCCGTCTGCTTCTGTCGCACGACATTGTGAAGCGCCGTCGGGTTGACAAAGAACTCCCCTCGGCCATCATGCGTCCCGGAGACCACTATGAGGACGAATACATCCTGCTCGATGTCTACCGTTCTACCGATGTGGGAGTAAGTACGCTCATCACCCTCAAGGACGACAGCCACGAGAGCTGTTTCCATGCCGGCGACCTCAACAACTGGTATTTCCCCGAGGGAGACGAACGGCTCCACATCCTGGTCCATGAGATGGAAGGGCTCTATCTCTCCACCCTTCGCGACATTCAGCTCGACCATCCTCATGTGACCCACGCCATGCTGCCCCTCGACCCCCGACTGGGGCTGGAACAGCTCAGAGGCCCCTCGCAATGGCTGGCCCGTATTGAGACCTCTCATTTCTACCCCATGCACACGTGGGGCCGCCACGAGCAGGCTCAAGAGCAGATAGAGCAGCTGGCCTATCTCTTTCCCCGCACCCAGTTCCACTACGAGGCCGACCCCGAGAGCATGCGCATCTACGGCGACTTCTTCGAGGTAGTACGCGAGCAGATCGAGCTGGCCGAGAGCGGACAGCTCTTTGCCCCCAGGGAAAAGACCTCCGGACAGGAATCTGAAGCTTCAGGTTCTGAAGCCCCCGAAATCGAATCTTAACATTAACCGCATAACACCAATTAACACATTATGATAGCTCCTGGAATCAAACATAGAACAGAACAGACCGTAACCTTCGAACTGACAGCCGCCCACGTAGGTAGCGGCCTTGCCCCCGTATTTGCCACTCCCATGATGATTTCCATGATGGAGAACACCTGCGCCCAGAGCGTAGAGAATCTGCTTGCCGAAGGCGAGAGTACCGTCGGCACGGCCGTCAACATTACCCACGATGCAGCCACCCCCGTCGGAATGAAGGTATGGTGCGAGAGCGAGCTGGTAGAGGTAGACCGTCGCCATCTGGTCTTTGAGGTAAAGGCCTACGACGAAGCCGGTCTCATAGGCCAGGGCCGTCACGACCGATTTGTCATCGACAGCGAGAAATTCATGGCAAAGGTAAATGCCAAGGCTCAGAAATAACGGAATGATACTTCCCGTATCAGACCCTCGGGCCTGACCGTCTACAAGCCATCATATCCTACATCATTAGAGAACCAAGATGAATATTGCCGCATTAGCTTCGGGAGGAGTAGACAGCTCCGTAGTAGTCCATCTGCTCAAAGAGCAAGGCTACGACCCTACCCTCTTCTATATCCGTATAGGAATGGAAGACGAGGAGGGCTATATTGACTGCCCCGCCGAAGAAGATATTGAGATAACCACCTATATTGCCAAGAAATACGGACTGCGTTTCGAAGAGGTCAACCTCCACAAGGAATATTGGGAGAACGTGGTCAGCTATACCATCGAGTCGGTACGCCGCGGACTTACCCCCAACCCCGACATGATGTGCAACAAGCTCATCAAGTTCGGAGCCTTCGAACAGCGATGGGGAAAGGATTTCGACCGTATCGCCACAGGCCATTATGCCACTACCGACATGGTTGACGGAGTCCAGTTTCTGGCCACAGCCAAAGACCCCGTCAAGGACCAGACCGACTTCCTTGCCCAGCTCAACTTCAGCCAGGTAAGCAAGCTGATGTTCCCCATAGGACACATGATGAAGAGCGAGGTCCGCGACATTGCCCGCGAGGCCAAGCTGCCCAGCGCCGAACGCAAGGACAGCCAGGGCATCTGTTTTCTGGGCAAGATCAACTACAACGACTTCCTCCGCCGCTATCTGGGAGAGAAGGAGGGCAAGATAGTTGAACTTGAGACAGGCAAGATACTCGGCACCCACAAGGGATTCTGGTTCCATACCATCGGCCAGCGCAAAGGTCTTTACCTGAGCGGCGGTCCCTGGTTTGTAGTCAAGAAAGACATCAACGAGAATGTGCTCTATGTGTCGCAGGGCTACGACCCCGACACCCAATACGGAACGGTAGTAAACCTGACCGGCTACCAGTATCTCTCCAAGGACATCTGGAACATAGGCTATGGCGACACGATTGACTGCAAGTTCAAGATACGCCACACCCCCGAGTTCTGCCAGGGCCACCTCTCACGCCACAAGGACGAACACACGGGAGCAGACATCTATACCATACTATCCGACCAGCGTATCCAGGGTATTGCCGCCGGACAGTATGCCACCATCTACGACAACGATGCCCATCTGGTAGTAGCCAGCGGCATGATCTGCTAACCCCGATAAACAAAGATGATATGAAAAAGATAAGACTGATAATGATAACCCTCCTTACGGGACTGATGGCCTCCTGCGCGGTCTACGTGCCTTCGATGCCCGATATTGCCCGACTGGAGCAGAAGGGCGACCTTGAATTAGGGGCTTCGGCAACCATTCAGACCGGAATTGAATTTTCGGCCGCCTATTCTCCCATCGACCATCTGGGCATCCAGCTCTATATGGGAGGATTGGGCATCGACGACTGGCCTATGCTCTTCAGGGGGGCCGTGGGCTATTATATGCCTTTCGACAACCGTACCACCCTTGCCTTCTATGGTGGCCTGTCTCAGGGATACAGCTACTATGACGGATATAGCAGTATTGAGGACTATGTCTTCCAGAGCTGGTTCAATACAGCTTTTATTGAGGCCGACTACGGGTGGAGAGTATGCGACTGGCTGGAGATGAGCGCCCGACTGGCGGGTGGAGCTATGTGGTATACCGCCGACCACGACCGCTATTACCACAACCCCGAGTCGTACGACCACGAGGTATTGCAGCAGACGGTTCCCATTCTGGAGCCTACGCTTCAGCTGCGATTCGGAACAGAACATCTGAAGATTAACGTCAAGGCAGGCTGGACATGGATGCCTGCAAGCACCCAGTTCTATTTTCCCCTCCAATTCGGAGTGGGACTCAGCCTCCATCTCCCCACAGGCACAAGACTCAAATAGAAACGAGACAAATTAATATACAAACATGAAACTAAGAAAACTCACAATTCTACTCTTTACTCTAATGGGCACAATGATGAGTGCCCAGAATGTCAAGATGGTCGACCTCGGACTTAGCGTCTATTGGGCCGACTGTAACGTAGGAGCCGCTTCGCCCGAACAGCCCGGCAACTACTATGCCTGGGGCGAAACCCAACCCAAAGCCACCTATGAAGACGACAACTGTACTACCCTCGG
The DNA here is from genome assembly GCA_024400565.1 of Bacteroidales bacterium. Taxonomy (GTDB): domain Bacteria; phylum Bacteroidota; class Bacteroidia; order Bacteroidales; family P3; genus Colimorpha. The sequence goes on from JAKSMQ010000002.1 coordinate 78,841, forward strand.
CCGCAACCTTTCCAACATCGGAGGAAACGCTTCCTTTGATGCAGCCCGTGCCAATCTGGGTGGTACCTGGCGTTTGCCTACCGCCGAGGAATTCCAGGAGCTCAAGGACAAATGCTCCTGGGCATGGACACGTCAGAATGGTCAGGCCGGCTTTCTGGTTACAGGCCCCAACGGCAACGCAATCTTCCTTCCCGCATGCGGCAGCCGTACAGGTTCCGACATCGACGATATGGGTTCCTATGGTCTCTATTGGACCTCTTCTGTCAAAGACAACGACAACGAGAATGCCCAGTTCTTCCTCTTCGAGGCAGACTTCTCGGCCATCCTCTCCCAGTTCCGTAGCATCGGACGCTCCGTCAGAGCCGTCTCCAGCAAAGGCTTCGGCCAGAATACCGGCGTAGCTACTACTACCCCTGTTACTCCTGCTGTTGCTACTACCCCTGCTACTCCTGCCGTTACTACTACTCCTACCACTACTCCTGCTGTAACCTCTACTCCTGCTACTACCACAACCGAGCCCTCTTCCTCTAAGGATAGCGGCATCTCGATGGGTTTCAGCAACAACAATGGTCTGTCCTCCAGCAATGGCCAGTCCTCTTCCAAATACGAGCAGCCCGAAACCGTTGTACCCCAGGTTGCAGCCGGTTCGTATGTAGACCTTGGTCTCAGCTGTCTCTGGGCCGACCGCAATATCGGAGCCAATAGCGCAGAAGAATCAGGCAAATACTTTGCCTGGGGCGAGACCGCTACCAAAGAGACCTACGACCAGGAGAACAACACAACCTTCGGACAGACTATCGAGACCTTCTCGGGCAATCCTGCCTATGATGCCGCTACCGCAAAATGGGGCGACGGATGGCGTATGCCTACCGAAGACGAATGCATCGAGCTTATCGACAAATGCCAATGGGAATGGACTACCCTCAACGGAATCCAGGGCATGCGTGTAACCGGTCCCAACGGCAACTCCATCTTCCTGCCCGCTTCGGGATGGCGCAAGAGCGACTATATCCGCGACTTCGGCACAGGCGGAGACTACTGGTCGGCATCCCCCTTCATCGAAGACGAACGCGACAATCCTTTCTACGCTACCGATTTCCTGTTCAACGCCCGCGAACATGACATTTCGGCCAGCAACCGCCGTGGTGGACGTACCATCCGCCCCGTAAGAAACCGATAATACTCACCCCCTATGAAACGCTTACTCCTTTTCCTCTTGTCTGTTGCAGGCTGTCTTTCTCTACAGGCCCAGCAACGCGAAACGGTCACCTTCTGCCATAGAGGAGTGACCGAAATGAAGATGGATATCTACAAGCCCGCTCACCCCCGAAGCGATAAGACCTGCGTCATCTATGTCTTCGGAGGAGGCTTCATTTATGGCCAGCGCGACAACAAGCATTCTGTCCAGGCCTGCGACTCGCTTGTAGCCCACGGATTCACGGCCATCTCCATTGACTATAGGCTGGGAGTAACCAAAGAGCGCTACGATTCGCTGGGATTCTTCCGCGTCAACAGCATGTTCTCAAATGCTATCAATATGGCCGTAGAGGACCTCAGCTCGGCCATAGCCTATGTGTGGGAGCGTGCCGCCCAGCTAGACATCGACCCCAACCGTATCGTGCTCACAGGGGCCAGCGCCGGAGCCATAACCGTATTGCAGAACGACTATTGCCGATGCAACTCCCTTCCCCAGGCCAAGGGCCTCCCCAAGGAGTTCAAGCCTCTGGCCGTGATTCCCTATAGCGGAGCCATCTACTGCAAGAACAGCCAGCTCAGATATGCCACTCCTCCCGCTCCCACCTGCTTCTTCCATGGTTCCAAGGACAAGATTGTAAACTACAAGCGTTTCCGCTCAGCCCTCTCCTCGAGTCTCAACGGAAGCAGCAAGATGGCCAAGGTCTTCAAGCAGAACCGCTATCCCTACTGGATATTCCGCTACGAGGGCAACGGACACGAGGTTAACGGATTCCTGCCCTATACCCTCAACGAGTTCGTATCCTTCGTAGAGAAAGGAGCCCGCTCCACCACCTGTTTCGACTGCACCTGCAAGGATTCCAAACTTCCTCCCAACGAGTGGTCCAATATGACCATCTTCCAACTCTACTCAAGATAAACAACCCCCATTTCGAAATGATAGAAATCATGTCACCCGTCGGCTCCTACGAGAGCCTCATGGCCGCCATACAGGGCGGAGCCGATTCGGTTTATTTCGGAGTCGGAAAGCTCAATATGCGCTCCCGTTCCGCCAACAATTTCACCCTCGACGACCTCGTAAAGATAGCCTCCATAGCCCGCGACCATGGTGTACGTACCTACCTTACCGTCAACACCATCATCTATAACGAAGAACTCGAAGAGATGCGCCTTACGGTCCGTACGGCCAAAGAGGCAGGCATTAGCGCCATCATAGCCAGCGATATGGCCGTAATAGCCTATGCCAACTCCATAGGCATGGAGATTCATATCTCCACCCAATGCAATATCTCCAACGTAGAGGCCGTGCGCTACTATTCCAAGTTTGCCGACGTGATGGTGACAGCCCGCGAGCTTCCCTTGCGCCAGGTAGCCGAGATCACCCAGTTCATCCGCGACAACGACATCCGTGGTCCCAAGGGCGAGCTGGTCGAGATAGAGGTCTTCGGCCACGGAGCCCTCTGCATGAGCGTCAGCGGCAAGTGCTACCTCTCGCTCGACAACTACAACTACTCGGCCAACCGCGGAGCCTGCCTCCAGCTCTGCCGCCGACAGTATCTGGTCAAGGACCTTGAGAGCGATATGGAACTCGTGGTCGACAACAAATACATCATGTCGCCCAAGGACCTCAAGACCATCGATTTCCTCGACAAGATCATCCATGCAGGCGTCAAGGTACTGAAGATAGAAGGCCGCGGACGTAGCGCCGACTACGTCAAGGTGGTCACCCAATGCTACAAGGAAGCCGCCCGCGCCATCGACGAGGGCACCTATACTCCCGAACGCATAGCCGCCTGGAACGAGCGCCTTGCTACCGTCTTCAACCGCGGTTTCTGGGACGGATACTATCTCGGACGCAAGCTGGGCGAATGGAGCGAACGCTACGGCAGCCAGGCCACCGAGACCAAAATCTATCTCGGCAAGGTGTCCAACTATTTCAACCGCATAGGAGTGGCCGAAGTACGCCTCGAGACCGCCAATACCATAGCCGTAGGCGACCGCTACATAGTCATGGGTCAGACTACGGGAGTCTATGACGACACCCTCCGCGAGATACGCCTCAACCGAGGTCCCGTCCAGGAAGCCCGCCAGGGCGACGCCTTCTCCTTTGCCACCTCCGAACCCCTCCATCGTGGCGACAAGGTCTACAAGGTTGTACAGACCATCGACGAGTTCTAAACCCCTTTCCAGACCCTTGAGGTCTGCCGAAAAAAATAACACTACGAAACTATGGCCAAAGCAAAGACCTATTATTTCTGTCAGGAATGCGGCTACCAGTCCTCCTCCTGGTTGGGCAAATGTCCCGAATGCGGCAAATGGAACACCTTTGCCGAGGAGGTAGTCAAAGCCGCCTCTGCTCCCCTCGCCTCCTCGCGGGGACAGATGGCAGCCTCGCAGCCCAAACTCATACGCGACGTCACCTATAGCGAAACCGTCCGCATACCCACCCGTTGCGGAGAGTTCGACCGCGTGCTGGGCGGCGGCATCGTGCCCGGAAGCCTCATCCTCATAGGCGGAGAGCCCGGCATCGGCAAATCGACGCTCCTTCTGCAGACAGCCCTCAGCGTGCCCGACCGCAAGATACTCTACGTAAGTGGAGAAGAGAGCGAGCAGCAGATCAAGATGCGTGCCGACCGCGTCGAGCAGAACCAGACCACCCAATGTTTCGTAGTCAGCGAGACCGTAACCCAGCGCATCTTCGAGCACATCGACAGCGTGCAGCCCGACCTCCTTATTGTCGATTCCATCCAGACCGTCAGCAGCGAACAGATAGACTCCCCTGCAGGAAGTGTGAGCCAGATAAGAGAGTGCACCACCGAGCTCCAGCAGTATGCCAAGCGTACCGGAGTTCCCATCCTCATCGTAGGCCACATCACCAAGGACGGCACCCTTGCAGGTCCCAAGGTCATGGAGCATATCGTCGATGCCGTCCTCCAGTTCGAAGGCGACCGCAACTATGGTTTCCGCATGCTCCGTGCCCTCAAGAACCGCTTCGGTTCCACGGCCGAGATAGGCATCTTTGAGATGCAGGGAAGTGGCCTCCGCGAGGTTGCCAATCCCTCCGAATTCCTTCTCTCCCAACGCGACGAGACGCTCTCCGGAGCCGCCGTCGCAGCCACCCTCGAAGGCGCACGCCCCATGTTCATCGAAGTCCAAAGCCTCGTCTCCAGCGCCGTCTACGGCACCCCCCAGCGCAACGCCACCGGGTTTGACCTCCGTCGCATGTCCATGCTGTTGGCCGTCCTCGAGAAACGATGCGGTTTCAAGCTGGGCGCCAAGGACGTCTTCCTCAACATAGCCGGAGGCATCCGTGTTGCCGACCCCGCTCTCGATCTGGCCGTAGTCAGCGCCATCCTCTCCTCCAATGTCGACATGGCCGTCAGCCCCCGCTACTGCTTTGCCGCCGAGATGGGTCTCAGCGGAGAGATACGCCCCGTAGCACGCGTCGAGCAGCGTATTGCCGAAGCCGACAGACTGGGATTCGAAAAGATCTTCATCTCCAAATACAACGCCAAAGCCATCGACAAGAAACGCTACGGCATCCAGATAGTCGAAGTCAGCGTCATCGAAGAGGCCTTCCGGGCCCTTTTCGCATAGACTCCTAAGGCTTCGAAGCAAAAAAAAAGAGAAACACACACAACCGAACATCATGCAGAACAAAGAATATATCGTCAGGGAAAACACCGAGCTCCTCCCCTTCCTCCTGGCCAGCATGCCCCAGCTGAGCCGCACCCGCGTCAAGGAGATCCTCGGCCATAGCGTAAGCGTCGACGGACGCCGCACCTCCCAGTTCAACTATCCCCTCGTCCCCGGAATGGTCGTCACCATCGGCAAGCCCAATTTCCGCGAGCGTTTCCGCAACAGCAGCATCGACGTCGTCTACGAAGACCAGTATCTCGTCGTCGTCAACAAGCACGAGGGCGTCCTCTCCAACAGCAAGAATCCCGGCGACCATACCGCCCTCACAGCCCTCAACGCCTATTTCAAGTACACCCACCAGCGTTGCAACGCCCATATCGTCCACCGTCTCGACCGCGACACCTCGGGACTCATGATTTTCAGCAAGGACAAACAGACTTCGCGCCGCTTCGAGGAAGACTGGAAAGGCATCGTCTACGACCGCGCCTATGTGGCCGTAGCCTGGGGCAAGGTAGAGCCCGAGCAGGACACCATCCGCTCCTGGTTCACCGACGGACAGTATTGCGTACTCTCCTCCCCCACCGACAATGGCGGCAAGCTCGCCGTTACCCACTACAAGGTAGTCAAAACCTCGCGCCGATACAGCCTCCTCGAGCTCCGCCTCGATACCGGCCGCCGCAATCAGATACGTGTCCACCTGCGCGACATCAAGCATCCCGTAGTCCACGACCCCATGTATGGCTACAAGGACGACATATCCCCCATCAGCCGCCTCGGTCTCCACGCCTTCCGTCTCTGCTTCCGCCACCCCATTACCGGCAAGGACCTCCGTTTCGAGACCCCCTATCCCACCTCTTTCATGAAACTCATGGAAATCTGATAATCCACGCTATTATAATCAAAATAAAACCAATAACCATGATCAAGAACATCGCATTTGTAGCCCACGATGCCCGCAAAGTCGAGCTTACCGACTGGGTGCGCCGGAATGCAGCCCTGCTGCGCGGCAACGAACTCTTCTGCACAGGTACCACCGGACGCCTCATCGAAGCCTGCCTCACCGAGATTCTAGGCAGCGAGTCGCCCCGTGTCAACCGGCTGCTCAGCGGTCCCCTGGGAGGCGACGCCCAGATAGGAGCCATGATAGCCGAAGGCAAGATCGATATGCTCATCTTCTTCTGCGACAACCTCATCGTCCAGGGCCACCAGAGCGACATACAGGGACTCGTCCGTCTGGCCTCGCTCTACAACATACCCTTCGCCACCAATGCCTCCACGGCCGATTTCCTTTTCAACTCCACCCTCTTCAAAGATCCCTACTACATCCACCAGCTCCCCCGCTGCATCGAGCGCTACCGCACCCGCCGCCTCGAGAGCGACCCCCAGTAGTCCAACATCCTGTAAACCCATAAAACCCTAAACAAACCCCAAAAACCATGAAACACATCTTCCATATCATCCTCCTCGCAGCCCTCGTGCTCCCCATGACATCGTGCGCACAGAAAGTATCCGACGAGATCAGACAGCTCTTCCCCGAAGCCCGCAACGCCGTCGACAAAGGCGCGTGGACCGAAGTCCAGGGCAAGAAAGGCTCTGTCATCGGCTATGTAGCCTACAGCAAGCCCGCCTCCAACGGCATCCGCGGCTACAACGGAGAGACCCCCTTACGCATCGCCTTCGACAGCAAGAAACGCATCATCAGCGTCCAGCTGCTCCCCAACAGCGAGACCCCCAGCTTTGTAAACCGCGTGTCCGATGCAGGCTATTTCAAGTCGTGGAACGGCCTCAGCGTCAAGGAAGCCCTCAACCACAAAGTCGATGCCGTCAGCGGAGCCACCTTCACCTCCACCAGCGTACGCAAGAGCCTCGAGGCCTGCCTCCGCGAAATCTCCAAGAGCACCAAATAAGCCCCATATTTCCCAAAAATAGGGACCAATCCGCCGCAGAACCAGGAGACATTCTCCCGTTCTGCGGTTCTTTTATGCCCCAAAGAGCATTCAAAGAGTGGTTTTTGAGTAAAAAGTATTAGATTTTGCAGGTATTTTATCGCTATCTGTACTGTTTTCTATCGCTAATTGGCGTGTTTAGGTGTGCAGATTGGCCTTTTTCGGAGTGGAAATATATTGATCAGGCCATATAATCCTGCTGGATGGCGCCCCAATATCAGCAACCATCCCATTCCGGATGCCATTCTCCCCCCTTCGTAGAAAAGAGCCATTCTGACGGGCTTTCAGAGCCACAGCCTACACTTACACCAAGCCGAGAGCGAACGCGCCTTTACGCCCCGTTTTGCGCCTTCTACGAAGCATCCAACACCATTATAATAATACGCACGCGCAAGCATCATAGAAAAGGCGGAGTCATTATGCCTCGTAGGAAAGAGCTGCAGGCCGAGCGTTCCGCGTTCCGCGTTCCGATTAAAAAAAATGCATATACCACCTCTATATAGATTATATAACTAATTAATTATTAAATATATATATAATATTTAAGAGATAACATACCCTCATATTTTGTAAAAAGAACGCGGAACGCGGAACGCTTTGAACAGACAACAAACTTTAAAACACAATATTTCAACAATATACATAAAACCAGACCCCATCTCTCCTACGGAGCATGCTCTCATTTAGGGGCAATATACCATAAGAGGCCGTCCCAAAAGCCTTAGAAATGCTCCAAAAAACCCGTTTTATGCGAATTTCCTACGCAGTCAGAGAACAAAAGTCCATCCTGAAATTGCGCAATAATGACACCATTTGCAGGCATTCATCAATAGAAGCCCCGAAAAGAACTCAATTCTGCCCTATCAAGGTGCAGAACTGGCGTTCCTTGATGAGCGATTTTATTCTTTCTAAGGAGAAAAAAGAACACTTACAGCAGGAAGAACATGGCGACTCCGGAGAGGGTGATGAGGGTGCCGGCCACCTCGCGGAGGGAGATCTTCTGCTTGTGGATGAGGCAATAGGGCACTATGATGAGCACGGGGGTGAGCGCCATGAGCGTGGAGGCTATCCCGGCCTGGGTGTAGCGTACGGCCATGAGCGAGAGGGAGACTCCGATGAAGGGTCCGAAAAAGGTGGTGAGAGTGGCATAGGTGATGCCTTTCTTATCTCTGAAACCCACTCCTACCAGATGGAGCTCCTTGCGCAAGGCCAGCAGGAGGGTGAAACCTGCAAGACCTGCCAGCGCCCGGACAAAGGTGCCTGCAAAGGGCATGAGGGTGGTGATGCTCTCGGGAGCTGACGGAGGGATGGACTCGGCATAACAGTTGAGTCCTATCTTGCTCAGGACGAGTCCGACGCCCTGACCCAGTCCGGCTCCGATGCCGAAGAGGATGCCCTTGAGAGGCAGCTTGATCTTGATGGTGTCGCCACTCTTGACCATGATGGAGAAGGCGATGCCCGAGAGGGTGACGAGCATGGCTATCCAGGCGGTGGGCCTCATGGCCTCGCCGAGGAAGAGCCACCCTGTGATGCCGGCAATGGGAGGCGCGAGGGTCATGAAGAGCTGGCCGTACTTGGAGCCGAAGATGATATAGGAATTGAAGAGGCAATAGTCGCCGAAGACGTAGCCCACGATGCCCGAGAGAGCGAGCCAGAACCAGGCCTGGCCGGAGGCATAGACGGGAAAGGGGCTGCCGGTGACGGCCCACAGCAAGACGGCAAGCATGATGAGCGAAAGGATCATGCGGATGAGATTGAGGAGCAGGGAGCCCAGCCGGCGGCTGGCTGCATCGGCGAAAAGGGCGGTAGCCGTCCACGAGAAGGCGGTAATGAGGGCTATGGTTTCTCCGAGATAAGTCATTTATGAATTGGTGTGTGTTTCCTTAGTGTGGGTCAGATAATGGGGGCGAGTGGTGGCGGATTATTTTTTGTGTGCGAGAGGAAGGTTACTGTTCGAGGGCATCGACGAGTTTCTGGTGGTAGTGTTCGAAGCCGTTCTGAAGGGAGAGGATGCGGTTCTGGTAGATGAAGCAATGCTGCGAGGAGGCCTTGCAGACAAGCTTGCCCTCCTGGTTGCGCATCTCGTAGCTGTAGGAGAGACGGGGACCGGAATACTGGGTCTGGCGGACGTCGATGGTAAGGGTGTCGCCAAAGCGTGCGGGGGTCTTGTATTCGACATTGATGCTGACCACGGGGGAAACGATACCCTCGGCCTCGAAGTCGGCATATTCGACACCTATGGCCGAAAGGAAGGCCACGCGGGACTCCTCCATGAACTTGACATAATTGGAATGGTGAACCACAGCCATCTTGTCGGTCTCGTGGTAGTTGATTTTGCGGATGTATGTGAACATGGGGGTTGTGAAAGATTGATGTTTAGGGGGGGGATTGGAGGACTTAATACTCGATCTTCTTGAAGGTGTTGAAGATGCCGTCGGAGGTGTAGTCGACAAGGCAATAGCCGTTATCCTGAAGAGCGGGCGAAACGAGGAGCCGGATGCCCTTGAAGTTGGTAAGAGAGGGGTAATGGTTGTGGGACTGCATGCACATGCCGACTCCGTGTTTCTCCATCAGATGAACCAGCTCGTAGACCTCGTCGAGAGGAGGAATGGAGCATCGGCCCTGGTTCTGGTCCTGGTTGAAGAGATTGTTGTGTGTCACCACGGTAATATGGCGGCATCCGCTATGCTTCTCGAGCTGCTGACGGAGCCATTTGAGCTGGCTCTTTCCGAGCAGGCCGTTGGCCGAATCGAGGAAGACGAAGAGGTCCTTATAGTCGGGGCCCTGCACTCTGAGCACATAGACGGAGCTGCCGAAGAGGGCAAAGAAACGGGGCCAGCGTCCGAAGAAGAGGTCATGGTTGCCGGCGGTATAGAAGACGGGGTCTCCGCCCGCATCATAGTGGCGTCCGACACGGGCCTCGACGGTATCGAGACCGGCTACATGGTCGGTAAGATCGCCATTGACGATGATGAAGGAGGCTTTGGCGTCGGCACGCTCGAGAGCCAGCATGGGCTCGAGGGCATCGCGGCCTTCGCAATAATGGATGTCGGAGCAGAAATAGACTCTGTAGTCGGATGTCGAAACGGAGACTACCCTTTCGGCATGGCTGGCGTTCCAGTCCATATATTTGGAGAAGCGGGACTCGATGGCCTCGCTGGGAGAATGGTAGAGTCCGGTATAGTCGAGCTCCTGGGGATTCTTGCTGCAGCCTGTGACAAGAATGGCCCCAAAACAAAACAGAAATAGTTTTAGTAAATGTTCCATGTTGCGCCAAGTTTAAGAGTTGATTCGTAAAATACAGGACTCAGATTGAAGATTCCCGAGGGATGGAAATAGAGGTCGGCCCAGAGGACAGGACCTTTGCTGAGAATATAATTGAATCCTGCACCAAGACCGGGGTTGTAGTAGTAGTCGGTAAAGAGGTAATCGAAGTTGGTTACTCTGAAGGTGGCATACCAGCGTTTGCCCTCAAGTGCCAGACGGTATTGCAGCCTGTAGATGAGATTGAAGGGCTCGTTGACATAAGGCTCGGAGGGGTCGAAGATGCCCGAATTGAGGTCACGGATGAGCCTGTCGTGAAGGCCCAGGCCTATGCTCCAATGAGGATTCTGCCACGAAACGAGGGTCTGCATGTTCCACTCTCTGATGTCGAAATAGCCGAAGTTGCGCATCCATCCCGACTGCTCGAGAGCGATGACACTCGCCTTGAGGGGGAAGACGGTAGTCATCTTCAGTCTTGCTGCCGGCATAAAGGTGGTTTCGTCCATGGTAACGGGCTGCTGGACGCTCCCATAGACGGTGGCCGAGAGAATCACGTTGTCGATAGGATTGTAGGAGAAATGGGCCGCCATAGCTCCGAAAGGAACACCCCTGGTTCCGGACTCGAGATACACTCCTGCCGACATATACCCCTTCTTCTGGGCATAGGAGAAGCCGGCAAGAAGGAGAAACAAAACAATCAATATCTTTTTCATAATTGAAACTTTCAGTTCGTTATTTGGCATCTACACGGAATACAAGACGCTGCACCCCGTTTTCGAAACTGCTGCTGCTGATACGGAAGCCGACTATCTGGCCTGTGTGCTGCACGTGAGTGCCGACACAGAGGCATTCGTCATAATCGCCTATATGGACTATGCGGACGGTATCGCTTGCATCGTCGGGGAGGCGGTTCATATCGAACCTCTTTCTGGCCTCATCCTGACTCACGAACTCCATCCATACTTCTACATCCTCCTGAATGATACGGTTGATGTCGGCTTCGAGCTGGCGGATCTCTTCATCCGAGAGAGGTCGGTCGAGGTGGTAGTCCAGTTTGGATTTCTTGCGTTCTATATGAGCAGAGAAGGCACGGCCACAGCCAAACCTGCCTGCTACCATACCATTCAGCAGGTGTTCAGCGGTATGTGCAGGAGGAAACTCCTGCTTGCCATGAGCGTTAAGTGTGATTTCCTGTTCCATATTATAATAACGGGGATTAGAATGATTTAGTACACCTCTGTCGAAAAAGCAGGTTAGTGTATTCCTTCTTGAAAGTCGGCAGGATAATAATTTCGAAACAGACTGGTCACAGAGGAGATTGATCCGACAAGAGCACCCTCCCGGTCGTTCTTCCTTACAGCCTCACACAATCTCTCAACCACGTCCACAGCCTGTCTGCAGTTGCTGTTTTCATCGGGCCAGCTTGCCGTCTTAGAGGAGAATCCTGGACTGATAAGAAAATAATAAATTACCCCATCCCTTTGCTCACACAACCAGGACGAGGTCAGCACGACGGCAGCAAACATCCTTTTTAAGGAGTCGGCCAAACCATCACTTATATTCAACTTCCATACATCTGCACGAATGTGTCTTTGTGAAAAACGAAGGCGACGGCAATACCGGGCTCGAGGTTTCAGTTGTTTCAAGATTAAGGATTTCGACTCCCTGTCGTAGGCAAGACAGTAGTCGGGACAAAAGGCAGGATCAACCAAGTATGCAAAACCATCAGCCTCTGCGATATCAAAAATGCTATAAAGTTTCTCTTCACGTCCTTGTTCAAACTTTGCTGGAGTCATCCTGTCTTGCGCACACAGGGTTCCCATGTACAACAACAGCAAGACAACACAAAAGGCCCTCTTGATTAAGGATATGTCAATTCTCGCCGTATGTGCAGGAGGAAACTCCTGTTTGTTATGAGCGTTAAGTGTGACTTCTTGTTCCATTCTCCATTTTATTTTTTCTTCGCAGCATTTTTGTTCAGCGAAGCTGTTTGTATAGAAATCAGGAATTCTAACATTTCATCTGTTAGTGAATTCTTGGGGACAATGGTTGCCGAAGATGGGGAAGGCATGAGGAATAGGGCATTGTCCGAGACACAGATTTTGTTTAGCTGTTCATATTCCGTCTTTTGCCAGCCTGCAGCCGTAGTTGCTACGAAATATTTGTCATAAAAACTGATTTCATACTCTAATTTTCCCATATCTTTCATCCGGTTGAATACTTTTTTCGCATTCTTTCTCCATATAAACGGAACCCCAATAGGGAACGCAATAAGATAGGGAATAATATATAGGTACCACATGGCAAGGCCACTATTCGACAATAATGACATGCAAAACAGCAGACCGGCGATGGGCATCATATATGCCTTCGGATGCCGAAAACTCTCCTTGGTTATTAATTTCTGAAAATCAAGGATGTCATCTTGCTCAACCTTGCAACGAACAGTATGCTTCGGCGGACATACCTGCTTGTTATGTTCGTTCAGTATGATTTCCTGTTCCATAATATCCTTCTTCTGTAATTTAGCAATATTAGATGCTTCTTATATTTGTAGTAGGGTTTTATCTCGTTAATTCTTCAAATCCACGGCATTCATCTTGATATCCATTATGGATGGGGGAAGAGTGATATCTGAAGCTTCTTTCTATGATGGGTTTGATAACGTTTTTGTTGTCCCCTGACTGAAAGGCAGAAGTTGAAATCAAGTCTGTTGACCAACCACCGATGTC
>JAKSMQ010000020.1 GCA_024400565.1 Bacteroidales bacterium
AAGGACAAGAAATAATTTATGAGACAATTCATGGATAATTCATGGACATTCACGTTGCGCCGCAGGCAAGATATTTTTTTCTTGAACAGAAATTACCATCAATTACCCATGAATTTTTTCATGAATTAATTTTCAATAAGGACAAGAAATAATTTATGAGATAATTCACGGATAATTCATGGGCATTCGTGTGGCGCCGCAGGCAAGATATTTTTTCTTGAACAGAAATTACCATAAATGATCCACAAATTATACATGAATTAATTTTTAAGGCTGGTTTCGGGTAACAGATCCTCCGTATCTCCTCCGTATCTTCTTCGCCGCCTCTTCGCCTCCCCTCCGCCGCTCCTAGGACATCCCGTTCTTATCCAAACGCTGTCGGCCCGCTATTGCTCGCTCTATTATCGAAAAAGTGGCGAAGAGATGACCTGCGGACGGGGGTGAGGGGTCGGGCATAGAGGGGGGGGGCGGCTGGGATGAGCATCTCTTCCACTGGGGGGAGGGCAGGCTTGGGTCAGTAGATTTTTTTGAAAAATTTTTCCTTGGTCGTAATCGGCTGTTTATTATGTTGTTTCGGGTGCCACGGGGTGTGGAATATGGGGGGGCGGGATGAAATTTTTTCTGTATATTGCAAAACGGTTGTATATTAGTAAATGTAGTCGGGTACTATGTTTTCGGCGAAATGAGCGCTCCTCCGATTTCTGGTATCCGTCTAGGTTATCGACGAAGAAGGCCATGAGAGAGGCCACCCGGGGAAATGCATGCAGAAACCTCCCTAATAGCCAACTGAGTCAAATATTTTTTTTAAATAATAATTAAAAATACATTAAAATGGCAAAAGTTATAGGACCATTTTCAAATTTCAAAGGCTCCATCGGGGACCTGACTTTCTACCAGAAGAACGGTCAAACTATTGTCCGTAAAAAGGGTTCTGGTGCAACCTCAACAACCAAATCTGCAAAGCAACTCTTAGTTCGCTCGCAGTGGAATAACATTATTAATGCGTGGAAGAGCCTCATCGGCGACGGCCAGCAGCCTCCCTTTGCCAACCGCAAAACGGGCCAGACCAACTATAACGCCTTTATGTCGGCCAACATGAACCAGCGCGCGGTCTTCCTGACCGACGAGATGGGCAAATCGGGTGCCAGCGTGCTGGCTCCCTACAAGGTGTCGCAGGGCGGTCTCGCACCGGTGCTGGTGAAGGCGGTAGACGGTGTTAATCAGACCAATATCGCTCTGGGCGGCCTGACCATTACTGCCGACACCACGCTCGCCGAGCTTTCGGCAGCCATCATTGCCAACAACCGCGGCAGTATCATCAATCAGAGCAAGGACTGCTACAATGCTGAGGACCGCATACTCTACATCCGAATGGAACAGTGTGTGGACCCCTATACTGGGATACCCTATTTTGTGAGCACGCAGCATTGCTTCGACCTCGGCTTCGGCCTCGAACGCAAGGTGTGGGCAGTGCTGGGCGAGGAGGGATTCCAGTCGCGCAACGGCTATCTTGCTGCCAAGAGCGGTCTGAGCAATGCGGGCGAGGTGTGGATTCACCTGCGCAAGGACAAAGACGGTATGATTGTCGATGCCAGTGCACAGACCATCGTCTGCAACAATCCTCTCCTGTCGCAGTTCACCAGCCGCAAGGCGCTCGACGAGGCGATGGAGTCGTTTGGCGGCATCACCAAGAACACGGGTATGATGAGCGCTGCCAACATAGAGTTTATGCTCGAAAGCTTTGTTGAGGAGAACGCGGCGGAGATGGGTATCGGCGATAGCGATGGCGATGGCTCGGGTTCTGTCTCTGATTCTGGCTCTGGCACTGCAGACCAGGTAGTTATCAGCGTAGCGGCTTCGCCCTCCAACGGCGGCAGCGTCAGCGGTGGCGGCACGGTGGCCAAAGGCTCGTCGGTAACGCTGCGTGCGGAGGCCAGCAGCGGATTCGTCTTCAGCCGATGGAGCGACGGCAACACGCAGGCCCAGCGCCAGGTGACGGCCCAGAGCAGCACCACCTACACGGCCGAGTTTACGGCCACAGGCTCGGGTGGCGGCGGTGGCTACGACGGCGACTAGTGCCAGCCATGGCTGCAGCAAAAAGGAAAGGAGAGCGGGCGGTGCCGGCTCTCCTTCTATATCAATTGACCTGTAAGAGGTCGCAGACGTAATTATTTGCCTTCGATTTCGGCGCGAACTTTCTTGAAGGCCTCGATACACTTGTCGAGATGCTCTTTCTCGTGGGCAGCACTTACCTGAACGCGGATACGAGCCTGATCCTTAGGAACAACAGGATAGTAGAAACCGGTTACGAAGATGCCTTCTTCCTGCATCTTGGCAGCGTATTTCTGGCTCTTGGCAGCGTCGTAGATCATAACGGCGCAGATAGCGCTCTCGGAGGGTTTGCAGTCGAAACCTTCTTCCTTCATGCGACGGAGGAAGTAGTCGGTATTGGCGTGGAGCTTGTCCTGAAGAGCAGAGCTTTCTTCCATGAGTTCGAACATACGGATACCTGCAGCTACGAGACCGGGAGCCATGGAGTTGGAGAAGAGATAGGGACGGCTGCGCTGACGGAGCATGTCGATAATCTCTTTGCGACCAGTGGTGAAACCACCCATAGCGCCACCGAAAGCTTTGCCGAGGGTACCGGTAAGGATCTCAACCTGACCACGGAGGTTGTAACGCTCGGTTACACCACGGCCAGTCTTACCGACAACACCTGCAGAGTGGCTCTCGTCGACCATTACCATTGCATCGTATTTCTGAGCAAGTTCGTAAATCTTGTCGAGGGGGCATACATTACCGTCCATGGAGAATACGCCGTCGGTAACTACGAGACGGAAACGGCAGTTCTGAGCAGCCTTGAGCTGTTCCTCGAGGTCGGCCATGTCAGCATTCTTGTAGCGGAAACGCTGTGCTTTGCAAAGACGTACACCGTCGATGATGGAAGCGTGGTTGAGGGCGTCGGAGATGATAGCGTCGTCAGCGGTGAGGAGGGGTTCGAAAACACCGCCGTTAGCGTCGAAACAAGCAGCGTAGAGGATGGTATCCTCGGTGCCGAAGAAGTCGGAAATCTTCTTCTCGAGCTGTTTGTGAAGATCCTGGCAGCCGCAGATGAAGCGAACGGAAGCCATACCATAACCACGAGCATCCATACCGGCCTTAGCAGCCTCGATGAGTTCAGGATTGTCGGCAAGACCAAGGTAGTTGTTGGCGCAGAAGTTGAGGCACTTCTTGCCCTTTACGAGGATCTCAGCACCCTGAGCGGACTCAATGATACGTTCGTTTTTGTAAAGACCAGCTGCTTCGATGTCAGCCAGCTCTTTCTGAAGATAAGCTTGGAATTTATCGTACATGATATGTAACTATTTAATGTATATTATTTTATTTATTTATTCTTTGTGGCATTTCTGTCTGCAACAGCGTTGCAAAGATACGCTTTTTTTCGGAATTGGACCAAAAAACGTGGCTTTTTCTCTGTCAATTGACGGCGCCGACCGCCTCCGCAGGGGTGGTATTCCTAGTCCTCTTCGTCGTCGGGGTAGTCCTCAAACTCCTCCTCGCCGATGTAGTCGTCGGGGTTGCCTTCGCCAATGAAGCGCTCTACCCAGGAGATTTCGCTGCGGTGGCGCACCTCTCCCTTGTACTGTTCGGGGTCGATATAGACCTCGAGCAGCTTGGCTCCGTTTCCGAAGAGCTCCTTCAGCTTGTCGCCCTCGGGGTTGAGGGCATAGAGTTCCACCTCTTCGGCTACGGCGGGCACCAGCACGCACTCGCCGGCATGGATGGGCACGATGTGGTCGAGGCACTTGACGGCGGCGATGCCTTCGGTGCAGAGGTAGATGACAAAGGAGTCGAGCTCGGTGAAGTTCTTGCGCATGGGCTCGGTGAGCGATACGAGGTTGGTGGTGAAGTAGGGGCATTCGGCCAGCTTGGCGGTACCGTTCTCGCGGTATTCGTAGTGGTTCTTGCCGTCGCGCAGTTCGCTGAAATCGATGGCGTCGAGTGCTTCCTGGGTGTGGAGCTGGCGCAGCTTGCCGTCGGCATCGGGGCGGTTGTAGTCGTAGATGCGGTAGGTGCAGTCGGAGGTCTGCTGGATCTCGGCCAGCAGCAGTCCCTTGCCCAGGGCGTGCACGCGGCCGGCGGGGATAAAGAAGACGTCGCCCTTCTGGGCTTTCTCGATGTGGAGGATGTTCTCAAGTTTTCCCAGGTCGAGGAATTTCTGGTATTCCTGGCGGGTGAGACTGCTGGAGAATCCGTCTACTATCTCGGCCCCTTCGTCGGCTTTCATGATGTACCACATCTCGGTCTTGCCGTTCTCCATGCCACGCTCCTGGGCCAGCTGGTCGTCGGGGTGTACCTGGATGGAGAGGCGGTCGTTGGCATCGATGATCTTCACCAGAAGGGGAAACTCGTTGCCGAAGCGGTCGTAGTTGCGTTCGCCGATGAGTTCGCCCATATAGAGCTCGAGCGCATCGGTGAGCGTGTTCTCGGCGAGGAATCCGTTGGCGATAACCGACTCGTTGCCCTCTACACACGAAAGTGCCCACAGCTCGCCGCAGTTGGGCAAGGGGGAATAGTCAAATCCGAGGTCTTTGATTCTGTCGCCTCCCCATATCTTGTTCTTGAACAGGGGGAGGAATTTCATGGGGTAGAGAGCGGTATCGTTCATATATGATATTTAGTGGGGTAAATCTTTATCTTTGGTTTTGGTGCTTTCCTTTTGAGGAGCCTTGGTCTCGGTCTGTTTCTGGTTTGTCTTGGCCTCGGTCTGTTTCTGGGGCTTGGCTTTGGGCAGTATCTTGCTCAGTTCCCAGGGACGGAAATCGCGTGCCAGGGTACGCCCTTCTTCGTCGACCAGTATGTAGAACGGAATGTGTTCGATGCCCAGTTGCTGCATATAGGGGGCATCCCATATCTTGACATTCTTGTCGATGGGTATCTCCTCTACTCTGACAGGCTGGCCGTAGGACTTGAGGGTGGTGCGTATCTGCCTGACACCATCCTGACATTGCTTGCACCAGGT
Source organism: Bacteroidales bacterium (assembly GCA_024400565.1). Classification (GTDB taxonomy): domain Bacteria; phylum Bacteroidota; class Bacteroidia; order Bacteroidales; family P3; genus Colimorpha. The sequence goes on from JAKSMQ010000020.1 coordinate 5,024, forward strand.
GGCCCCGAAGGCAAGCAGGATAAGGGTGCTGTCGTGCTGTATCTGGTCGAAATGGGTGATGCGTCCCTCCTTGTTGGGGAATTCGAAATCGGGAAGCCTGTAGCCCTCTGAGGTCGCTGCCATAAGCGACAGCTGCTGTCGGGCCTGCTTGTAATGGTAGGAGGTGCGGGCTGAGTCGACGAGCGACTCGGTCAGAGCCTTGTATTCCTCGAGAGGGATGGATTTAAGGTGGAGGAAGAGGATGGTAGGGGAGAAGAAAGAACCGGGGTTCGACTTGACGTAGCTGGTGAGGCTTGCCTCGCGGTTGTCTCCGTTGCAGGTCTCAAGAATATAGCGGTATTCGCTGTTCGACTTCGACCCGCTTACCTTCGCGTCGGAGAGGTCTTTCTTGTTGAGACGGATGGTGATGTGGGAAGATTCGATGAAGAACTCTACCGCTGTCTTGATCTGGGGCACCTTGAGTTCGGCATAGTAGGGGTGATTCTGCATCAGTTCTCCTTCAATGGTGCACTTTCCCTCCTGGATACGTGCCGAGTATTGGGGCAGATTCTTGGTCCCGTCGTGGATAGAAAGGCTGGCACGCCCAGTCCATTCTTCGGGAGTGACCACCGAGACGGAGAATTGCTGTGCCATGCAAACCACAGTACAGCAACACAGTATCAGCAACAGAAAGAGTCGTTTCATAGAATAAGGGAAGGAGTAAAGGAACCCGTTATCTCAGCCCCCCTACTCCTCGTAGTGCGATGATTTTACCTGAAGGGTATTAATAGGTGCGATAGGTTGAGCTGTTACGGCTGTTGGTACCACGCATTCTATAGTTGCGGTTGATGACTTTAGAACGGGTCTTCTTCGAAGTGTACATCTTCTCGGAACTGCTGCAAGAGGTGGTTGTAGCGCAAAAAACGCCAAAGAGGCCAACCAACAACACAAGCGATAATAATGCCTTTGCTATCTTTTTCATATCTATGTCCAATTAAGTAATTTCGTATAACAGTTTAGTTTATCAGTACTTTAGGATAGAATATGCCCTACAGTAACAAAATACAAAATAACAACTTTTTTTTCAATATTGCAAACATATTTGCGTTTTTTTTTACTAATTTGAATATTTTGTGTACTTTTGCACTCTCAATACGATATGTTATTATTATGACTAACGACACAGCTACAGGTATTTACAAATGGGGTTCCATCATCCTCATCGTCGCAGCTACTGCTGTTTTCTTTCTCATCGACAGGAAAACGGGCAATCCGAGTCTTACATTGCTTGTAATGGTAGCAGCGTTGTGTATGCGTATGCTGATGTATCGTACCAAATTCCGCGCAGCTTCCGAAGAGAACGAAGAGCTCAAGACCGACCTTCGCCGTCTTACCCAGCTTCTCAAGGAAAAGAGCGACAAATAAACCCAAGTGAGATTACTAAACTAAAAAACACAATACTTTTATGGCAGACACAACTGATATTAAGAATGGTCTTTGTATTAATTTCAACAACGACATCTACACTATCGTAGAATTCCTCCATGTAAAACCCGGTAAAGGCGCTGCTTTCGTACGCACCAAAATGCGTAGCGTAAAGACTGGTCGCGTGCTCGAGAATACTTTCCCCTCGGGTGCAAAGATCGACGTAGTTCGCGTTGAGCGTCGTCCCTACACCTACCTCTACAAGGAAGGTGACATGCATGTTTTCATGCACGGTGAGACTTTCGAGCAGATTTATATCGAAGAAAGCATCATCAACGCTCCCCAGTGGCTTAAAGAGGGTCAGTATGCTGAAATTACCGTTCATGCCGATACCGAAACTCCTCTTATCTGCGAACTCCCTGCTATCATCGAGACTGTTATCACCTACACCGAGCCCGGTTTTGCAGGCAACACCGCTACCAACGCTATGAAAGACGCTACCGTTGAGCCTGGCGTTAACATCCGCGTTCCTCTCTTCATCAACGAAGGTGACCGCGTTCGCGTTAACACCGCCAACAACGAATACAGAGAGCGTATCAAATAATACATTTTCGTATCAATCCTGAAGCGTAATTCGGCAGTTCAGCTATGGCTGTCGGTTACGCTTTCTTTCTTACAAAACCCTATGAAAAGGATTCTCCCACTTTTCCTCGCAACATTGCTCGCTGTAGCTTGCAACAACGGCGGCAAACCCAGTCAGGCAGACCCAGTCTCTGCCATAGACTATAGCGCTATCAAGATTCCCGAAATCTCTGCCGATTCGGCCTATCGCTTTGTCGCCGAGCAGTTAGACTTCGGATTCCGTGCCCCAGGCACCAAAGGTCACGACCAGTGTGCCAAATATCTTGAATCGCAGATGCGTCGCTGGTGCGACACCGTAATTGTGCAGAACTTTACTGCTACCCTATGGGATGGGAGTACCTTCCGCGGACATAACATCATCGCATCTTTCTCCCCCGAAAAGGACAACCGTGTTTTGCTCGGCGCCCATTGGGATTCCAGACTGTGGGCCGACCACGACTCGGATGCTGCCAACCACCACAAGCCCATTATGGGTGCCAATGACGGAGCCAGCGGCGTAGGCGCCCTGATGGAGATGGCACGTGCCATGGCAACCCAACGCCCCGAAGCTGGCGTGGATATCATCTTCTTTGATATGGAAGACCAGGGTATCCCTGAGTGGGCCGACATCTACAAAGACAATACCTGGTGCCTTGGATCCCAGTTCTGGGCAAACAATCCCCATCGTCCCTTCTATCGTGCCAACTACGGCATCCTTTTCGATATGGTGGGAACCCGCAATCTCCGCTTTACCAAGGAGGAGATATCCCGCACCTATGCTTCAGGCATCACCGACCGTATCTTCAAGTGTGCCGAAGCCCTCGGCTATGGTAACATCTTTGTTAACCAGAATACTGATGCTATTCTCGACGACCATATGTATGTGAACCAGATAATCCGTATTCCGATGGTCGACCTCGTACAGAACACCCCAGGCTGCAGTTTCTTCCCCTACTGGCATACCGTTGAAGACAACCTGGACTGCATCGACGCTGAGAGTCTTAAAACCACAGCAACAGTAGCTATGAAGATGATCTATGCGAAATAGAATCTCTCTGATATTGTTATTCTGTTGTCTTATATCGGCTTGCCAGCACGAGAATCCCTGTCGTGTTACAATAGGCGAGACCAATTTCAGTATTGACCCCAATACTGATGCCAACTATGCCCCTCTCTTTCATGTGGGAGGGTATATCTATCTAACGGGTGGACATCATGGTGTGGTTGTGGTACGCACGGCGCTAACCGAGTTTGTGGCCTACGAACGTACGTGCCCCTGCAACAACCATTCCCGCGTAGAGATGTCTAAGGATTGGAGTGGTCTTCTGGAATGCCCCGAGTGCCACACACTTTTCAATGTCTATAATTTCGGTTATCCTATGGATGGCGGAGCAACTTCATGTCCGCTCTACCAGTATAGTACCACCTATGACGGATCGAGGCTCTATGTATATTAGCCCCTCGGTATTCGTAAAAAAGAAAAAGCAGTCTCTTCGGGGACTGCTTTTTTCTTTTGGGTTAATCTCATAGGGCTTTAGGCTCGTGGGTCTGGTAGACGAGCAGCCCTGCCTGTTCTTCTTGCGGAATAAGGATAGAGAACGAGTCCCCTAAGGCTGCGTTGAGGGTCCCCTCCCACCACAGGCTGAAACCTTGGTTGCTGACGGGATATTGCAGTCCTTCGGTAGAGAACCTGGCATCGGGCCTCAAAGAGAAGATGCTCACCTGCTGGCGCGGAAAGGTGTTGAATGTAGTGCTCTTACAGATGGGAGTAAAGCATCCGTAGTCGGTAATCATACGGATAGGATAATGTCCGTCGGTGATACATAAGTAGTAGAGCATCAGGCTGATATTGCCCAGGGTGTGATCCTCGCGCAGTCCCGTAGCCCCTACAAAGGTGAAGTCGCTCTCACCATGGGCGAGGGCAAAGCGAAAGGCCTTGGTAAGGTCGTTGAAGTCCTGCTCCTTCTCGTTGTGATAATGGACCGTCAGTCCTCCGATGGGAGACTCGCCCCAGAAATGGGAGCCCAGCGAGTCGCCGTCGCCTATTACGTATATCTCTTTGCTTCTGATGGTGTTGCCCTGACCGAGCCATTCTTCCAGCTTGAGGATGGAAGCGTCACAGCAATAGAGATGGTCGGCCTCGCGCAGGGCTTTGAGAGAAAGTTCGTGGCTTGGGAAATCGCCGTCGGCAAGAATCGTACACTTCATATCAGACAGGAATTAGAATTACTTCACACTAAGTCTTCTCCATCTGAGGTATCCCATCACGGAGATGACGGTATAGAACCCATACATGACTGCAAGACCATACATCTGCGCCTTAATCATAAAGATGATATACATAGGGTTGGTAATGATCCAGAATATCCATTGCTGGTAGTATTTCTTGGTCATCAGCACCATTCCCACGCAGCTGAGGGCGGCGGTAAGGCCGTCGAAGAAAGCATTTTCGCTCTCTCCCATCTGCAGCAATACAAACCATAACAGCCAGGTGAGCAAGGCCGAGACAATGGTGACGGGAATCCATCCCCAAAGGGGCATACTTTTTACCCCATCGGCATCCGACTGCTCTTCCTGAGCCTTCTTGCGGTTGCGCAACCACATCAGTCCGCCTATCACGCAGCAGACCATATAGTAGAGATACAGCCCTGTGTTGGCGTAGAAGTGCGACTGGAAATAGATGATGCAATAGCATACGTCCATTACAAAACCAGCTACCCATAGCCACATATTGGCACGGTATTCCAACAGTACGTAGGCAATTCCTATTACGGTTCCTATGAGTTCGAGTGGAGATAGCATAGTAATAAGAGAAACAGACCTTAACCCTGTTCTGCCAGGGCTAAGGTCGTGTATTGTATGGTATTAGAAGCTGTAGACCAGACGGCCCATAAAGTTGATGCCAGGCTGCTGGTACCAGCCGCAAGCGTGGTAGTGATCGTCGACGGCAGTGCCCCAATAGCCATCTTCGCACCATGCTCCAAGACGATAATGGTTGTCGAGTACGTTGTTAACGATAAGCTGAGCTTCGATCTTGTTGTTGTCGCGCAGATTCCAGGTGTAGCCAGCCTTGAAGTTGAGAAGGAAGTAGGCATCCTGCTTGTAGATGTCGCGCGAGGTGTTGTCGAGATACATTGCACCGACATACTTGCCGATGAGCTGGAGTTTGAGGTTCTTCCAGGGAGTAAAGGTTGCAATGGCAGCACCAATTACGTCGGGAGAGTATGCCAGGTTAGTATTGGAAACGATAGTGTCGAGTTCGCTTATGCCATCGCTGAAATCGGTGTACATATAGTCCACAATCTTGTTGGTGGAAAGAGTCAGGTTAGCATCGATCTTGAACCAGTCGGTTACCTTGTAGCCACCCACGAGTTCGATACCCAGACGGTAGCTCTTGTCTACATTCTCCATAAGGGCATAACCGCTCGAGCTTACGTCGCCGCTGGGGGTGAGCTGGTCTTTGTAGAGCATAGCATATCCGTTGACATTGAAGCTCCAGCGGCTCTTCTGGATCTGATAGCCAAGCTCAATGTCGAGCATCGATTCAGCCTTGATGGTGTCGCCGTTACCGATAGCGTCCTTGATGTCGGCACGTGCAGGCTCGCGGTTGGAGATACCTGCTACGAAATACATGCGCTGGTTGTCGTTCATGCGGTAGTTGAGACCTGCTTTGGGGTTGAAGAATACATAGGTCTCGTTGAAGTCCATGTCGAACAGGTCGTCGGCATATCCCTTTACGGTATAGTCAACAATGCGCAACTGAAGGTCGGCATAGATGTTGAAGTTGCGGCTGAAGTCGTAGTTGAGTCTTGCATAGGTGGTAGCATCGTATTTGTCGCCGGTATTGCGATACCACTCGTAGGGGTTGGCGTCGAAGCCTGCAGAGTCCTTGCACCAGAGCACGCTACCGAAGTGATTGCCATTGTAGTACTGGAACATCTCGCCGAAGGAGAGGTTCAGGCTGGTACCCGTATAGTTGGCCGAGAGGTTAGCGGTATAGGCGCTGTTGTACATATTCTTGCTGGTGATGAAGTCGCTCTTGGTGGAACCGCTGCCTGCAAGAGTAAGGTCGTATTTATTGGCTTTCTTGCCAGCCTTGTACTGCTCGTAGAAGCCGTCGCCATGGGTAAAGTCGGCTACAGCCTGGAGGTTCCACGAGTCGCTGAGCATATAGTTCCAGTAGAGCTGATAGCGGCGCTGGTTGTAGTTGTCGCTCTCGTTGGGGTAATAATACACGTTGCCGAGTGCGTCGTAGTATTCACCTGCAGAGTTGTGGGTGGGGTCGGCATCGAGAACCGAAGCGTCCTCACCGTTCCAGGTAATACCGGTGTGCTGGTGGCCGATGATGACAATAGCCTTGAGAAGCGAACGTTCGCCATAGTAGCTGCCGCTCATGTAGAGAGACTGCTGATCGGCAAAACCATTACGTATATAGCCGTCGGTAGTCTGACCTGTATAGCTCATATCGAACGAGAAACCCTTCCGGGAGATGCCCGTTCCGGCAGCCATGCCAAACACGCGGGTGTTCCAGCTGCCCAGGGTGAGCTCGGCCGAGCCGTAGGGTCTGTACTGAAAATTGAGGGTCTGCATATTGATAGCGCCACCAAAGGCGGTACCACCGGTAGAAGCTCCGATACCACGCTGAATCTGAATGTTCTGCGACATACCACCCAGGTTGGGAACATTGTACCAGAATACACCCTGGCTCTCGGCATCGTTGAGCGTGATGCCATTGATATTGACATTGATACGGGTAGCGTCTACGCCACGGATGCGCATCGAAGTCTCGCCCATCTTGCCGTTCTCGCCGGTAACGACTACCGAAGGCTGGGTCTCGAGCATATAGGGAACGCTCACCTCGGATTTGGCGTCCTGAATCTGACTCTGGTTAATGTTGGTAGTGGTGAGAGGGGCCTTGTTGCTTACGCGCGAAGCATTGATGATTACATCATTCAGCACCTTCACGGTGTCTTGTGCCATTGCGCCAGCCGTGCACAGCAGACAGGTGGCGATAGCAGCCATTTTTCGGATGTTTAAAAACATAATAGTTTTTGTTTTGTTGTTTAACAATTAGGTATTAAAAAAACAAAAACAGGGCAAATACTTATTGAAAAGACTCTATTTCCTACGCCGGCATTACCCGGATCAGGTTCAAGGGTATAATCTCAGCCACAACGATTTGTAGCACCCCGTTTGGTCTCGGATGTCTCTCGAAACCGAGTGCAAAAGTACACATTTTTCCTGATATGGGAAAAAAAAGATTCAAATCAGCCTACAATAAGTCAGAAATCTCCCCTCGTCGGGACTCCAGGCCCTATGTATTCTCGGCCCACTCTCGGCCTAGCCTCGGTATAGCGTCCACTTTCGATCCTCCCGACCGACGCTAGGTGGACGCTATATGGACGCTAGGTGGAGGCTATATGGACGCTAGGTGGAGGCTATATGGACGCTAGGAGGAGTCTATGCAGGCAACCTCCCAGGAGGGCTGCTCCGCCGTCGGAGGTCCGTTCCTTCACCCCCTCCCATAGGGCATCTCTTCGCTGCTTTTTCGATAAAAGAGCGAGCAACAGCGAGCCGACAGCGTATGGACAAGAACGGGATGTCCTAGGAGCGGCGGAGGGGAGGCGAAGAGGCGGCGAAGAAGATACGGAGGAGATACGGCGGATCTGTTACCCGAAATCCCCTGATGAGTCACGCTCTTTCGGTAAGACTTTGCACACGAGGATTGCTCCTGCTATCTAGAAAAGGATGTGCCGAGTACAAGCAGAATTAGTCGTTCATTCAGATTCCGAAACTGAAGAGCGAATCCTGAAAAATGGCCGAATCCTGAAAAATGGTAATGATTCCTCAAATTCAGGTATGGCCAGAAATAAATAGTTTTTGTATTTTTGCAGTCGAAAATCATAATCTCCAGTTGTTAAATAAAATTCAGTGAAACAGTTATTTATACTTGTAATATCGGTGCTCTTGTTTAGTGCCTGTGCACCCAAAAAGTCAACAAATATGAGCGAACAAAGCATTTCTATTGCTCAGGAATGGGATAAGACATTTCCATTGAGCGAAAAAGTTAATCACGAGAAGATAACTTTCAAGACACATTACGGATTCACATTGGCTGCCGACCTTTATGTTCCCAAGGATGCGAAAGGCAAGATGAAGGCTATCGCCGTCTGCGGACCTTTCGGGGCCGTCAAGGAGCAATGTTCAGGGCTTTATGCCATGACCATGGCTGAGCGAGGCTTTATCACATTGGCTTTCGACCCTTCGTTTACAGGCGAGTCATCGGGAGAGCCTCGTCGTACGGCATCGCCCGACATCAATACCGAGGATTATCTTGCTGCCGTTGACTATCTCTCAATGCGCGAGGATGTTGATGCAGATAGGATTGGAATCATCGGCATCTGCGGTTGGGGCGGTATTGCACTCAATGCTGCTGCCGCAGATCCTCGTATCAAGGCAACTGCCGTAATGACGATGTACGATATGAGTCGTGTGAATGGTAATGGCTATTTTGATGCCGACAACAACGAAGAGGCCCGTTTCGCCGCACGCAAGTCTCTTGCTGATGAGCGCATGAAAGCAGCCAAGACAGGCAACATAAATCCTGGCGGTGGTGTGGTTGACCCTCTGCCTGACGATGCTCCTCAGTTCGTTAAGGATTACTACGACTACTACAAGACTCCACGTGGCTATCACGCTCGTTCGGGTAACAGCAACGATGGTTGGCATACCTTCGGCTGTCAGGCATACGCCAACGCGCGATTCCTATATTATATAAATGAGATTCGTTCGGCCGTACTCATCGTTCATGGCGAGAAGGCTCACTCGCGTTACTTCGGAGAAAACGCTTACGAGTATATGATAAACGGCAAGGCCGAAGGTTATGATGCAGTTCGCAAACCGAATCCTGTGCCCGAGAACAAGGAACTTCTCATCATCCCAGGAGCCTCTCATTGCGATCTTTACGACGGTGGCAAGGACAAGGCGATTCCTTGGGATAAGTTGGAGAATTTCTTTAATGACAACCTAAAATAATGCAAGAAATACATCTCAACACCATACAAGACTTCAACGACTACCAAGGCCTGAAGACACTTCATCCCTTGGTAAGCGTTGTGCATGTGGATAGCACCGAACACATCAAAGAGTGCGTGATGCATTATGGCTTGTACGCCCTCTATCTGAAGGAGAACAAGGGATGCAAATTGTCTTACGGACGCACGGAGTATGACTTCGATGAGATGACCATTACAAGTTTTGCTCCTGGACAAGTGGTGAATGTTGAACCAAATCCAGAGGCCCCTTTTGCCAAGTTTACGGCACTTGTTTTTCATCCCGACCTCCTCAACCGAACTTCATTGGGCAAGCAGATGAGCCGATATGAGTTCTTTGACTATACAAGCAACGAGGCGCTACACCTTTCTGTTCAGGAGGTTGAAATCTTCAAGGGTGTACTCTCCATGATTGAACAGGAGCTGCTTCATGCCATTGACAAGCATACTCGTGAGTTGGTAGTAAGCCACATCGAACTCCTGCTGAACTATTGTCTCCGTTTCTACGACCGTCAGTTCATCACTCGCGAGGAGATTAATCATTCGGTAGTAAAGAAGTTCCTATCCCTTCTTGATGAATACATTGCAGAAAAAGCAGAGCATAATGGTTTGCCGACCGTCGCATACTTTGCTGACAAGTGCTGTCTTTCGACAGGCTACTTTGGTACATTGGTAAAGACAGAAACAGGACGAACAGCCAAAGACCTCATCAACGACAGAATAATAAGTAAGGCAAAGGAATTGCTTCAATCTGACACACTTTCTGTTTCTCAAGTCAGCCAACGCATTGGCTTTGAGTACCCGCAACATTTCGTCCGCTTCTTCAAGGCTTTGACAGGAAAGACTCCTACGCAATGGAGATCGGCATAATTTATTTAGAACATGAAAAAGATTCTATTGTTCCTCCTGCTTTTATGCCCTATAGTATGTATGGCTCAGGAGCAGACAAAGACAGATAGTACAATGATAGTAAGAATCAGTGAAATAGAGGTCTATTCGGAATACTTGCAGGAGTATCTGGAGTTTGCCCACAACGTGGGAGCAATATCTGTAAAAGAGGAACCAGGCGTAATCTGCATCTATCCTATGCAGCAGTTGCGTGACGACTGCCAGATTCGTATCCTCGAAATTTATGCTTCTCAGGATGCATATCAGCATCACATCAAGACTGATCATTTCCAGACTTATAAGCAAGGAACGCTCCATATGGTAAAGAGCCTTGACCTTGTAGACATGCGACAGATGGCACCTGAGTGTCTTTCGCTAATCTTCAATAAATCAAAGGAATGAAACAAATGATATCCTTGTCGAAATGAGGTGTATAGGATATAGTTGACACTCTAACTTTACTAGGAATATTATCTTGTAGAAAAAGGGTAAATCTGACGATGGGGTATGTGCAGGTAATCAAATAATAAAACGGGATTGCTTTGACTGATGCAACCCTGTTTGATGATGCCTCTGGATAGAGAAGGAACTAAAGTGTTGTTCCTAAATCGGGATAATATTCAGCCTCTTTATGGGAGGTGAAGTTTTGCAGTATCATTGCTGTATGGGAGAGGAACTCGGGGTCGGTGAATTGCTTGGCCTGGCGGGGACAATGTTTCACGCAGGCGTGGCACTTGATGCATATGCCTTCTACCTTCCAGGGCTCGGCGTGCGAGATAGAACCCATAGGGCATTCCTCGGCGCATAGCCCGCAATGGTTGCAGCGCTCAAGGTCGGTCTGAGGTTTCACCTTGAGGATGTTGGCCTTGGTGCCTTGAGCGGTGAGCGGTGTATAGTAGGCGAGTTCTCCGCTGGGGATGGGAAGACAATGGCCGATGTGCCCGCTTTGCAGCCGACGGGAAAGAAGGCTTGCGTAGCGTTCGGCACGTGCAAGGTCTTCGTCATCGGGACGGCCGGTAGCAAGAAGATTGCTAAAGGTGTGCTGTGAGGGCTGCGTGATGGCTCCAGCCACGATGAATCCGTTGGCACTCAGCAGTTGCAGCATCTCGCTAAGGGCATTGTCGTAGGCTCTGTTGCCATAGGTAAGCACTACTACACAGGGTGTATCATGCCCTTTTATGCTGTCGCGGAAAAAGGTCATGATTTTGTTTGGTACCCGACCGGCATAGACGGGGCTCCCTACAACGACGAGGGTCTGGCTGTCGAAATCTATCGGTTCCTGGCGCGAGGCCAGAGGGGTGATGTCGCGATGACCCGACAGGGGGCATTGGAGTGCCTGGGCAAAGCTGTGGCCGAGGGTGGTGGCCATTAGCCTGGTGGTGCCTGTGGCACTAAAATAGAGGGTCTGTACAGAACGGATAGCCATTGGTCGGTTACTTGGATTTGGGATAACCCACGGGGTGGGCAAGCATCACCTTGCCATTCTTGATGCCGAGGAGTTTGTTGAGGCCTTCGCGGTCGACGGCTCCGCAGGCTACTGTTCCCAAGTCGCTTGCTGCGCAAAAGAGGTAGATGTTCTGGCTTACGTATCCGGCATCAATGGCTGCGTAGAAATCGCGGTCCTTGCCCAGCATGTCGCCTATGCGGTCGTAGTTGGCTACGATGACTACAGATACGGGGGCTACGCTGAAGTGGGTCTGGCTGCTGATTTCCTTGCGATGGTCTCCGCCTACGACCTGCTTCAGGGAGTTGTGTTCGGCATCGTAGAGCCATACGCCTTTGAAGTCAAAGAAATAGATGTCGAACTCCTGTACGTTGCGGGCCGAGGGGGCTGTACGCTTGTGTTCCTGGGGACGGTTGTAGCCATAGGCCGACCAGAGGAGGTTGCTTATGGTCTGCATGTCGAGAGGACGGGTCTCGAAATTGCGGATGGTTCGGCGCTGTTCGAGGGCAACGGTAAGGGGTTTTGTAGGATTTGCAGAGTGGTCGGGAAGTTTGACTTCCTGAGCCTTGATTCCCAGCATGGGGAGTATGAAAAGGACGGTAAGTAATGCTTTCTTCATAGCTTATCAGTCTTTGAGTGATTTGTTGATGTTGGATTTATTTATCTGCTCGAGAGCATATTTCTTGGTAATCTTCACTTCGCGTTTGCTGTTCTTGCTGCCGCCTGCTTTCTGCTCGGTAGGGATGGTGAACATCAGATTGGTCATGACAGACTCCATAATGCTGCGCAGACCGCGTGCTCCGAGATTGTATTCAATGGCCGTATCGACTACAGCATCGAGGGCTCCGGTGTCGAACTTGAGCTCTACGCCGTCCATGCGGAAGAGCTCCTGGTACTGTTTGACGAGCGAGTTCTTGGGCTCGGTAAGTATGGTACGAAGTGCCTTGCGGTCGAGGGGATTGAGATAGGTGAGCACGGGGAATCGGCCAACGAGTTCGGGGATGAGACCGAATTTCTTAAGGTCCATGGGCAACACATACTGTAGCATATTGGACTGGTCGAGGTCCTCGCGGGTCTTGGTGCCCGAAAATCCTATGGCGTTGCTCTTGAGGCGGGAGGCGATGGCACGGGAGATACCGTCGAAGGCTCCGCCAGAGATGAAGAGGATGTTGCGGGTGTTGACGGGAATCATCTTCTGTTCGGGGTGCTTGCGTCCGCCCTGGGGGGGGACGTTGACCACGGCACCTTCGAGCAGTTTGAGCAGGGCCTGCTGTACGCCTTCTCCGCTAACGTCGCGTGTGATGGAGGGGTTGTCTCCCTTGCGGGCTATCTTGTCAATCTCGTCGATGAAGACAATTCCTCTTTCGGCGGCAGCAACATCATAGTCGGCAGCCTGGAGCAGTCGTACCAGCACGTTCTCGACATCTTCTCCTACATAACCTGCCTCTGTAAGGGTGGTGGCATCGGCTATGCAGAAAGGCACGTCAAGTATGCGGGCAATGGTTCGTGCCATGAGGGTCTTGCCCGTACCGGTCTCGCCTACGATGACGATGTTGGACTTCTCGAGCTCGACGTCGTTCTTGGCAGAAGCGTTGGCCTCGAAATAGTAGAGGCGTTTGTAGTGGTTGTACACGGCCACGGAGAGTACCCTCTTGGCGTCTTCCTGACCGATGACATACTGGTCAAGATGTGCCTTGATTTCGGCGGGGGTAGGTATGTTGTCGAGGTTGGTTTTGTGAGAATGAACTTTGGCTTGAGTTGCTGTTCCGGGGACGGCAATACCCTCTTGAGCCAGAAGCATATTGGCCTGAAGGATGCATTCGTCGCAGATATGGCCGTTGAGACCGGTAAGGAGCATTCGAACGTCGTGTTCGTCGCGTCCGCAGAACGAGCAATGGTTACCTTTGTTGTTTTTGGTTGGCATATATTGATTGTGTTTCTATCAGGGGTTAGTGTAAAGGGTGTGTCTTTGTCAGCATAGGGCTATAAGAGTGCGTTCCGGTCGGCATCCTGTCGGAGGAAGATGAAGAGCAGTATGGTGAATGCCAGCAACGACGATCCTCCATAGCTGAAGAAGGGGAGGGGAATACCGATAACAGGTGCCAGACCCAATACCATTCCTATGTTGATGAGTACATGCATGAAGAGGATACTCGCCACAGAATAACCATAGAATCGGGCGAAGGTAGATCGTTGGCGCTCGGCAAGGAATACGAGTCGAACAAGCAATCCGATATAAAGGCAGATGAGGGCTGCGGAGCCTACAAAGCCCCATTCTTCCCCGACGGTACAGAAGATAAAGTCGGTCTCCTGTTCGGGGACGAAGTCGGCCTTGGTAATGGTTCCTTTGGTCCATCCCTTGCCCATAAATCCGCCGCTTCCGATGGCTATCTTGGCCTGGTCGACATTGTAGCCTGTACCCTTGGGGTCGTCGACCTTACCGAGGAGCACATAGATACGGTCGCGCTGGTGGCTTTCGAGCACGTTATTAAACACGAAATTGACGCTGAAGATAAAGAGTGTGCAACTGGCAAAGAAGATGATGACTCGGAGATATTCCTGTATGGTACGCCGGTTGAGCCAGATGAAAAGGTAGGCGATACAGATTACTAAAACAATTCCGATAAGAAGGTATTTGTTGATGAGCAACGCCAGTACGAAGAGCACGATTGCTACCAGTCCCAACAGAAGTACCATGCCCGACAGGCCCTCGCGGAAGAAGGGAAATACAAAGCTGGCAAATACCAGAGCAGACCCTGTATCGTGCTGCAGAAGAATCAGGGCCGCTGGGATAAGGATAATGGTAAAGGCGTATATCTTGGTGCGCAGATTCTTGAAATCGAGGTCGATGGCACTCATGAACTTGGATATGGCCAATGCTGTTCCGAACTTGGCAAACTCGGACGGCTGGAACTTAAAGGCTCCAAAGTTAATCCACGACTGTCCGCCGTTAGTAGTCTGACCTATAAGCAATACCACTACCAGCAACAACAAGACGACACCATAGATGATATAGGCCGTATTGGAGAATATCTTGGGTTCGACAAGGGTTACTACGAGGGCGGAGAAGGCTGCCAGACCCATCCAGATAAGTTGTTTGCCATGCTGGCGGCCGAAGTCAAGGATGGCGGCATGACTCTCGTCGAAGACAGCTGCATAGATGTTGAACCAGCCAAACAGAACGATAGCCAGATAAAGCAGAATGGTGATAAAGTCGAGTCTCTTCTTTTCCATAGTCGATGTCTTCGCTTATTCGGTGGCTGGAGCAGGGGCTGCAGCTGTGGTTTTTGTTTTCTTCTTGGTCGGTTTCTTTTTGGAAACCCTGGTCAGGGGGAGTCTCTGGCAGGGGTTGCTCTGCTGGTAGAGTCGGGCCTGTTCGGCGCGAACCTCGCCTTTGATATATTTCTCAACCACAAGGCCTGCAATAGGAGCCGCCCAGGTACCGCCAGGGCCTGCATTCTCTACATACACAGCTACGGCTATCTTGGGATTGTCCATAGGCGCAAAGCAGATGAATACTGAGTGGTCTATACCATAGTTCTGGGCCGTGCCTGTTTTGCCGCAGATGGTAATTCCGGGCACCTGTGCCTTATGGCCCGTACCGCCTTCGCCATAAACAACATCGTGCATGCCTCGGGCGCAGACATCAAAATAACGCGATTCTATACCCGTCTCGTGACGTGTGTAGAATTCCTCGTTGCGTGTGGAGTCCTTGCCATAGTAGCGTACCACATGGGGGGTGAAATAATAGCCCCTGTTGGCAACAATACAGGCCAGGTTGGCCATCTGAAGAGGAATAACCTCAACCTCTCCCTGTCCGATACTGTTGGAGTAGATGGTTCCGAAAGCCCATTTGTTCTCGCCATACCATCGGTTGTAGAAGGCTGTGTCGGGGATGTTGCCCTTGTTGACATTAGGCAGGTCGATAGGCAGACGTTTGCCAAAACCGAACCGGCTCATATACTGATCCCAGACGGTAAGACCATACTGGCTGTCTTTATAGATGTTCTTATACTTGCCTTGCTGGATAACCCTACGGTAGCTGAAGTAGAAATAGGGGTTGCAGCTATGCATAATGGCCGACTGAACCGACCCTGCGCTGGGATGATTGTGACAGCCTACCTTGCTCTTGTCGCACATAAATCCTGTTCCGGGGCTGATTGCTCCCAACTGGAGGGCTGTGGCTGCCTGGGCTACCTTGAAAATACTTCCCGGAGGATATTTGGCCTGTAGGGCTCGGTTGAATAGGGGTTTGCGGATATCCTTGGCAAGATTGGCATAATTCTCGCCACGCACACGGCCAACAAGCATATTGGGGTCGTAGCAGGGAGCGCTTACAAGCGTAAGGACCTCGCCGGTGGCAGGTTCAATAGCAACGATACATCCTCTCTTATTGCCCATTAACCTCTCGCAGAATGCCTGCAACTCTGAGTCAATAGTTGTGTAGAGGTTTGCTCCTTCTGTAGCAATACTGTCGAAAGCTCCATTCTGGTAAGAGCCAATCTGCCGGTTGTGTACGTCGACCTGCATCACCTTGCAGCCTTTTACGCCACGAAGCATCTCTTCATAAGAGAGTTCCAGACCGCTGCGGCCGATATAGTCGCCTCGCTGGTAGTACTGGTTCTCTTCGAGATCCTTCTCGTTGACCTCTCCAACATAGCCCAAGACGTGGGCCGCTATGGGTTTGTCGTAAACGCGTAGACTTCGCTGGGAGATATAGAAGCCGGGAAACTTGTACAGTCGGTTCTGCCAACGGGCATAGTCCTGCATGCTAATCTGCTTCATGAATATGGACGAGGTGAAACGCGAGTATTTGCGGGCCTTCTCCATACGTTCGGTAAAGTCAGACATCTCTATGCCTATCATCTTGCAGAAATAGACGCTGTCCATGTCCTTGGCGAGCTTGGGGATAACCATCAGGTCGTATACAGCCTCGTTGTGAACAAGCAGGTCTCCATTACGGTCGTAGATAAGACCACGGGCAGGGTATTGGGTGATGTTACGCAAGGCCTGACGCTCGGCACGTTCTTTGTAGTCGTTGTTGAATATCTGCAGTACAGCAAGCCTAATAATGAAAAGCACACCCACTATCATAAAGATGAGTTGGATGGTAAATGCTCTGTTTTTAAATTGATTAGACATAGTATGCTGATAGATATAGGGTGCTTATTGAGCGTGCAAAGATACAATTTTTTATTAAAATACGCGCAACTATGTTTGATATTAATATAATAATTGCTCCTTCAGGTATGATTTAGCGTATGTTTTTGCGTCCATATATCGTCCACTTATTGCCCACATAGAGTCCACTTAGCGTCTATATAGCGTCCACATTGGGTCCACTCATCCTCATCCATTTTATTCAAAAGTCGAAGCTATGTGGAGTCTATGTGGAGTCTATATGGAGTTTATATGGAGCCTAAGTGGAGTTAATGAGGCTCTTTACCAATTCTGGATGCTGGCCAGATAGAATTGGATTCCTTACAGGATTGTTTTTCTTGCGGACTATCTATGTGTGTTGTTGGCTGTTAGAAATCGTGATAAATCCAAAATAAAGTACCTCCCCCTAAAGGGAGGCACTTCGCGTATAATATCAAAATTACAAAAGTGTTGGCGTATCGCTACGCCTATAGTGAAGTAAATGTTTTTCTAACTGCATTTGCTCCATCCGCAGTTGGGGCAACTCTTGCAACCGCCTGAATATACGAGCTTACCACCACAGTCGGGGCAGACTTCTCCGGTCTCGGTACCATCCTTGATGTAGCGTTTGAGGGCGCGGGCTACACCATTCTTCCAGGTAGTAATGCTGTCTTCGTCGAAGTTGAGCTTGCTGATAAGGTCAACAACATTTGGGATAGGCATACCCTGACGCAATACTCCGCTGATGAGTTTGGCATAGTTCCAATATTCCTGTTTGAAGGTACGGGAAAGACCTTCCATGGTTACCTTATATCCGTCGGGATCAATGTATTGGAAATCGTAGCGGGCGTGTTCGTCGCCTTGTTCCTTAACTCGGATTACAAAACCCTTTTCAACCCAATTGGGGAGTACGAAATTGTGTGCTCGGCCGGTAAAGATCTCATAGGGACGATGTTCGTACATACCTACGAATGCAATCCAGTCTTCTTTGTTGTTCTTGAATCGGAGTACTTCGCACTCGAGTTTCTTGGGACGTTTAGGTGCCTTGGTTTCAGCAAAATGGCCTTCTTTATCTTTGTCTTTGCCTTCGCTGGTACTTACAAGAACTCCGGTACGGGAACCGTCACGATAGATGGTACAGCCTTTGCAACCAGATTCCCAAGCAGTCTTGTAGATTGTGCTTACTATCTCTTTCGTAGTCTCCTTGGGAATATTTACGGTTACACTAATTGAATGGTCTACCCATTTTTGGATAGCTCCCTGCATTTTTACCTTGTTGACCCAGTCAATATCGGCTGAAGTTGCTTTGAAATAGGGCGACTGTTCAATAATCTTATTGAGATCGCTATCTTTCATAGCCATAACCTCTTCAACATTGTAGTTGTTGATTCGGAGCCAATCTATAAACTTGGGATGGAAGACGTTGTACTCTTCGAAATAATCTCCGTTCTCGTCGCGGATAATTTTATGTCTGGAGTTGTCTTTGTCGTTGGGGTTGATTTTCTTACGGCGCTTGTAAGATACGAGGAATACGGGTTCGATACCAGAGGTGGTCTGAGTACAGATACTTACAGTACCCGTGGGAGCGATGGTAAGAAGGGCAATATTGCGGCGGCCCACCTGGGTCATACGTTTGTAGAGTTCAGGCTCTGCCTCGGCAATACGTTTTATTATAGGATTGTTTTTCTCTCGTTTTGCATCATAGATGGGGAATGCGCCACGTTCTTCTGCCATCTGAACAGAGCTGCCGTAAGCGGCACATGCGAGGGTCTGGTGAACGCGTACGGAGAAGTTGATTGCCTCTTCGCTACCATAGCGCAGACCCATAGCAGCAAGCATATCGCCTTCTGCTGTAATACCAAAACCGGTACGACGTCCTTCGAGGCATTTCATCTTGATATTGAGCCAGAGATTCTTCTCAACGCTCTTTATTTCGTCGCTTTCGGGGTCTGATTCTATTTTCTTGAGAATCATATCAACCTTCTCCAGTTCGAGGTCAATAAGGTCGTCCATCAGGCGCTGGCCTTTGAAGACGTGGAGGCGGAAGAGGTCGAAATCAAATTCTGCATCCTTTGTAAAGGGATTCTTTACATAACTGTAGAGGTTGATGGCCTGGAGACGGCAGCTGTCGTAGGGGCAGAGGGGAATCTCTCCGCAAGGGTTGGTGCTGACGGTAGTATAACCGAAATCGGAGTAGCAGTCAGGAACGGATTCTCGGATGATAGTATCCCAGAATAGTACACCAGGCTCGGCACTTTGCCATGCATTGGCAATAATCTTGTCCCAAAGTTTACGGGCATCAATTTTCTTGGTGACAGTAGGTTTGTCGCTATTGATTGGGTATTGCTGGATGAAAGGTTCGCCAGTTTCTACACAATGCATGAATTCGTCGGTAATCTTGACCGAAACGTTAGCTCCTGTAATCTTGCCCTGTTCCAGTTTGGCATCAATAAAGTCTTCTGAATTAGGGTGCTTTATAGAGATAGAAAGCATTAAGGCTCCGCGTCGGCCTCCCTGAGCCACCTCACGGGTGGTGTTGGAGAAACGCTCCATGAAGGGAACGATACCTGTAGAGGTAAGAGCGCTATTCTTGACAGGAGAGCCGCTGGGACGGATGTGCGAAAGATCATGACCTACACCACCACGACGTTTCATCAGCTGTACCTGCTCCTGGTCGGTTTTCATAATTCCGCCATAGCTGTCACTTTGACCGTTGTTGCCAATTACGAAGCAGTTGGAAAGAGAAACAATCTGATAGTTGTTTCCAATACCCGACATAGGACTTCCCTGAGGAACAATGTAACGGAAATCTTTCATCAACTCGTAAATCTCCTGTTCGGAGAGGGGATTGGGATATTTCTTTTCAATACGAGCAAATTCAGCTGCCATACGATGATGCATCATATCGGGATTGAGCTCAAAGATAGCATCGTCGTTGCGGAGCGCATACTTGTTCATCCATACGTTGGCGGCCAGTTCATCACCACCAAAATACTCTACAGACGATTTCATGATTTCGTCCGTGGTGTAGTGCTTCTTTTCTTTCGGAGTTGACATCTTGTGAGGGTCGGTGCTTAATTCTTTTTCAGTTTCTTTTTTTTCAGGGGCGCTAACGGGGGTAGTTGTGGAAGTAGGGGTGGTCGTGGAGGTTCTTGTAGTTGTTGTCTTCGTTTTGCGAGACTTCTTGCTCTTGGTCTGCGAATTTTGGGAATATTCTTCTCCAAAATCTAAAAATAGGTCGGTCTGCATGACGAAGAAATTAGGTTTACTTATTTTAATACAATGTATTGTATAAAATCCAATGGTTGTATTTCGGAGTGTAAAAGTACATACAAATATTTAACTAAAAGTAATAAATACGGCCAAAATTTATATAGTTTTCAACAATTATTGTTAATTTGCTGAGTACAAATAATTAGGGGAGTTGATATTTTTTTACCTTATTTTTTACTTCATAATTCTATTTAATATGATAGAACAAGGGTGCCCGTTTGTTGTCGGACACCCTTGAGGAGAATATCAGATAGGGTTGACTAGCGAACCACTACTTTCTTCATGTTGGACTGACCTTTGATACCATAGGTGTATACACCTGCGGGGAGGTCTTCAATGTTGATGCTGGCGGTACCCTGCATCTGATGAAGCGCTACACTCTTTACTACCTGACCCATCAGATTTACGATTACAATCTGTGCATTCTGGGTGCCTTCTGCGAGCTCATAGTCAACATTGAGCATAGAGGTAGCAGGGTTGGGGTAAGCGTTGATGCTGTTGGTCTCAACATTGTTGATGCCTACGCCCTGTACGTGAACGTGGAAGGTAAGAGAAAGGGTGTCGTCAGAAGCCTGGGTATTGTAAAGTTTGAAGCTGAAGAAACCGTCAGTCTCGCCATTGGGGAAGAAATCACATACGAATACTCCGTCAAAATCAGAATTAGGAGCAACGGTAAAGATAGGAGAAACAGAACCTTCAAGACATTCGCCTGCGCAGATGCTGGCTACGGTCATATTGGAAGAGATAACCTCTAAGCTGCCCTGTGCATGAACGGGACGTTCGGTATTGTTGTGGATGGTAGCATACATAGCAGGCATTTCGGCATCGGTGGTAACGAAGCGTACGGTGTCGCCGTTGGAATATACAACATCCTGGAACTTGAAGCTGAGGGATTGTGCATTTGCAACCATTGCAAAAGCCACAGTAAGAGCGAGTAATAATACTTTTTTCATGTTAATAGGTGTATAATTTGAATTGCAAAGATACTAAGTTTATTTGAATAAGTATAGTTTTTTAGTTTTTTTATGCTTTCTCATGCAGAGGAAATTGTTGTCGGATCAGATCTGTCATAAGGTTGTAGAGCTTAAGAACCGAATCCTCATTTTTGAGCAATTCCTGGTGTCGGGCAATGGTCTCTTCATCATTTCTTACAGCAGGCCCCGTTTGCAATTGCCACAGGTTAATCCCCTGTTGGACAGACAGACGTGATTTGTCGGCCGTGGCTTCAATCAAAGGTTGTATGGTCGAAAACGGAATCTGATGCTGACCGAGTATCTGAGAAGCCAAAGCGTTGAGCGCATTCCCAAAGTTGTTGACCATTACAGAAGCCAGGTGGAGCCATTGCCGACGGTCGCTGTCTATATGGTATACGTTTGGAGAAATGCTCTTGGCCAAAATCTCTATTTTCTCGGTTACCTCCACGGAAGATCCCTCTATGCAAAAGGGCAGCTGGCTGTATTCCATTTCGACATTCCGAACAAAGGTCTGCGGTATGTAAATCACGCCATGAAAAGGACCTGTATCTTTGAGGACCGAGAGTGGAACAGAACCCGAGGTATGTGCCACCAACGTTTCTTCAACTCTCAGCTGCTTCGAGAGCGAGCAGATGGCATCATCGGGTATTGCCAGTAGAATGCAATCAACATCAGGGTTCAGTTGCTCCAGGTCCTCGAAGGCATCTCCACCAACCAGTTGGGTCAGCAGTTGCGCATGCTCTTTCTTGCGAGACCATATCTGAACTATCTCATGCCCTGCAGCAACAGATGCCTTTGCTAAATGGGTGGCAACATTGCCCGAACCGATGATGGTCAGCTTCATGAGACAGAACAATACTCTCTATTAATATTCGTCTTCCTGGAAGAAGAAGTCTTCTTTGGTAGGATAGTCGGGCCAGATATCCTCAATGCTGTCGTAAGGATCTCCTTCGTCTTCAATCTCCATCAGGTTCTCAATTACCTCAAGGGGAGCTCCGGTACGCTGAGCGTAGTCAATAAGTTCATCTTTGGTTGCGGGCCAGGGAGCGTCTTCAAGTTTGGTTGCTAATTCAAGTGTCCAATACATCTTATTATGTCGGTTTTAAGTAATATTGTTGTTTTATGCTTTCCAGAAATGTTCTTGTTTGCCGTCGTCTACTACCAAGATGCGAGACAGAACGAAAAGGTAATCGCTCAATCGGTTGATGTATCGTCTCAGCAGATCGTCTATTTCGATTGTCTGTGCAAGACCGACTATCAGCCGTTCTGCTCTGCGGCACACCGTGCGTGCTACATGGCATTGGGCTCCGGCCAAATTACCTCCGGGAATAATGAAGGCATTGTTTTTGGGGAGACGTTCGTTGAGAGCATCTATCTCTCTTTCCAATACCTTCTCTGCATCGGCAGGCAATTGGGGCAGGCGCGTATAAATATCGGCGTCCTCTGTTGCCAGAAGGGTCTGGATAACGAACAGCTTGTTCTGTATATCCTTCAATACCTCATATTGTTCCTGAGAGATGGATCTTGCCAGTTCGGCTACAACCCCCACATGGGAATTGAGCTCGTCGACGGTTCCGTAGGCCTCCACCCGAGGGTCGCATTTCAACACCCGTGTGCCGCCTACTAGAGAGGTTTCGCCTTTATCGCCTGTCTTTGTGTATACCACTTTCTGGAATAGAAGTCAGATGCAAGGGAGAGAGTTTTCTGTTCTCCCTCCCCGGCAAAGTTATACTCTTTCTACGGATTTTACCTCAGGAATAGCGTTCTTAAGAGCAGCCTCGATACCCTGTTTGAGGGTGGCCAAAGCGTGAGGGCAAGAGCCACAATGACCCTTAAGGCGTACCATTACGACACCTTCGTTGGTCATATCAACATATTCAACGTCGCCGCCGTCCTGCTGGAGTATGGGGCGAATCTGCTCAAGGCCATTCTGTACTTTGCGGATTACTTCTTCTTTGTTTTCCATCGTATGTCGTGTATCAGATTATTATTTGTTGCATTCAAGTTTGCAGATTTCTGCAATAGTGTTGCGGGCTAATGCCATAAATGCTTCGCTCTCGGGGGTGCCGTAGGCAAGGCTGATAGGCTGGCCGCTGTCGCCGCTTTCTGCGATAGACTGTACCAGAGGAATTTCTCCCAGCAAGGGGATATTCATCTGCTGAGCCAGTTTGGAGCAACCCTCTTTGCCGAAGATGTAGTATTTGTTGTTGGGGAGTTCGGCAGGAGTAAAATAAGCCATGTTTTCTACAAAACCGAGTACAGGGATGTCGATGCCGTCGTTTTGGAACATCTCCACTCCGCGTACCACGTCGGCCAGGGCTACCTGCTGGGGTGTGCTGACGATAATGGCGCCGGTAACGGGAAGGGTTGCAGCAATGGTAAGCTGAATGTCGCCGGTTCCGGGAGGCATATCGACAACCAGATAGTCTATCTCGTCCCACCAGGTTTCGCTAATGAGCTGTTTCAACGCATTTGAAGCCATAGGTCCACGCCATACGATAGCCTTGTTGGGGTCAATCATAAAGCCTACCGACATCAGCTTGATGCCGTATTTCTCGATGGGGACCATATAAGTCTTTCCGTCATGCTGTTCGCCGTAGATCTCGTCGTCCTTGATGTCAAACATGATGGGGATGGAGGGACCGTAAATATCAGCATCAACCAGACCTACCTTGGCGCCTGTCTTGGCCAGCGAAATAGCCAGGTTGACGGCTACGGTGCTCTTGCCGACACCACCCTTGCCTGAGGCTACGGTAATGACGTTCTTGATGGTGGGGAACATGGCGTGCTTGTCGACGGGTTCAACCTTGCGGGTGGTAAGGTTAACGGTAACTTCTGCGTTGCGGTCTACCAGTTCGTGGATAGCGTTTACGCAGTCGTCGCTCATTTTCTTCTTCATAGGGCAGCCTGCGGTGGTGAGTACCAGGTCAAAGCTTACCTTGAGACCATCGATGGCAATATTCTCAATCATACCCAGGTCGATGAGACTCTTCCCGAGGTCGGGGTCGTCCACATGCGAGAGGGCCATTTCTATCTGTGTTCTTGTAATTTCGCTCATATAACTTTTTGTATAATCGTTACAAAAAGAAGCATCTCAATTTGTTATTTGTCTGTATGCTCTTTTTGTCGGGGTGCAAAGATACTCTTTTTTTTAATATTACAACAAAGATTTTGCTTTTTCTATCAATTCTTCGTGGTCGAAAGCCAGGTCGGGGAGCCCGTCAACAGGCCACCAATGTGCTTCTGCGGCATCGTCTCCTCCTTTAGGCTGAACCAGGGTCGGGTCTACCTTCCCCATAAATACCACGCTCACAGTACGTCCTCTCGGGTCGCGGCCCTCCTTGCTGGCCACGCAGACCATCTTCAGGTCTATGTCTGTGAGAGAGGTCTCCTCTTCAAGTTCGCGGGCTGCGGTATGTTCAATATCGGGGTCGTCGATATCGAAGAATCCGCCAGGCATGGCCCAGCAGCCCTGATAGGGATCGCGTCCACGCTTTATGAGCAGTATGTTTTTCCCTTCGAGGTCAAAAATTGCTATGTCGGCGGTCAGGGCCGGACGGGGATATTTGTAGGTGAACATGGTTCTGTCGGTTAGTTGTGGGTAATGTTGGGTTTAGAATCCGAATATTTCTTTCAGTTTGAGCTCGAGCGCGGCTCCACGCAGGTCTTTGGCTATCACACGGCCTTCGCGGTCGAGCAATACGGTATGGGGAACCGACGTAACGTTGTAGGCGGCTCCGCCCGAAGAGGTCCATCCGTTGAGGTCGCTCACATGGTTGGCCCATTCAAGACCGTCGTTCTGGATAGCGCGTACCCAGCTGTTCTTGTCCTTGTCGAGCGACACGCTGTAGATGTCGAATCCTGCATCCTTGTATTTCTTGTATACTCTCACCACGTTGGGGTTCTCCTGTCGGCAGGGGCGGCACCAGGATGCCCAAAAGTCTATCATGACCACCTTGCCCCTCAGGTCGCTCAGCTTGCGGGTGTTTCCTTCGGGGTCTTTCATGGCGATTTCGGGCGCTACTTTGCCGGGCAATACCATCGAATTGATCTTGGCGCCTATGTGTTTCACGAAGCTGTTGTTGGCATAGTCTTTCTTAAGTCCGTCATAGACCGCTTCGTAGAGAGGAAGATAAGCCACGATGTCCTCTTCGAAGAAGGTAACAAGGAATGCACTCATCAGGCAGCTGGTGTTCTTTTCTATCAGCTTCTTCATGTTGATTCTCTGCACAGTTTCCAGACTCTGCCATTGGTTGGAGAGCTCCATCTTGCGCTGGTCGGTAGTTGTGGCGAGCTGGAACTCCTGGTTGATGGCTTTCTTGCGGTCCAGGTCAGCTCCCAATATCTTGTTGAACTCCTGGTAGAGAGTCATGTTTTTGGACCCCTTGACGCTCTTCAGGCTCATAAAATCGTAGTCTTTCACGAACTCCATCTCCATATTGACGCGTTCGCCAGGGAGGAGCATCAGGTGGATGTCGTTGCATTTCAGATTGCCGAAGCGTACCACATAGAGGGTAGGGTCGAGCACGGGGAATGTTACCTTGAAGTCGCCCTTTGCGTTGGGACGTATGGTGTCGGGAGCCGAGAGACTGCCGTTTACCACCTCGTAGATGTAGACCGGAGTATTGGAGCAGCCGCTAAGCTTTCCGATTACTACAGAGTTCTGAGCCGAGGCTGCAAGGCCCAGGGCAAGGAATAGGAGGACGAGTATTCTTCTCATGTGTCGGTTGGTTGAGGGTGAATTAATGGCTCTTTACTATTCTGAGTGCCGAAGTAAGGTCGTTGTCTTTGAGCAGCAAGATGCGGTATAAGGTCTCCGAGCGGAAGAGCGACTGACCTATCTGGGCCTTGATGCTGAGACGTATCTCGTCGCCATATTTGGCGAGTGTCTGCGGGTGAGGCTTCACGCCTCTCTTCTCGCCCAGTCTGACGCAGGCATTCATCAGTTCGTCGCTGGTCACGAATTCCTTCACAAACTGGTCTTCGGTAGTATATTGCTTCTTGAGCTGGGTATAGTTGCGGGCTACGTAGTCGAATGCCACCTGAGCCACACATTGTTTGTCGAGCAGTCGGTTGTAGTAGACCAACAGCGAGTCGGTAAACATCTTCAGGTGGTGGTCGGGATAGATGCCGCCGCCGCCATATACGATGCGGCCTTTGGCCGTATGGTAGGGAGTGGAGTCGTTGATCTTGGTCAATAGCGAGTCGCTGAGGGCCTCAAGAGAGAGCTGCTCAAGAAATTCGGAGTAATACTCATCGGTTCCACGGTCATAGGGGCGCTGGATGCATCGTCCCGAAGGAGTATAGTAGCGGGCTGTAGTGAGCCAGATGGCCGAGCCGTCGCTGAGGCTGAACTGACGTTGAACCAGTCCTTTGCCGAACGAGCGTCGTCCTATGATGAGGCCACGGTCGTTGTCCTGTACCGTTCCGGCAATAATCTCGCTTGCCGAGGCGCTGTATTCGTCTATGAGCACGGCCAGTTTGCCTTCACACCACAGGCCTCCCCGTGTAGAGCGGCTGATGTCCTTGCGCTGGTGGTCGCCCTGGGTGTATACGATGGTTTCTCGGCCGGGAAGCAGTTCGTCGGCTATGCCGAGAGCCGCCTGAAGGAGTCCTCCTCCGTTCGAACGCAGGTCGAGGATGAGCGACTTCATTCCCTCGGCCTTGAGCTGTTTGACTGCGATACGGAATTCGTCGTGAGAGGTTTCGCAGAATCGGGTCAGACGGATGTAGCCTGTCTCGTTGTCTATCATGCCGCTGTACACGATGCTGGGTGTGCTGATAAGGTCTCGTTTGACACGGATGTGACGCACCTTGCTCTCCCCGTAGCGCAACACCGTAATGTCGGCTATCGAATGGTGGGGCCCGCGTATGGTGTTGACTATTTTGTCTTTGCTCATATTGACGCCAGCTATTCGGGTGGTGTCTACGGCCAGCAGACGGTCTCCTGGCATCAGACCGGCCTTTTCGGCAGGACCGCCGGGGATAAGATTGTCCACACAGGCCGTGTCGCCCTGGTAGAACAGCAGCACGCCGATGCCTTCAAATCCGCCCTGTATGTTTTCCTGCTCTTTGCGGAGTTCCTCTACCGAGAGGTAGCGGCTGTGGGGGTCGAGTTTCGACAGCATGGCTGATATCATCTTCTCGGTCAGGGTGTCCCGATCCTGGTTTTCGACATAGTAGCTCTCAATCAGCGCCATAGCTTCGTCGAGCTTGGTAAGGCTCGTCGAGTTGGTTTGCTTTTTCGAAGGCAGTATGAGAAGTCCTACCAGCACGCCCACAAGCAATACTATCAGTAGTGTCGGCAGACCATATCTTTTCTTTTCTTTGTCGTTCATCTGTTTTTTATCTGTTTCGGCATTAAATAACGTTTCATGCCCGCGAATATTACATAGTAACGGAAATTTTATTTTTTTGGTATGTCAAGATGAAAAAAACACTCTTCTCATCTCTTATTCTCCCCCTGGGCTGCGTATAAACACCCTATTGCCTCCACATAGGCTCCACGCAGATTCGCAAATCGATGGCCCATGCCGAGGCTGAGTGCTGCCTATGTGCTGTCTGTATGCTGCCTGAGTGCTGTCTTGGAGTTGTCTGGCCTAAAGGTATGCTAATGCCCCTTCAGCATGGCCCGAATCTTTCCTCTGTAATGGAGGTCGCCTCGCGACAGCTCTTCGGTATTAGGCAGACTGAGGGTCTCAACCAGCTCATTCTTCAGCTCGGGGTATTGCATGCAGAAGAGATAGGCAATACGCATGCAGAGGGCTCTTACGCCTGGAGGCGCGTCGGGGTGGTTGATCTGAGTGAAGATGAAATCAAGCAGGTCGCCCCTTTCGTGACATTCGGATATTCCTATGCGCGACAGGAGGTTGAGCAAGAGCCGCCTCAGCGTTATGGTGGTGTCGCTCATCAGCAGGTCGGCCATCTGGTTGGAGTAGGGGAGGAGAAAGCCAAGCTCGCGGTCCTTGAGATGGGTCAATGCCCATGCTGCGTTGCCTGCTGCCCTGGGAGATTGGCCAAAGATGACCTCCACCAGCTCGTTGCGAGCCCCTTCCGACTTGGCTGCCATGCAGGAATAGCGCTTCACATCCTCGATTCCTAATGAGGAGGAAAGTTCTTCGATATCAATATGCTGGAATCTGTTTCTGCTCACTTTTTGCCTGTCGTTTCCTGTCGTTTTGCGATTGCAAAGATACAAAAGTCGGACGAACCGGCAAAATTTATTTTAACATTTTCGGGTCCCAGCATCTTGGCCGACAGAACGGGGTAAGGACCATGGCCATTTCATTTCTTTACCTTTCGGCCACCCTTCGGCCTGGGTTCGGCCTGGGTTCGGCCACCATTGCCCTAGGATTGATGGTCCATTATTTGTGTGTTGCGTGAAGGTTGCCCCTCCTTGCTGTTTGTCTGTCGGGTCTTTGGGGGCTACCGATGATGCATCCATTGTGGTTGTCTGTCTCTTCCCTGCCGCTTCTTTGGCTCTAGGGCTGGACGTGAATGCAGAAGACTTGCCGAGCGGACTGCCTGAGGTCGTTTTATTGTTGGACTTCGTTGGTAAATGTCAGACTCTCAGTTGTTTGAATAAATAATCCTGCCGGAAAACATTCTTGAGAATCTGTTGCATCAGGGTTTGGTTCATATGTTTAATGACCTGTTGGATGAATTAATTTTGTTTGTATAAAAAGCTGTTTTGGAAAAACCGTTTGCCTTCCGTTTGCCGTCATTGAAAACTACTCAAAGAGCGACCGATGACGCGTGTCAGACGGCTCGGATTCTGCGGACAGATCTTTATAGCGGTCTCAATGTTGTCAACGCTCGCAAGTGCCGGTTCGAGTTGTGGCAACCCGAATCGTTCTACTTTGGCGTATCTTATTCCCTTGTAGGTACTCATCTGTTTTTAATCAAAAGTGATTTCATATTTGTTATTTTGTTTGAGTGTAACCTTCCTTTTTGAGTATTTCAACGAGTCGCTGGCGATGGTCGCCCTGGATGATTATCTCTCCACCGACTTTAGTCCCGTTGGCAAAAGTAACCGAACCACCAACGCCACATTTCTGCTTCAACAGTTTGCAGAGTGCTGTAATGTCTTCCTCTGAACCAACAAAGCCTTTTACAAGAGTGACAGTCTTACCGCCACGTCCTGCTCTTTCCATATTTAGACGCAGCTTCTGCTGATTATTTGGAAGTGTATCTGTCTCTGCCTGACTATCGTCTGAATACTCATAGTTAGGATTTGTTGAGTAAACGACACCAACACGCTTCTTACGGTCGATGTCTGTCTTTTCCTTATTATCGTTTGTCTCTTCCGTTGCTCCAAGGGCAGCGAGAGCATTTTTCCAATCAGCCATATTCTCTTATATTCCTAATTCAACGTCCTTACCGAATGGCGCAAGTGAGAGACCTGCCATCTTGAAGTGTTGCTTACCCCAAGGAATGCCTACTACTGTAATACATAATGGTAATCTCTAATAATTAGATTGAGATGGATTGCTGCTTCTTTTTGAGCGATTCTGAGAGGAAACGCGCAGGTGCATAGCGGTGCTATGTGCCAAGCGGTTACGCTTGGAAGCGCCAAAAAGAAGCAGCAAGACGCTCAAGCTAATGTTACTCATTTTTCTAATTTTTAGAGGTTACCTAATAGCAATCCGAAGAAGATGTGCATGAACCATGCCCATAGTCCTCCGAATATCAACCAAAATTTGTATAGTAAATTTTGAGTTTATAATTTCAAAAAATGGATTCGCTGGTTAT